>NZ_JAMKFF010000003.1:0-243980 GCF_023574125.1 Corynebacterium intestinale
ACGCTGGCCCGGCTGGGTGGGGGTGGTGGTGTAGCGAGCCCACAATACTTGCAGTGTCTGCTTCACACGCCCTGTGCGTGCTTTGACGACCGCGTCAAAGTCAATCGGGACGAACTCGCCTTGACCGCTGGTGCGTTTATCAACGAATATCTCGTCTAGCTCGTCATTCGTCAACGCCGCGACCTGCTGGGCAGTAGTCAGGCCAAGGCTTCGCAGCGCTTGGTTCGCTCGGGAAATCGCGCGGTGCGAGCACCCGAGCTGGTCTTCAATCTGGCGGTAAGAACGCTTCCTAATCAGCAGCGTCATCACCGCACGGTAATCCGTCATCAGCGGACTCCTTCCAGTACGCGCCGCACCCGAGTGGTGCGGCTACCGGAAGTATCACCCCGAGCGCCGCGAGCTGCTACCAGATACTCACTGAAGCGCTACCAGATAGTCACGACACTGCTACCAAATAGCCGGTCGCAACACTTGAGTACTACTCGGTTAAACATGGGCAGCGCCGGAAGTACTTGGACTCCATCGGTGTCAGTTATAGCTCGTTTAAGCGTTGGCGGAAGCAGTTCGCCGGCGGGGATCTAGCCACAGGGCTTACGCCAAGGCACAATATCCCTGTGTGCCCAGAAAACATCAATGAGTACAAGCGCCTCCGCAAAAGTAATGAGGCCTGAAGTGCCCCAGGTTTTGTTCCGTCTGAGCAGATGGGAAAATCTGGGGCACTTCAATTGACTTCCTTCACCCCATTCACTAGGTGTGAGGAAGTTGAAGGTTGGTTACCGAAGCAATCTTAGATCGCCGAAATTCGGCCTGCGCGATAGCTCGGTAGAAGTTATCATTATTAGCACCACTGCCAATCTACGGAAAGCATATTTAACATGCAAAAACAACAACACCGCATCGCCGCCATGATTGTCGCAGGCACACTTCTTGCATCTTCTGGACAATTCGCAGTAGCTAACGCTACAGAAAAAGAAACTGAGAAGGCGCCTGCGACAAGTACCCAAGGAAGCTCCAACCTCGCACACAGCACCTTCAAATCAGAGACCCCTGAAGTGCAGCCGTATGGATTTAAAGGATTCATCGCCAAGAAATCCCTACAGGGTATTTCATGGCTACTCCGCAATACACCTGAAAAGTTCATCGAGCGAGCTGGTGACGCACTAGACGATGGAGCACGCAAAAAGATTCTGCAGCATAGTGACGAAATTGCCGACGAAATCGATGAGGTAGCAGAGCTACCAGATCTGGCGCACCACATCGTGAAAGAAAAGCTCACAATAGCCCTAGAACCAATCGTCGGTACGTCCTACTCACTGATGATCGCAGACGTTATTGCTTGGCTGGCCCTATAAAAACATGGACAATATCGAGCATCGCATTTCCCAATTAGAACTTAACCAACGACGGCTCGCAATCCTACTCAACTCAGCCCCCGAAGAGCATAAAGCGTGGGATAAAGCGTGCCTACGCCATGACCTCACCTTCGAACAAGAATACAGGACTCGACAAGAAATCCTAGATTTCCTCAACTCAGAAGCGACTGATAGTAACGAACTACTATCAAAAGTAAGCCACATCGTAGGACATCCCGCAGTAGCTCGCGACCTCGTAAGCGCATTTAAACAACGTGGCACGGCAGCTCAACGATGGAAAGAAATAGACTCGGAAAACCTACTCTGACCATTCAGCTCACTGACTGAATGTTTCACAGAAAGAGCATCAAGTGTTGAACTAGTACTCAACGTTTGATGCTTTTGTCTTTCTGTTTTCCCATATGAGGGCGCTCCACTGGTGAGTGCATCGCTGGAGGGCCTGAAACGTGGTATTACGAACCTGATCAGCCCTTCTATTTGGCAGATTCAACAGCAGAATCATGTATTAGGATGGAGATTTCCATTTTGCAGGGTGGAAAGTACGGAATCCGCTTTTACCCTAGCCATTGGCCTCAACAAGATGGTGGTGAAGTGCCCCGGTTTTTGTTCCTAGGCATGTGCCTTGTTTTCCATTATCCCGTGGTCTGGGTTATGTTCCCAAAACTTGGTCTCCACCTCGGTCGGCGTACGGTAGCCCAGGCTCTGATGAAGCCGGGACTCGTTCCACCACGTCACCCACTCGAAGGTTGCGATTTCCACGTCGACAACATCGTTCCATGTGCGGGTATGGATGAGCTCGTTTTTGTAGGAACCGTTGACGTTCTCAGCCAGCGCATTGTCATAAGAATCACCAACAGTGCCGGTCGACGCAATAATTCCATACTCAGCAAGGCGTTCGTTATAGGCAATGCTGACGTATTGAGATCCATGGTCTGCATGGTGAACCAAGCCCGTTGTTTCCTTCGCACATACAATCGCTTGGTTAAGCGCCTGCAGCGGCAAGACTTCAGTTCGCATCGAATCAGACAACGCCCACCCAACGATTCTGCGGGAGTACACGTCGGTGACAAAAGCGGTGTACACGAATCCTTTCCTGGTACGTACATACGTAATGTCAGCCACCCACAACCTGTTCGGCCCAGGGGCCTTGAACTCACGATTCACCAGATCAAGGCGAGTGTCCGGTCCCTTAGATCTACAAGTAGTCACAGGTGACCGACCCTAACCTTTGCCACTGACTCCAGCAAGGCGCATCAGGCGAGCAGTGTGCTCACGTCCAATGTCGATTCCTTCGCGGCGCAGCGCGTGCCACATCTTACGGATGCCGTACACGCCGTAATTATCAGCGAATGTGTTCTGCAAGAACAGCATCACGAAGCCTGCGGGCGCTGGGTCCACGAGCTCTTGATTGGCGATACCCGCGCGAGGTGATAAAACCGCCCTCACGATTGATTCGCAACGTCGAACAAATGAACTCGATCGAGAAACGATCACGATACTCATCAATGAACCGGATCATTTCCGACGTTGTGGGTCGAGTTCGGATGCGAAAAAGCCGAGGCAGCTTTCAATAACTCGTTAGTATCCTGCAGCTCCTGAACTTCACGGCGGAGTCTGACAACTTCAACAGCCAAATCCTCAGACATCGGTTCGGCAACACGTCCCTCGCGGCGGGCAGCCTGTGTCCACAGCCGGGCCGTGTGCCATGAGACGCCTAGCTTCGGCGCCACTGCCTGGTACGCGGCCCACATCGACATGTTCTCCGCCAAGATGCGATCCTCAACGAGGCGGACGACACGGTCTTTCGCATCCTGATCAAATTTTCTTGGCATGTTCCAGATTTTCCCATCTACTCAAACGGAACAAAACCTGGGGCACTTCACTTCTCCGTTAAGGGTAACGATATCTTGTCCGACAATTTTCGAATTGTTAATGGATGGCCAATTCTCCAAAAGCATGATTCTCCCAACTCTGATGGCTTTAAATACTACAAAGCCGCCCTTGGCTTACCTCTTGTAGCCCGGCCCGCCTCGGTAGGCGGTGGCTAAACAAGCGGAAAGCTTAGGCGGCGTTGCGTTATAGGTCTGGTTTAGACCTTAAGCTGTGGGAGCATAACGACCCTGGCACTGACGGCACAGGTGCGCTGTCGCCAGCTGAAGGGCCGGCGCGATAATAATCAGAGCCAAGCCCAAGGTAATAAGGGACGCGAAACCCAAGAGGCCAGACAGGACAATAAACAGCAAAAGGTGGCTGTAGTTTTCCTTGCCCAGCTTGAGTCCCTGGGAGAAAGCCTCGCCGATCGAGGAAGTATCGGCTGCCAACCAGGGCATGAGGGTAAAGAAGGGCTGAATAAACAGCGCAATCAACATCACTACAAGGAGCCCACCAAAGATGGAGCCAACGAGCGCGAAAACATCGCTCTGGCTGAGCTGCTCTGGGTTCTGGAGGTCCGTACCTTCCACACCGCCGAGGACCACCATAAACAGGACGACGATGACGATCACCAGGGCAATCGCTGCGAGAATGCCCAAGACGATGTTCACCACGAGCGGCGGTACCCACCGGACCCCCTGGAACAGGGTTCCCCATGTGGGGCTCGGCTTATCGATTTCACGGTAGGCCAAACGATAAACGACCAGAGAAATGACAAAGGACAGGATGGACACTGCGAAGGAGAAGAGGTCCACCATGACGGAGGTTTCCGCCCCATCGGCGCTCTGCGCACCAACGCTGATTCCAATTTGTGGGACAAACTGAATAGCAAGCACGACGACGGCGCCCAGCACCCACAAAAGTGCGTTGCCGAGCGCGGCCTTGAATCCCCATTTGATCGCTTCGATAGCGCTGACTGGGCCCGTATAGGCCGGACCGGCACCTGGGCCGAGGCCCTCTTGACCGGAGCTATTCCCATAGCTCGCACCGGCATAACCCGGCTGGCCAGCATCGTACCCACCATAGGACTGAGAGCCGTAAGCTCCACCGCCATAGTTGCCATAGTTGCCGGATTGACCGAAACCAGCCTGGTCTTCTGGGTGGCTGGTGGGTTCATACTTTGGAAGTCCACCTGTGTTCCCGGAAGAATTACCGGGGCCGTTCTGCGGGTTGCTTCCGAACCCTCCGTTGGAGCCGTTGTCCTCCGGATTCGAACCAAAAGGATTAGTCATTGATTGTGCCCTTCTTTAATCATTGTTCACACAGTCACCACGAGGGTACCAATTTCTCTACCTGGACCTGTGAGCGAATAGCCTTCCGAGTAGACTTTTAGGTCAACTATGACTGCTACTCGCGAAGATCTTTACGGCGCTCTCACAACAGTTTCTTTGAGTGATGAGCGCGCATTCCGTCGCCGCCTGCGCAAGGCTCGCTCTCCCAAGGCCCTGGCTGCGATCCAGGCCGATATCACAGCCGCCCAAGACAAGGTGAGCACCATCGATGCCAACGTGCCGCCGATTACCTACCCCGAGCAGCTTCCCGTCACCGGGCGCCGCGACGATATCGCCGAGGCGATCGAAAAGAATCAGGTGGTCATCATCGCTGGTGAAACCGGTTCGGGAAAGACCACCCAGATTCCCAAAATCTGCCTGGAACTCGGCCGCGGCCGCCGAGGGCTCATTGGCCATACCCAGCCGCGGCGACTAGCAGCGCGTACCGTCGCCGAGCGCATTGCAGAAGAACTTGATCAGTCCATCGGGGAGACAGTCGGCTATGCCATTCGCTTCGATGACAAAGTCTCCTCCACCACCGCCGTGAAGCTCATGACCGACGGCATCCTGCTGGCAGAAATGCAGCGCGACCGTTTCCTCAATGCCTACGACACCATCATCATCGATGAGGCACACGAGCGCTCACTCAACATCGACTTCCTCTTGGGCTACCTCAAGCGGCTGCTTCCCAAGCGTCCGGATCTGAAGGTCATTATCACCTCAGCAACGATTGATCCCGAGCGCTTCGCCGAACACTTCGCGGACGCTGAGGGCAAACCTGCACCCATCATCGAGGTCTCCGGGCGAACCTACCCCGTGGAGATCCGCTACCGCCCGCTCGAGGTCGAATCGGGCGGCAAGACCATCGACCTCGATCCTCTCGACGCCCTCTGTGAAGCCATCGAGGAGCTCATGGCCGAAGGCGAAGGAGATATTCTGTGCTTCTTCCCCGGAGAGCGCGATATCCGCGACGCCATGGAGGCCATCGAGGGGCGCCACTGGCGCAACGTGGAGGTCACTCCGCTCTTCGGACGCCTGTCCAACCAGGAACAACATCGCGTCTTCCGCTCGCACCGCGGACGGCGCATCGTGCTCTCCACCAACATTGCTGAGACCTCGTTGACGGTGCCAGGCATTCGCTACGTCGTGGATACGGGAACGGCGCGTATATCGCGCTATTCCACGCGCACCAAGGTGCAGCGCCTCCCCATCGAGCCGATCTCCCAGGCAAGCGCCAACCAGCGCTCGGGCCGCTGTGGCCGCGTTGCGGATGGCATCGCCATCCGGCTGTACAGCGAGCAGGATTTCCTATCCCGCCCGGAGTTTACGGATCCCGAGATTCTGCGCACCAACCTGGCCAGCGTCATCCTACAGATGATTTCGCTGCGCCTTGGTGACATTGCTGACTTCCCCTTCGTCCAACCCCCTGAGCCGAAGGCCGTACGAGACGGCCTACTTCTTCTGCACGAACTGGGCGCCCTCGAGGGCAAAGAAAAAGACGGACTACCTGTCCTGACCCGAATAGGCCGCGATCTTGCCCGCATCCCCGTAGATCCACGCATGGCCCGCATGCTGGTCGAGGCCAAGACTTCCGGTTGTCTCCACGACGTCATGGTCATCGTTGCTGCCATGACGATCCAAGATGTGCGCGAGCGGCCGAGCGACAAGCAAGCTCAAGCCGACCAGGCACATGCCCGCTTCAAGGATAAAACCTCCGACTTTGTGGCCATGCTCAACCTGTGGGACTTTGTCCAGGAAGCTCGCGATGAGATGAGCGGCAATGCTTTCCGCAAACGGATGAAGGCCGACTTCCTGCACTATATGCGCATCCGAGAGTGGTTCGATCTGGTGCGGCAGCTGCGGGACGTCGCCAAGCAGCTCGGGTGGAAAGCCCAGGAAAGCACAGAGCGTCGCCCCGATGACATCCATATGGCCTTGCTCTCTGGACTGTTGTCTAATATCGGCGCGCGTGATGGCAACTCTAAGGAGTTCATTGGTGCACGCAATACCCGCTTCCTCGTCTTCCCCGGATCGGCACTGGCAAAGAAACCGCCCGAGTTCGTCATGGCGGCCGAGTTGGTGGAAACGTCGCGCCTGTGGGCGCGCGACGTTGCTGCCATCGACCCAGCATGGGTTGAAAAGCTGGCGAAGGATTTGCTGAAGCACAACTATTCTGACCCGACGTGGTCGCGAAAGCGCGGCTCTGCGGTCGTCACCCAACGCTCGACGCTTTATGGCGTCACTGTTGTCGCCGACCGGACCGTGCCCTATCACCGCGTGGATCCTGAGGCAGCGCGCGATATGTTCATCCGTAACGCGCTAGTCGACGGCGACTGGACCACCCACCACCACTTCTTCCACGACAACAAGCGCAAACTCGCCGAGGCCTCCGAATATGAGGAGAAGGCCCGCCGGCGCGGACTCGTCGTGGACGAAGACACTCTCTTCGATTTCTACGATCAGCGCATCCCTGCGTCTGTCACCACCGCCCGGCATTTCGATTCCTGGTGGAAAAAGCAGAAGAACAAGCATTCCTTGGACTTCGACCCAGAAGCGCTCCTTGAGGAGGATCACGATGTCACCGAGGATGCCTTCCCCGACCGCTGGTTGAAGGGGAGCATCGACTACGACTTGTCCTACAAGTTCGAGCCGGGAGACCCGCTCGACGGTGTCACACTCATGGTTCCCGTCCCGCTCCTCGCGGGGTTGGACACAGAAGGCTTCGATTGGCTGGTACCGGGCCTACGCCTAGAGCTCGTAACAGAGCTCATTCGCTCGCTGCCGAAGGCTCTTCGACGCACCGTGGTTCCGGCACCCGAGTTCGCTGAACGTGCACTGCCCAAGCTCTTGCCCTATGAGGGCGCGCTCACCGAGCAACTCGCTGCGGTTTTGCAAGAGATGGGCGGCCAAGGCATCAATGCCGGCGATTTCCGCCCCGACCAGCTCCCTCCGCATCTGCGCATGAACTATGCCGCAGTGGACAAGCGGGGCAAGGTCATCGACTCAGACCGCAACCTGCAGGCTCTGGTCCAACGCCAAGCCGGCCACATTTCCTCCTCGGTCTCACGCGTTGGCCGCGCCGCCGAATCCACTGCGGTCAAGGAATGGACGGAGGATACGCTCGGCGCCATCGATGAGGAAGTGGTAACCGTCGTCGATGGGCATGAGGTCACCGCCTACCCCGCGCTCGTAGCGACCAAGGACGGCGTGGCGCTCAAGGTCCATCCCACCAAGGCGGCTGCCGACGCCTCCATGATCACCACCACCCTAACCTTGCTGCTCCGGGAAATTACGGTGAATACGCAGCAGATGGTCAAAGGGCTTCCTCTACAGCAGCGGGTAGCCGTCGACTCCTACCCCCACGGCGGGGCGGAAGGACTTGTCAGTGATGCCCGGGTTGCCGCAGTACGCGACATCATGATGGAAAAGGGCGGCCCCGTGCGCACCCCCGGTGACTTCAATGCATTGCTCAACGCGGTCAAACCGGAGGTCCCGGGCAGAGTGCGCCAGGCAGTCGTTGCAATTGCGCCGGGCCTGGCAGAGTATTCCAATCTGAATGCTGAGCTGAAGCACTGGGAGGGGCCGGCCATCGATGATATTCGGGCCCAGCTCAATTTCCTGTTGCCCGCGCACGCCATCACCGTCCACGGGATCCAACATCTGCGCCATCTACCGCGCTATATCCAGGCCGCGCGCATCAGGCTTGAGGAAATGAACGTGGACCCGGACCGCGATGCTGACCGGCAGGCAGACGTCGACGAGGCCAAAGCCTATGTGGCCAATCGGTTGCGTTCCCTGCCTCCTGGCCGTGAAAAGACGCGTGAGGTTAAAGACATCTACTGGATGATTGAGGAACTGCGCGTATCGCTCTTCGCACAACGCCTGGGCACTGCCCACGCGGTGTCTTTGAGGAGAATCCAAAAGGCAGTGGATAAATTACGCTAAAAGCTATCGCGGTCGCGCCGACGCATGAGGCGGATTTCTGATTCGAAGTCGTCGGCGCTTTCAAAAGACTTATACACGGACGCAAAGCGCAGGTAGGCCACTTCATCGAGATCTCGCAGAGGTTCCAGGATGGCAAGGCCGATGTCATTGGCGTTTACTTGCGAGGAGCCGTGACTGCGCACGGTCTCTTCAACTTCTTGAGCGAGCTTCTTCAAAGCATCATCGCTAACGTCGCGCCCCTGACATGCACGTTTGACGCCTCGGATCAGCTTGTCGCGACTGAAAGGCTCAGCCAAGCCATTTCGCTTGACTACTGACAAGACTGCTTTCTCGATGGTGGTGAAGCGACCTTTGCACGCGGCGCATTCGCGACGCCGCCGGATCGAGGTTCCACTGTCGATCACGCGCGAGTCAATAACGCGTGATTGTTCGTTGTGACAGAACGGGCAATACACAGTGCCGTATCCTTCCTTTCGACCAATGCGCACATGCTGCTGGCCCAAGGAATTCTAGCGCGAAGACACGACCGTCGTGGTCGAAGAGGTGCTCGCACTGTCAACCTCACTATCGATATTGAGGCCACCCCATACTGTGCCGATGAATACCGCGGCGCCAAAGACTGCTCCGAGCACATAGTTACCTACGTTCGACCGACTACGACGGCTGCCCGATGTTGCCCCGGCGGCCGAAACCTGGGAATTCACCGGAATTTCCGGACGGCACTGTGTTCTATCGTTTACGGCAAGAGTTCGAACACGAGACGGCCCATATGGAAGGTTGCGCGGGGCATCAGACGTGATCGACCGAGACTGAGCGGGATCCCAGACCGCCGCTGGCGGCACTAGCACAGCCCGATTGCTAGACTTCTCGAGGGACACCCCGCGCAGTACAGAGGCATTGTTTAATGCGATAGCCATGACGGTTCCTTTCTAGGTCTTCCTTATTCAATGAGACAATGCCCGAAGTGTACGAACCAAGCCCGACATCTTCGAACATCACCTTCGATCAATCGTTCGATTTGGTGTGTATGTTCGATTTATAGCAGGCCTTCGAAAGTTTGTCCACACTCGGGCGGCGTTAGTCGAACATTTTTTCTTTCCGTGCTAAAAAGGGAAGCGGAAGTATCACCAGCAGCCCACTCCCACTTATGCCCGGCACACCAAAGCCGCGCACATCATCTCTGCACACCCCGACAGTTCCTAGGAGCAAGAATGGCCCGCAATCCGAAGCGAAGCGACCACCCTTCCCTCGATTCACTTTCCCCTCGCCAACGCCGCATCTTGGAAGTAATCCATGACGCCGTCATGTTGCGCGGCTATCCGCCAAGCATCCGCGAAATCGGTGACGCAACAGGCCTCCAGTCCACCTCGTCCGTGGCCTATCAGTTAAAGCAGCTGGAAGAGAAGGGCTTCCTTCGCCGCGATCCAAACAAGCCACGAGCTGTTGATGTGCGCCATTTCCCCGGCGCCGACGACCCCAAAAAGCCCGGGCGCAAGACCGGGCAGGCAATCGCACCATCGGGAACCTCCACCCCTGACGCGCCCGAAGACGCCGCCACCCCAAACTACATTCCTGTTGTGGGCCGCATTGCCGCTGGTTCCCCCATCACCGCCGAGGAGAACATCGACGCCTACTTCCCCATGCCGGGTGAAATCCTAGGCAGCGGCGAACTATATATGCTGCAAGTCGTGGGAGATTCAATGCAGGATGCGGGAATCCTCAACGGGGATTGGGTTATTATTCGCTCGCAGTCTGTTGCAGAAGAAGGCGAGTTCGTAGCCGCACTTTTGGATGGTGAAGAAGCGACCGTGAAGGAATTTCACCGAGATTCCTCCGGTGTATGGCTCCTCCCCCACAATGACGCTTACTCACCCATCAAGGGCGATGAAGCCGAAATCATGGGCAAGGTAGTATCCGTGTTCCGCAAACTCTAGAAACCATCCACCCTCAGCACTCCCTCAGGCCTTCCCCCGCGCCACACTAACCACCCACTCGGTGCGGGCGAACCGGACTGGGGGATTGTTTCTTTTTACCCCCTTGTGTGTGTACATGCCCGATTTCGACCGTTTTAGCGTCCGAGATCACACATTCAGATACTCGCAGTACAAACGTGGGTTTTAATGCCTAAGGCACGCATCCGATGTGAGCTTTTCTTTGTTTAGTTCCGTTTTGTTCGCATTCAGTGGGACAATAGAAGTATCGCCACAACATCCGTTGTTCTTTTCGTTCACATGCCCCAGCCCCGTTTTCCTTCACCGGCGGGCGCAGTGACCACCACAGGCAGACTTCATTTGGAGGAACCATGTACGCAGAAGAGCGTCGCCGACAAATTGCGTCATTGACCGCTGTAGAAGGACGAGTCAATGTCACAGAGCTCTCCGAGCGCTTCGATGTCACCGCTGAGACGATTCGCCGCGATCTCGCGGTCTTGGACCGAGAGGGAGTTGTACACCGAGTTCATGGTGGTGCAGTCGCCTCCCAATCCTTCCAGACCGCCGAATTCACCCTTGATACTCGCCAACGTTCGGCCACAGGCGCCAAGATGGCCATCGCACGCGCCGCACTGGAGCAGCTTCCTGACGGCGGCAGCATCTTTCTCGATGCCGGAACCACCACGAATGCGCTTGCCGATCTCATAGGCCAGCGCTACTCGGCCGGGCAATTCAGCATTGTGTCGAATAGTCTCCCGATCGCTCTTTCACTAGCCAGCAACGGGGTATCTGACGTCCAGCTGCTGGGTGGCACCGTGCGCGCGATTACCCAGGCCGTCGTCGGTGACACTGCGCTTCGCACCATGGCCCTGATGCGTGCCGACGTCGCCTTCATCGGAACCAATGCGCTAACCATTGACCACGGGCTCTCCACGGCCGATTCGCAAGAGGCGGCTATCAAGTCAGCATTCGTCACCAATGCACACCGCGTTGTCGTGCTGTGTGATTCATCGAAGTTGGGCAATGACTACTTGGTCAGCTTTGCATCACTCGATGAGATTGATGTCGTCATTACCGACGCCGCCGCCCCCGATTCCTACGTTGAGGCTCTGCGCGAGCACGGCATCGAAGTGATTGTCGCCGCGGACAAGTAGGCGGTTTCACCAATAGATCAATTCAGCACCCATAGATCAAATCAGGAGGTGTGCACCCCACATAATGAGGGCGCACACCTCCTGTGCAATTCAGCGATCTAAGCGGACTGGTATTCTTCCAGCAGCGCAATCACTGCGGCACGAGCGTCCGCTGGGCTTTCGGCGTTGACAGCCGCCTCTGCCATCTTCTGGCACTGCTCAAGGCTGAGCTCAGCCAGCTGCGCACCGACGCCAGCCACCGCAGTCGACGCCGCCGACAGCGAAGTCACACCGAGGCCAGTCAACACGCAGGCAAGCATGGGATCAGCTGCGGCTTCGCCGCAGACGCCAACCGGAACGTTGTTATCGCGCCCCACCACGCAGGTGTGCTGAATCAGGCGAAGGACAGCAGGCTGCCACGGATCGGTCAAGTAGGCCAGCTGCGGCGACAGACGGTCCGCGGCCATGGTGTACTGCGTCAAATCATTGGTACCAATGGACACGAAATCGAGGTGAGGCATGATGGTATCCGCCATCAAGGCTGCGGCGGGAACCTCAATCATCGCGCCGGCGGTCAAACCGCGCTCGCGGCACAGACCAGCGAACCATTTCGCTTCCACTGCGGTAGCCACCATCGGCGCCATAACCCACGTCGTAGCCCCATCTCCGCGCTTTTCCGCGGCCTGGGCGATAGCGTCGAGCTGACGAGTCAACAGCGCCTCGTTGTCGCGGGCGATGCGCAAACCACGAACGCCCAATGCGGGGTTTTCTTCCGAGTCCAAGGTGGCATAGGAAATCGGCTTATCCGAACCGGCGTCGAGCGTGCGAACGACGACCTTGGACTCCGGGAAAGCGTTGAAAACCTTGCCGTAGATGCGCGCTTGCTCCTCGACGGTCGGTTCCTCGCTGGCAGAGAGGAAGGACAACTCCGTGCGGTATAGGCCAATGCCTTCTGCCTGCGAGTCAGAGGCGATGCGGGCTGCGTTTCCGTCAGCAACGTTGGCCAGCAACTGCACGCGATGGCCATCCTTGGTCTGGGCTGGTCCCCGCCACTGGGCAACTCGTGCCGCCTTCTCACGGTATTCCTCCACGGCCTTCAGCGCGGAGGCACGATCTGCACCGAGGGACACCGATCCTACGGAGCCATCAACGAAGAGCTGGGTGCCTGCCTCAATCGTTCGCAGCTTAGCGCCCACTGCCACGATGCAGGGAAGATCAAGCTGGCGAGCAATAATCGCGGTGTGGCTGGTTGGCCCGCCAAGCTCGGTCACGAGCGCCTTGATGTGAGTGGTGTCTAAGGTTGCGATATCCGCCGGGGCTAGATCGTCAGCCAGCAGTACAGCCTTTCCTTCGACCATGGGGAGACCCGGCTCTTGCTCACCGCGCAGCTGAGCAATCACTCGATCGCGCACGTCCTTGAGGTCCGTCGTGCGCTCAGCCATGACGCCGCCGGCGGCCTCAAACATGGTGACAAACCTGTCCGTGGCCCCCACAACTGCATACTCGGCGTTCTTACCGCCGCGAATACCCTTGCGCACTGCCTTGTGCCAGCCTCGGTCCTTGACCATTCCGGCGGTTGCGCCAAGAACTTCAGCCGCTTGGCCTTCGGCCCCAGCTGCACGCTGTTCCAACCGGCTAGCAACCATATCTACCGCTTCGAGGAAGCGATCGTATTCGGCATCACGTTGCTCTTCCGCCACGGTTTCTCCAGCCGTGGGCAGTTCTGGGCGTGGGCGGACCCACACCGCCTCAGCGTATGCAACGCCAGCGACGACGCCGGTGCCTTTAATGATGGATGGGGATGCGTTTTCCATGACACATTTCCTTACGGAGACGATGTTTTCTCTTTCCAGATCATCACAAGTCGGCCAAAAATGCAACGAAACCCACAGTGATTCCATTGACATTCGGACACATACGGGCAATAATCAACATTAAGCAACATTAATTTCACGCTGACAACGGGCAATCCGCACCGAAGCTCTTGTTCACGCCGCTGAGGCGCGTTTGCCCCAAATATACGCACTCCGCGAAAGGGGACATTCTCCACGATGATCCTTACTTTGACCCCCAACCCGAGCATCGACGCCACCGTGCGCTTGAACGAGGAACTCGAACCTGGTGCTGTTCACCGCGCCGGATCCGTCTCCAGCGTTGCCGGTGGTAAAGGCGTCAACGTTACGCACGCGGTAACGCTCGCCAACGTCGACAGCCTGGCGCTGCTCCCCGCCGTTGCCTCCGATCCTTTCTTGGCCCTCGCGGCCGAGGCATCGATACCCGTGCAGGCCGTGCCCACTCACAGCGCGGTGCGCACCAACACCACTCTGACCGAGCCGAATGGCCGCACGACCAAGCTCAACGGCCCCGGCGCCACGCTCGATACGGACGTGCAGCAAGCCGTTGCACAGGAACTCGCAGAACACTGCGCCGACGCCGAGTGGTTAGTCATGGCAGGCTCTCTCCCCCAAGGCGTTCCCACCGACTGGTACACGCAGCTCATCCGGGTAGCCCGCGAAGCCAACCCTGATCTGCGCATAGCCGTCGATACCTCTGATGCGCCCATGGTGGCTCTCGGTGACAACCTCGAAGTAGCCAGCCCCGACCTCATCAAGCCAAACGGCCTCGAGCTGGGCCAGCTTGCAGGTGTCGATGGTCAGGCCCTTGAGGCCGCCGCCGAAGACGGCGACTTCAGCGGAGTGGTTGAGGCCGCGAGGGTCGTCGTCAAGCGCGGCATCCCCGAGGTTCTTGTCACCCTGGGCGGCGCTGGCGCGGTGCTGGTCACGGCCAATGAAGCATGGGCTGCTACTCCCCCGCCGATTACCCTGCGCTCCACCGTGGGTGCCGGCGATTCTTCGCTCTCCGGCTATATCCTCGCCCGCCGCTCCGGCGCCTCGTACCCCGAGGCCCTGCGCCAGGCTGTGGCCTACGGTTCAGCAGCCGCAGCACTCCCGGGAACCCAGATTCCAACCCCCGAAGAACTAGATATCGAACACACGACGGTTTCTGCCGTCACCGACCTTTAGTAGTACTGAGGAGTACCTACCGATGTCATCACGACTCATCACCACCGACCTCGTGGCGCTCGACGCCGACTTCGGTGACAGCATCGAATCAGTCATTACCAATCTGGCCACGCTTGTTCACGACACCGGCCGCGCCACCTCCGTGGACGAGCTGGCAGGCCCGGCCATCGCGCGTGAAGCCAAAGCCGGCACCGGTGTCCCCGGCGGCGTTGCCATCCCACACTGCCGCTCTGCTGCCGTGTCTGAACCCACCCTGGCCTTCGCCCGTCTCTCGCGCGGGGTCGACTTCTCGGGCCCCGACGGGGACGCCCACTTGGTATTCCTCATCGCCGCTCCGGAAGGAGGCGGCAAGGCCCATCTGAAGATTCTCTCGAAGCTCGCTCGCGCGCTGGTGAAGAAGGACTTCCTGGAAGCCCTTCGAACTGCGAAGACCAAAGAAGAGATCGTCTCCCTCGTCCTCGACGTTGTCAACGCAGAAAAGCCGAAGAAGAAGGCTGCGGCCACCGAATCAGCATCCACTGCAGGTGCGAGTGCAGCCGCAGCGGCTCCTGCTTCGAGCAAGGCTGCAGAGTCGAAGAAGACGCGCATTGTGGCCGTCACCGCATGCCCGACCGGCATTGCTCACACGTACATGGCTGCCGACGCCCTCACTCAAACCGCCGAGGAACGCGACGACGTCGAGCTCACCGTGGAGACCCAGGGGTCCTCCAACAACACCTCTGTTTCGGCAGACACGATTGCGGCTGCCGACGCCGTGATTTTCGCTACTGACGTGGGCGTTCGTGACCGTGAGCGCTTCGCCGGCAAGCCGGTCATCGAATCTGGCGTCAAGCGCGCCATCAACGAACCGGGCGTGATGATCGATGAGGCCATCGCCGCCTCGAAGAACCCCAACGCGCACAAGGTGGCAGGAACTGCCGGCGCTTCCTCCTCTAGCGCTGAGGAAGATGGCCAGGGTCTGGGCTGGGGCAAGCGTATTCAGCAAGCCATCATGACCGGCGTTTCTTACATGGTTCCGTTTGTTGCCGCGGGCGGCCTCCTCCTGGCACTGGGATTCCTCTTCGGCGGATATGACATGGCTAATGGGTGGCAGGCCATCACCACCGACTACTCGCTGACCAACTTGCCGGGCCATGACGTCATGGTCGACGGCGAAATGATGACCTTCAAGAAGGCAGGGTTCGCCCTGTACATCGGCGCCGTGCTCTTCGCCATCGGTCAAGCATCGATGGGATTCATCGTCGCGGCGCTCTCCGGCTACATCGCCTTCGCGCTGGCAGGCCGCCCAGGCATCGGGCCGGGCTTCGCGGGTGGTGCCATTGCCGTGACCCTCGGCGCTGGCTTCATCGGCGGTCTCGTCACAGGTCTCATTGCTGGCTTTGTTGCGCTGTGGATTGGCAAGTGGAAGGTACCGCGTTGGATCGGCTCCCTCATGCCTGTCGTTATCATACCGCTGCTCGCCACGATGATCACTGGCCTGCTCATGTACCTGCTTCTCGGTGCCCCGCTGGCCGCCATCATGGAGGGCCTGCAGAACTGGCTGTCCTCGATGTCTGGTTCCTCCGCTGTCCTTCTGGGCATCATCCTCGGCCTGATGATGTGCTCCGACCTGGGTGGCCCGGTCAACAAGGCTGCCTACCTCTTCGCCACCGCTGGCCTGTCCACGGGCGACGAGGCCTCCATGAAAATCATGGCCGCCGTCATGGCCTCCGGCATGGTTCCGCCGATTGCGCTGTCGATCGCTACCTTCGTACGCAAGAACCTGTTCACGCCTGCGGAGCAGGAGAATGGTAAGTCCGCGTGGCTGCTGGGCCTGTCCTTCGTCTCCGAGGGCGCCATTCCGTTCGCTGCCGCCGACCCGCTGCGTGTCATCCCTTCGATGATGCTCGGTGGCGCGGTCACTGGTGCGCTGTCGATGTCCCTTGACGTCATGTCTCGCGCCCCGCACGGCGGAATCTTCGTTATCTTCGCCATCGAACCTGCGTGGGCGTACTTCGTGGCCATCCTTGCCGGCGTCATCGTGTCCACCATCGCGGTCATCGCGATGAAGCGATTCTGGCCCAACAAGGCTGCTGAAGAGGCTGCAGCAAAGGCCGACATGGCCAAGGCTGCCGCCTAACCCTTAACCCGCGTACACTTGTAAGCACGAAATACCGTAATTCGAAAGGATTATCATCATGGCTTCTAAGACCGTCAAGGTTGGTTCCTCCGTCGGACTGCACGCACGTCCGGCCTCCATCATCGCAGACGCTGCCGCTGAGTTCGATGAGGACATCTTCCTCACCCTCGTTGGCGATGAGGACGAGGATGAGACCGATGCTGCTTCCTCCCTCATGATCATGGCTCTCGGCGCCGAGCAGGGCGACGAAGTCACCGTGACCTCCGAGAACGAGGCAGCTGTCGAGAAGATTGCTGGCCTTATCGAGCAGGACCTCGACGCTTCCTAAAGCACTTTCCGTTTATAGAACGGCAGCTCCCGCTTCCCTCTTACGCTGAGGGTGGCGGGAGCTTTTCGTTGCTTGGTTGTCTAGCAAAAGGTTCTAGTCATCGGGCTCTACTCAAACGGTTTTGCTGGGGGCAAGGAAACCATATAGAGGTGCCTAGAAGGTTCACTTGACCCCCAAGAAAACCTTCTGACCCGAACCATGTGAGTAGAACCATGTGGATGCGCTGCCTCATACCGCAGAGGGACCGAAGTAAAAGCACCTTATGCAGACTTCTGCACACATTCACCTGTGGTTTTGCATAAATACGCGTCCAGATGGTGCTTTTGCTCCGGTCCCTTATCCTCGCTAGTCGGCGGAAGCGCCTCTAGTACTTCGCGCCGCGGCCTTCACCGATGGTGCCGTAAAGCTTCTTCATCACTGGGTAGAGCACGATGATGCCGACGGAGCCCCAGGCAATGCCTTCGAGGGTCACGCCGAAGACGTCGAGCGTGAGGTTGCCAATGCCCGCGATGAGCGCCACTGCCGCCGCAGTGAGGTTCACCGGGTTGTTGAAGTTGACCTTGTTGTCCATCCAGATGCGCACGCCAAGCATGCCGATGAGGCCGTAGAGGACGATGCAAGCACCGCCCAGCACGCCGGTGGGGATGGTGAAGATAAGCGCGCCAAACTTCGGGATGAAGGCCAGCGCGATAGCGGTAACAGCAGCCACCCAATAGGCGGCCGTCGAGTAGACACGGGTGGCGGCCATGACTCCGATGTTCTCCGCGTAGGTTGTGGTGCCGGAACCACCGAAACCACCGGCCAGGGAGGTGGCCAGGCCGTCCGCGATGAGAGCATCGCCAGCGAGATCATCGAGGTCGCGCTTGGTCATCTCAGAGACCGCCTTAACGTGGCCGACATTTTCAGCAATCAGAACGACCAACACCGGAAGTGCTGCCGCGATGGCTGAAACGTGGAACTCCGGCGCATGGAACTGCGGGAAGCCAATCCAAGCCGCCTCGCGGATAGACTCCACCGCGCCCTCACCGAGGTTGCCTGTGGCGGCCGCGAAAGCCCAGCCGACGACGACACCAATCAGAATCGACAGACGCGAAACCATGCCCCGCCCAGCGACAGTGGCGAGGATGATGACCGCCAGCGTCACCGTGGCAACCAGCGGCTGGCTCGAATAGTTGGTGGCCGCATTGGGAGCCAAGTTGAGGCCGATCAGCGCAACAATGGCACCGGTGACGGCCGGCGGCATGACAGCGTCGAGGACCTTTCGGCCCGCCGCCTTCACCGCGAGACCAATGGCCACCAAGACCAGGCCAGTCACGAGGACGGAACCTGCCTGCGCGCCAATGCCGTACTGCTGGGAGGCGCTCAACGGCGCAATGAACGCGAAGGAGGAACCTAGGTAAGAAGGCAGGCGGTTGCGGGTAATCAGGAGGAACAGTATCGTTCCCAAACCCGAAAACAGTAGCGTCGTGTTGACCGGGAATCCGGTCAGGGTGGGCACGAGCAGCGTCGCGCCAAACATGGCCACCACGTGCTGCATGCCGATGCCGATGGTGCGGCCCCAGCTCAATCGTTCTTCGGGTGCGACAACCGCGCCCGGCTTAATCGTCTTTCCGTCCCCGTGGACGGCCCAGCCAAAATTACTCACGAGCCCTAATTATGGCTCACGCGAGCACCGAAACCTAAGCGTCTTGGTCAGAAACTCGAAATTCTTTGAGCTCGGCGGCGACGGAGGCTGGCAGGCGGACGTCGACAAGCGTGCCCTCCCCCGTGTAGTCCTCGCCGCGCACGGTGCCTTGGGTGTGGATGCGATCGATCACGTCCCCGCGGGTAAACGGCACGAGAAGCTGCACGTGTTCATCCTGAGAGTTGAGGAACAGCTCCACGCGCGTGGTGAGCTCATCAATGCCCTCCCCCGTCTTGGCGGAGACATACACAACGTTGTCGCGGTCGAGGACGTGACGCAGTTCCGCCAGCACCAGCGGATCGGCCTGGTCAATCTTATTGATCACGACGATCTCCGGCGGTGCCTCCTCACCGGTCTCCTTCACGATGTCATAAATGACCTGGTTGACGGCCTCAATCTGCTTCAGCGGGAAGGGATCCGACCCGTCCACCACGTGCAGCATCAGGTCTGCTGCGAGAACCTCCTCCAAGGTGGACTTGAAGGCTTCCACCAACTGCGTGGGCAGGTGACGCACGAAGCCGACGGTGTCGGTGAAGATGACCTGGCGGCCATCGGCAAGCTCGGCGCGGCGAGTGGTGGGATCCAAGGTCGCGAAGAGCGCGTCCTCCACCAGCACGCCGGCACCCGTCATTGCATTAATGAGGGAGGACTTGCCAGCGTTGGTGTAGCCAGCGATGGCGATCTGAGGGATCGTTGATGACGCACGGCGCGAACGCTTAATCTCACGTGCCGTTTTCATCGCCTTAAGCTCCTTGCGAAGCAGGGCCATCTGCGTGCGGATGCGGCGGCGGTCCGTCTCAATCTTGGTCTCACCCGGACCACGCAGGCCCACGCCACCGTTGGAGCCGGCGCGGCCGCCCGCCTGGCGCGAGAGGTTTCCACCCCAACCACGAGTATGGGTATAGAGGTATTCCAGCTGCGCGAGCGAGACCTGGGCCTTGCCTTCCCTGGACTTGGCGTGCTGCGCAAAGATATCCAGGATGAGCATGGTGCGGTCAATGACCTTGGTGTTGAGCGCGCGCTCCAAGGCAGAGAGCTGTCCGGGGGTTAGCTCGCCGTCGCACACCACGGTATCCGCACCAGTAGCAGCCACAATGTCTTTGAGCTCGTTCACTTTTCCCGAACCGATATAGGTGCCTGGATCCGGTTTATCTCGCTTCTGGTACAAGGCTTCGACGACTTCGGCTCCCGCGGTTTCCGTCAGAGCGGCTAACTCCGCCATCGTGGCCTCAACCTCGGCCACGGTACCTTCGGTCCACACTCCCACGAGCACCACTTGCTCAAGGCGCAGCTTTCGATACTCCACCTCGTAGCCATCGGTGGTGTCTTCCGCGCGGATGGTGGTCTCACGGTTTACTCGCCGGAAGGCGTTGCGCTCCGCAAGGTCGAGATCACCGGTAGTTGGCTCCTGTGAATTGGGCGCCGGCTCACCAAAAGCCTGCGCGAGGAGATCATCATGGGTTTCTTTTGTCATATGTCCCCTATTCTTGCACGTTGTCCCTCTCAACTGGGAATCTCCGCTTCCTGTTCCCACAGACTTCCGCAGCACGGTGACGTATCAGCGCTGGTTTTTGAGTCCCCTCTGAGACAGATACAATGGTGCGCATGACCGTGAAAGAAACCTCCCACCCAGAGATGCAGGCCATCGGCCTCAACTACGAGCGCTGGCAGGACGCCGTTGAGGCAGCCATTTCCAGCAATCAACTGGCAGTGACCGGGGAGGTTCGCGGGGGACAACTTATCCAGTTCGCGGATCCTTCCGGCGCGCAACTCAATATCCTTGCCGTCGAGCCTTTCGCCACCTTCATTGGTTTCGAGGGCGTTACCCAGGGCTTCGCCCACGTGTCGATGATTAATGATGTCTTGGCTTTCCTGGACATCATTGATCCTTTCGGCAACGTGCTCGCGCAGGCGACGGCAAATCTGGCGCAGGGCCCGCTCCTCGCTGACGAAGACACCCAGCAGTGGCAGCAAGTAGAGCTCACTGCGATGGGTCTCAACGTCTCCGCATTCGACAGCACAGACGCCTACGAAGCAGCGAAGGGAAGCTACCCGGCCACGTTTGAGTCCGTGGGTGCGGACATTGTCGCGGCTGGTTCCGGCGCCGAAACCCCCACCCCGCGCTGCACCTTTGCCGCACGGGTCATGGAATCCGAGTGGCGCCACAACCAGCTCACCGGTGAACGCTTCATTCATCTGGTCATGGATGGTGCATTCCCCTTCGATCTCTGCTTGCCCGAGAGCTTTGGAGACCTCCCGGTAAAGGATTCCGTTCTTGCGGGTTCGGCAATGCTGACCGCCTCGATCGCGCTGCCCACTGGTGGCTGTGGCGGCGAAGGCGGGTGCGCCTGCGGCTCCGGCGGCTGCGGCGGTCAATAGAACTTCCGTAGAGTAGTTCACATGAGTTTTTCCGCATCTCAGCGTCGCGGCCTCGCGCTGCTTCTCGCCGTGGTTACCGCTGCGGTGTTGATTCTGACGCTGAAGCTGCCGGGGGTTATCCTCGCCGCGTTTGTGTGCGCAGCGCTGTGGCTCTTTGCCGACGCCCGCCCCAACGCCTCGGAACATGCAGCACTGCGGGCTTCCATTGCACTCACCGTCGAGGACATCACGGGAGTGCTTGAGGACTACGCGACGTTTGCCACGAGCGACGACGCAGAGTCCCTCGCCGACCGCACGTTGCACCGCCCGGCGCTTGTCGACGCCGACTGCGCCAACCCCGCCATCGAAGCGTTCCACTACGAGATGCATGGCGCGCAACGCTTCTTACGCCGCCTCGACGCTCGAGTAAACTCGCCGAATGCCGAGACAAGTGAGCTTGAATCCCTGCTCAAGGTAGCCGATGAACGCGCCGCCGAGCTCAAAGAAGCCTGGCTCGCCGCCCGCCGCGCTGCCTTGGCCTTGGGAACCAATTACGAAAAGGAGGACGGACGCTAAACGCCGTCCTGAAAGCCCTATAGTGACGTTTCACCAGTTGCCACGATGCGCGAAGGGCCCGTCAGCGTGGAGCCGTCCTCGGTGAGTTCTACCTGGACCTCGCCGCCGGGGACGATGACGCGGACGCTGCCGGTGATGTGGGAGGCGTCGGCAAGCGCGGCGCACGCTGCCGCCACCGTCCCGGTGCCACACGAACGGGTCTCGCCCGAGCCGCGCTCGAAGACGCGCATGTGAACCGTTCCATCCTCCAAGGGCGTGACCAGCTCAACGTTGACGCCAGCCGGGAAGAAGTCGGTATCAAATACCGGTTGCTCGAGGCGCTTTCCAGCCAATTCCTCTGGGCTAAGGTCTGGGATAACCGCCGCCAAATGGGGATTTCCCACGTCTACGCCAAGGCCGGCAAAGCTCTCCCCCGCCATCGACGCTGTGGAGACGCCGAGCACCTGTGCTGGGCCCATCTCCACGCTGACTTCGGCCGCCGAGTCGTTGAAGGAGTGCACGGTCACCTGCTTGGCTCCGGCGCGTGTGCCCACGGTGAAGGTATCCGTATCCACCAACCCCCGGGAGCGGACCCAGTGCGCGAAGACCCGGGTGCCGTTGCCACACATCTCCGCAATCGAGCCATCCGCATTGCGATAGTCCATGAACCAGTCCTCCGCAGCGATACCCGGCGCGAGTTCCTCAATCTCCCCATTGGCAAGCAGCTGACCGGCGCGGATAACGCGCAGCACGCCGTCCGCACCGATTCCCGCACGACGGTCACACAGAGCCACTACCTTTTCCGGCGGCAGCGCTTCTGTTCCTTCCACAATGACGAAGTCGTTCTCAGTTCCGTGGCCTTTTGCAAACTTCATAGGTTTAAAGTCTACTGTCCTTCCACGATGCGCAATGCCTGCGGCGTCGTCTCGGCCGCAGCATCGAGCCACTGGACCCGCGTGTCGCGGTTGAACCAGGAGCGCTGGCGGCGCACATAGCGGCGGGTTCCGGTAATGGTGCGCTCCACTGCTTCTTCCCATGTCAGATCGCCGCGCTGGGCTTGCAGCACCTGTGCGTAACCGATCGCCCGGCCTGCTGTGGAATCAGCCTTCAGACCGTGGGCTTGAAGGTATTCAACTTCCTCCACGAGCCCTTTATCGAACATGAGGCGGCTGCGCAGCTCAATGCGTGGGTTCAGCCAGTTGGATTCCGTGCGCAGACCGAGGATTATCGTGCCCCACCGGGGCGGAGCATTCTTCGGTGGCTGGCTGGCTTTGAAGGGCTTCCCAGTAAGCTCGATAACCTCCAGCGCGCGCACGGTGCGGCGCGGGTCTTTGTCCTCGATGATGGCTGCGGCCGCTGGGTCCACAGCAGCCAGCTCCGCGTGCAGAGCATCGGTACCAATCTCTTGGCGCCGGGCCTCCCAGCGGGCCCGCACCTGCGGGTCAGTGGGTGGGAATTGCCAGTTATCCACGAGCGATTGGACATACAGCATGGAGCCGCCCACCAGAATCGGAGTTTTACCGCGTGCACGGATGCCGTCAATATCCGCGATGGCGGAGGCCTGATAGCGCGCTACCGACGCCGTTTCCGTCACGTCCCACACATCGAGCTGATGGTGCGGAATGCCTTCGCGTTCCTCCATTGTCAGCTTGGCTGTGCCGATATCCATGCCCCGGTAGAGCTGCATCGAGTCGACGTTGACAACTTCCCCGTCGAGCTCGTGGGCCAGGGCTACCCCGAGCGCTGATTTCCCGGAGGCCGTCGGGCCCACCACCGCGATAGGGGTTGGGCCGGGTGCTTGAATATCAGGCATTAGCACTGCCACCCCGCCACATAGCGTCCTACCCCCAGGGTTGAATCCGCCGCCCGCAGTTCCGCGTGACGCGGGTGCACACTTGCCAACTGTGCCCAGAGGCTCGTCTCGAGCACACCGGCAGCACGGAGGCGCTCTTCGTCGCAGTGGCCTTCCCCTCCCGCTAGGATGCTTTCGCACCACAGGTGTGCATCCCGTGCGCCATCGACAAGCGCAAGCGGCGCGCGCTCGGTCAGGCCGGCCGAACCGTCAACGCAGACCACAGTCAAGCGCCCGGGGCGAACCTCACCGAGCTCAGCGCGAGAATCCTCCACCACGAAGCCCGGTTCATCGGAAGTGCGATTAAGCGCACGGCTAAGCACGTAGCGGGCCATGATTTCCGGAAGGAAATTCCCGCCGCCGACGTTGACCTGCGGTGCTCCCCATGCTTTCAAGCTCCCTGTGTGCTCGGTACGCCAGCGCACATCGCGCGATCCCACAATGTCCACCTGGAGGGGGCTGCTGCCGCTCACGCGTGCGGCATCACGGGCCAACTCGCACGCAGCACTGAGCAGCGCACGCGAGGCATCATCGCTGGGTGAGAGTTCTTCCGCCAAGGCCGGTGAAGCTGGCATAATCATGAGATTCTGCATCGACTCCCATCCTATAAGGTTAGTTTTTCGGGGTTAACACGCGGCTGCGCGGCTGAAACGGTAGTGTTGTGTGACATAAGTTCTGGCAGCCGTGTCGCGCGGCGCGATAGTACCGAAGGTGGTTTCCTACCATGTCCGCTATTCCTTCCCCTGGAGCCATGCCCCGCAAGGGTTCTCGCCCCGGCCCAACTCCTTCCGCCCCGGCAGCTCGCCCGGTGCAGCCCGTGAAGAACGATCCCACTCAGTGGGGCCGCGTTGATGCTGATGGTTCGGTTTATGTCAAAGCACCCGAGGGCGAACGCAAGATCGGTGAATGGCAGGCCGGTACTCCCGAAGAAGGCCTAGCGCATTTTGGCGCGCGCTACGATGATTTGTCTACCGAGATCGAGCTGCTGGAATCCCGCCTGAATGCACATCCGGACGATGCAGCATCGATTAAGGCTACCGCGGCAGAGCTGCGGGAATCCCTGCCCACGCAGGCGGTGATTGGTGATATCGCAGCCTTGGATCAGCGCCTAGGCACCGTCATCGAGCATTCCGTCGAAGCCGGCGAACAAGCACAGGCCGATAAGGCCCGCCGCCGCGAGGAGGCAATCGCAAAGAAGGAGAAGCTCGCCGCAGAGGCCGAGGACATCGCCGCTAACTCGACGGAGTGGAAGGCCGCCGGCGACCGCATCCGCGCCATCCTCGAGGAATGGAAGCAGATCCGCGGCATCGACCGCCACACGGATGATGCCCTGTGGAAGCGCTATTCCCGCGCCCGGGATTCCTTCAACCGCCGCCGCGGCTCGCACTTCGCTGAGCTCGACCGCAACCGCGCTGCTGCCCGCGCCAAGAAGGAAGAATTGGTTGAGCGCGCAGAAGCTATCAAGGAATCCACCAACTGGGGTGAGACGGCGCGCGCTTACCGCGACCTCATGACGGAGTGGAAGGCCGCTGGCCGCGCGCCGCGCGAGATTGATGACAAGCTCTGGGCCCGCTTCCGCGCCGCGCAGGACCACTTCTTTAATGCCCGCAACGCCGTCAACGATGAGCGCGACAAGCAGTTCGCAGAGAACGCCGCCGCCAAGGACGCACTCATTGCGGAATATGACTCCCAGATTGATCCCACCAAGTCGCTCGACGCGGCGAAGGCCAAGCTGCGAGAGCTGCAAGAAAAGTGGGAGGAGATTGGTTTCGTCCCACGCAATCAGGTGCGCGAGTTCGAGGCTAAGATTTCCGCTCTGGAAAAGCGCGTAAGCGATGCCGAGGATTCAGAGTGGCGCCGGACCGATCCGGAGGCCCAGGCCCGCGTGGCTCAGTTCCAGGCCAAGGTGGATGACTTCACCGCTCAAGCAGAAGCAGCTGAGGCCAAGGGCAATACCAAGAAGGCAGAGGATCTGCGTGCCCAGGCGAAGCAGTGGCAGGAGTTCGCGGATGCCGCCGCGGCTGCTGTCAACGGCAAGTAAGCGCGCCGCGTAGCCTGAGTGTTCGTTCACATCGTCGCCCCGCCGGGCTCAGCACACGCTGAGCCGGCTGACTGTCTCCGCAGCTTCGTCTTCGACGCTAACCTTGCCGCACAAGAGGCCAGCGGTGATCCTGCAGCCAGTGGCTCTCCGCGTCGCGTGCTCCAGCGTCTCCAAGGTTCTACGGAGTCACGCACCTACCTCGTTGGTCTGACAGACTCCGTCTTGGGCCCAGCTGGAGAGTTGGGCTTGCCGGTTATTTCGGCCGCCGAGCCCAGCCCGGAAATTGACTTCGACGGTTTCATCCACATCTCGCTTCCGCTTTTGGAAGAGACAGATAACGCCGACATCGAGTGCGTCCTCGCCGCCGATCTCCTCCCGCTGCCTGGAGAAGAGCTGGAGCCGGAAGCCCTCGAGGTCACGCGGATCTTGGCCCGCGAAGCCCTCCGCCTTACCCGCCAGCTAGGCCGCAAGAATGCCCAGGTTGGCATGCTGTACCCGCCGGACGCGGACTACTCATACGATCCGATGTCGCAGGCCTACCTCGAACTGGGCTTTCGCCAGAAGCACGCCGAGCGCCAGATGTACATCGACATCGCTGCCACCTCCCCGGTCCTCGGCGCGCACGTCTGGCCGGACTACGACATTCCGGATGCACTGCTTGACGACGTCCTCCGCTTGCTCACCCTCGCCTCCACCGACGCGGTCTACGGTGACTTGAGCGTCGAGCCCATCGTGTGGACGCGGCAGCGCCTCAAGGAGGCTCACGCCCGACTGCGCTCCCGCGGAGCGCACACTCTGCTCGTGGGTATTCTCGACCGAGGTAAAGTCGTCGCCCTCACGGAGCTCTCCCGTCACGGCGATGCAGACCCCGAGGTGTGCGAGTGGACGCTTACAGTGACTGACCGTGAATACCGACGCCGCGGGTTCGCCACGCGCGCCAAACAGCACGCTCAGTACGCAGTGGCGCACCACTGGCCCACCGTGCGCCGTGCGTATTGCTCAGTGGCCCAGGCCGATCCAGCGATGAACGCGCTTTATGCCCGCCTCGGGGCGCACGTCATTTCCGCCAGCAGCGCCTACGAGCTCACTGTATAAACGGGGTAGTCGGTATAGCCGCGCTCCCCTCCCGTGTAGAACGTTCTCTCATCCGGCGCGGTGACAGGCAATTCCTCCTGCCAGCGGCGGACTAGGTCCGGATTCGAGATGGCCAGCCGCCCCACCGCCACGGCATCGCCGTGCTGCACCAGCTGCTCGGCCTCCTCCCGCTGGGTGATACGACCAAAGCCTGAGTTGAGGATGACGCGTGTCTTCCCGTTGGCGCGAACATGAGTGCTCAGCTCGGTGATGAGCTCACCAGTGGGCTCTGCGTGAAGGAAAGAAACATAGGCCAAGCCGAGGTCTTCGATGGCGCGAAGCAGCCCACCATAGGTGGCGCGCACATCCTCAGTATCGCTTTCCTCAATGCCTTGAATATTGTTTTGCGGCGATAGGCGCAGCGCAAGGCGGTCCGCGCCAATCTCTTCAGCCACCGCACGCAGGATCTCCTCCACAAGACGGTAGCGCTTCTGCGGGCTTCCGCCATAAGCATCGTCGCGGTGAGTCGAGCTCGGGGAAAGGAATTGATGCAGGAGATAGCCGTTGGCACCGTGGATCTCTACGCCATCCATGCCTGCGTCAATGGCGTTGCGTGCGGCTTGCCGGAACTCATCGATGATGCGCGGCATCTCTTCACTATCGAGTGCTCGGGGCACTGGGCACTCCTTACGGGATTCGAAATCTCTCACCGCAGTGCCGGAGGCCAGCGCGGAGGGAGCTGCCGGCTCCGCTCCTTCAAGAAGGCTGGCATGAGACAAACGCCCGCCATTCATTACCTGCATGAAGATGCGCCCGCCGGAATCGTGAACGGACTTCGCCACGCGACGCCACCCAGCTATCTGCTCTGGTGTCTCGATACCAGGCTGGCCTGGGAAGGCACGGCTGGTCACCGCTGGGAACACACCTTCTGTCACGATAAGCCCCATGGAGGCGCGTTGCGCGTAGTACCTCTCGTGCAACTGCGTGGGGACACCGTCGCGACCTGCGCGCGACCGGGTCAAAGCCGCCATCGTCACGCGGTTTGGAAGCGTTAGTCGTCCCAGTTCTAAAGAGTCAAAGAGTGTAGCCATGCACTCCACAACACGAATCTAGGAACGCTTATTCCTCGCCCTGCTGGCTCCGGTGGCGTGAGGCGGCGCGTGAGCGGCGGTCGTCGATAAGCAGCGGGTTCTGTTCCGCTGGAAGCGCGGTCGCGGCTTCGTTCTGCAGGACTCCCACGTGGTCAAGCTGCCCCGAGACTTCACGGACACGCTCCGCGGCGGCTAGCTGCTCAGGGCTGCGGCGCAACGCCACTTGGCAGTACACCAGGAAGGCCACCAACGTAGACACAGCGCCCACGTACATGCCAATAGATGCCCCCTCAGCGGCACCGCCGCGGTACCAGAATCCCCACAAGTTAACGAAAAAGGAGATGGTCACCATCATCCATGCGGCGAGAGCCACAGACGTCCGCCGCGTAAGGATCGTAGCGGTAGTCAGAATTCCCACGCCACCCAACGCTAACCAGGCGCTAACGGTCTCCATAAGTGAAATTCGCACTCCCTCGGCGGTTCCGCCTACGAAGAGTGCTTCCCATCCACGGGCGTCACCGGCATAAGGCAGAACCAGATACGCTACCCACGCCACGACAGACACGATGAGCGCATATTTGTGCTTTCCCAGTTCGATGGTCTTCGCCGCGCGCTTTTCTGCGGCGACAGCATCGCGCACCTGCTTCAAGTCATCACTCATAGAATCGGAGCCTACTCCCTTCTAGCAGCCACAGGAATCAGCGGGAGCGCTGGGCTTGCCGACGCCCGGCAGCCCCAACCCCACCCCAATCGGCGCCGTGGTCGGGGTCTGCCCCGCAGCCGACATGTCGCCGGCCTTGGTGCGGCGGTGCTCACTGACACCGGAATCGGCCACGAGGAAGAAGGAACCCGCATCCGTCACGGTGGTGTGCACGACATCGCCAGGGCGAATCTCCGTGGAGATGTCCTTGCCCTCACCATCGACGGGAGCAAAGTGAACGAGGCGGCCATCGCGAGCACGACCGGTAAGGCGGTGGGTCTCGGCGGACTTGCGGCCGCCTTCCGCCTGGACCAGGAGCTCCACATCGGTGCCGATGAGCTTCGCATTCTCCTCGGCCTGGATGCAGTCTTGCAGCGCTACAAGGCGCTCGAAGCGCTCCTGCACTACCTCCTTCGGGATCTGGTTCTCCATGACCGCAGCCGGGGTTCCCGGACGCGGCGAATACTGGAAGGTAAACGCGGAGGCGAAGCGGGCGCGACGCACCACATCCAGGGTGGCCTCAAAGTCCTCCTCCGTCTCACCGGGGAAGCCCACGATGATATCGGTGGTGATGGCGGCGTGCGGCATTTTCTCGCGCACTTCGTCGAGGATGCCCAGGAACTTCTTCGTGCGGTAGGAACGGCGCATGTCTTTGAGGACCTTGTCGGAGCCAGACTGCAGCGGCATGTGCAACTGCGGGCACACAGCCGGAGTCTCCGCCATGGCATCGATGACGTCGGAGGTGAACTCTGCCGGGTGCGGGGAAGTAAAGCGCAGGCGCTCAAGCCCCTCGATCTTGCCCACTTCCCGCAGCAGCTTGGAAAAGGCGAAGCGGTCTCGCGGCAGGTCCGGGTCAGCGAAATTGACGCCATAGGCATTGACGTTTTGGCCCAGCAACGTCACCTCGGACACGCCCTGCTCCACCAAGGCCTGAACCTCTGCGAGGATGTCGCCAGGGCGGCGGTCCTCCTCCTTGCCGCGCAGGGAAGGAACGATGCAGAAAGTACAGGTGTTATTGCAGCCCACGGAGACCGATACCCACCCGGCATAGGCGGACTCGCGCTTGGCCGGCAGCACGGAGGGAAAAGCCTCAAGCGCGTCGACGATTTCAACCTGGGCCTCATCATTGTGGCGAGCGCGTTCAAGAAGTGTCGGCAAAGCCGCCATGTTGTGGGTGCCGAATACCGCATCGACCCACGGCGCATGGTCAAGGACTGTGTCCTTATCCTTTTGCGCCAAGCAGCCGCCCACAGCGATCTGCATGCCGGGGTGGTTCTCTTTCGTCTTCTTGAGCGCACCTAGGGTTCCATACAAACGCTTGTCGGCGTTCTCACGCACAGCACAGGTGTTGAAGACTACGAGGTCAGGCTCGGCGCCATCCGGTGCCGCCGAGTAGCCGGCTTCCTCGAGCAAACCGGAGATGCGCTCGGAGTCATGAACGTTCATTTGGCAGCCAAAAGTCCGCACCTCATAGGTGCGGGGCTGGCTATTGATTTCGGGGGAGCTCACGGGGGGACATTCTAACTGGCCCATCCGGCTACTCATAATGCCTTTAATTCGGCGATGCGCGCATCAAGAGCCTCGATGGATATGCGCATGACAAGTTCCTGGTTGTAGCCGCGCCGCGCGAGCGTTCCCACGATGCGGCGCAGGAATTTGTCCCTTTCATGCCGGTCGGCCGGAACCTTTTTAAGCGTCCGCGCCTTCTTCTCCGCGACCTGGCGGGCGACGGCCTCTTCAGATTCGTCTGTAATCTGCTCTAAGGCTGCGGCCCGATCAGCGGCATCAACGCCCTTCTCCTTGAGCTCCACGTTGAGGGCGCGGGACGACTTGCCGCGCCGCGCATGACGCTGGCGAACCCATTCCTTGGCAAAGCTCGCGTCATCAACAAGGCCGACATCTGCGAGGTCATCAACAACTTCCTCGACCACGTCGGGCTCGAAGTCCGCAGCAACGAGGCGGTCACGCAGTTCCTTGCGGGAACGCGCTCTCTGGTCCAGCAGACCGAGCGCACGAGAACGCACGGGAGCCTTCGCAGCTTCGGCTTCTGCGTCAACTAGCTGTCCGCCCGCGTCACCTGATTCATAGGATTCGAGGGCCTGGCGCAGCTTCTCAATCTTCTCCGATGAGGGTTGTGCCATAGATCCCGTTTAGTCGTCGTCGAAATCGACGTTCGGAACCAGATCCACAGACTCATCCGTCAGCGGATCATCTGCTCCTGGCACATCCATGGCCACGTTGTCGCCACTCTCGGCAGCGGCAGCACCCACACCGAGCTTGACGAAGATCTTCTTCTCAATCTCATCCGCCAGATCCGGATTATCCTTGAGGAAGTTACGAGCCTTCTCCTTGCCTTGGCCCAGCTGGTCACCCTCATAGGTAAACCAGGAACCAGACTTCTTGATGAAGCCGTGTTCGACGCCCAAGTCAATAATGGAAGACTCGCGCGAAATACCTTCGCCATACATGATGTCGAACTCAGCGATCTTGAACGGCGGGGAGACCTTGTTCTTTACAACCTTGAGCTTGGTGCGGTTACCGATGGCATCCTGACCGTCCTTGAGGGTCTGAATGCGGCGAATATCGCAGCGCACCGAGGCGTAGAACTTCAGCGCCTTACCGCCAGTCGTGGTCTCCGGCGAACCAAACATCACGCCGATCTTTTCACGCAGCTGGTTGATGAAGATGGCGGTGGTCCCCGAGTTGTACAGAGCACCCGTCATCTTACGCAGCGCCTGGGACATGAGACGAGCCTGGAGGCCAACGTGGCTATCACCCATCTCACCTTCGATCTCCGCCTTGGGGGTCAGCGCAGCAACCGAGTCAATCACGATGATGTCAATAGCACCAGAGCGCACGAGCATATCGGCGATTTCCAAAGCCTGCTCACCAGTATCTGGCTGGGAGACCAACAGGTTATCGGTATCAACGCCAAGCAGACGTGCGTACTCCGGATCGAGAGCATGCTCAGCATCGATGAAGGCCGCAATACCGCCAGTCTTCTGCGCCGATGCAATCGCGTGCAGAGCAACGGTAGTTTTACCCGAGGATTCCGGACCATAAATCTCCACGATACGGCCACGCGGGAAGCCGCCGACGCCCAATGCGATATCGATGGCCGTATTACCGGAGGAAATAGCCTGGATTGGCGGGCGATCATCATCACCCAGGCGCATAACGGCACCCTTACCAAAATCCTTCTCAATCATCGCCATGGCAGCGTCAAGGGCTTTTTGACGATCATCGCCCTTGCTCGCTGCCGAGGACTTCTTCTTCGTAGCCATTCATTTCCTCACTATCGTGCGTCAGTTGTAGTGCGTTCTTACGCGTTAATTAAAGCTGGCACCTAATTAGACTGCCACGTGGCAGCTGAGGTTCCCTGGCGCGACTCAAACAGCCTTAGCGCCCTCTCCTCAAGCCACGAAGTCACCCTAACGTGCCCGCCGGACCACATCCCACAATACACACACAAGTGTTCGATTTTCCATTTCGCCCAAGCGCGTGTCCCAGCGACAGCCTCCACTACTGAAGCACCCAAGGACCGTCCTGCTCTTGCCGCGAGAAGGTCACCTTCTCAGCAGTCTGAAGAACGGCCACCTCCTCCCCTAACGAGCTGCAGACATCCAGGTCATCGAGGTTAGCCCTGCTACTCATATACTTGGAATACCCCGGCCCTTGCACATCACGGTACAGCTCAACGCTACCCGCCGCCGGTGGCACCCACTCATCATCCTCATCTGTACCTCCCTGCCAGGTTCCATCGCTGGCGGCGAGGACATCCCTTTCGGTAGCGCCAGGGCAAATAATGATCACCCGTTCATACTCCGAATCGAAGATGTCACCGATCGGCATGTCTACGCTTCCCGGCTCCCCTCCCTCGACCCCAGCGGCCTCATCGATATTTTCGATGACGTTCGCGGAATTCACCAACGAACATCCAGCTAAGCCGCCTATAGCCACACCGGAAAGAAGTGCTACTGCCCCATAGCGCGCCCTAAGGCACCCTAAACCCTTAAGCCACGCTTGTTTCTGCCCAATTTCCATGCACCAAAGATACCCCGTTCGGGGTGGATGCGCGTCCTAAATTTCGTGCTTGAACACTGTTCAAAAGGTGCTATTTGCTGCACAGTTATCCCACTGGATAAACTTTGGCCCATGAAAAAGAATTCCGTCGCGACTGACATCGCGTACGTCGCGGTCTTTACCGCGCTCATCATAGTCTTTGCTTTTGTCTCTATTCCTACTCCCACCGCGGGCGTACCCATCGTTCTTCAAAACGCGGTTATCATCCTCGCGGGTCTGGTCCTCGGCGGCCGCCGCGGCCTCTTCGTGGGCCTGCTCTTCATTGCCCTCGGCCTCGTCGGCCTTCCCATCCTCGCCGGCGGACGTAGCGCGTTGAGCGCTCTCGCCGGCCCCACGGTTGGCTACCTCGTTGGCTATGTGGTCGCCCCGGCCATCGCCGGACTCATCGCCTACCGCGCCCCGCGCAACAAGGGCGGAATGACGCTCATCCTCGCTATCGCCGGCGTCGTTGGCCTCGCCGTCCAGTACTTCTGCGGAATTCTCGGCCTGATGTACCGCTCTGACATGTCCTTCGGTGCAGCCACCATCGCCCAAGGGCCATTCCTCATCCCCGATCTCATCAAGGTCGCCGTGATGGTTGTCATTGCGGTCGGCGTCCATGCAGCGTTCCCAGACCTGATGGGCCGACGCACCGCTAAGGCGAAGTAGCTCCCGTGCCGCTCATTGAATTCCGTAACGTGTCCGTCACCTTCGACGAGACGCCTGTGCTTAACGACGTTTCCCTCAACTTGAGCGAACAACGCATCGGCATCATCGGCGCCAACGGCGGCGGCAAGTCAACCCTCGTCCGGCTCATCAATGGTCTCGGTGAGCCCTCACGCGGTGAGGTCTTGGTGGACAACATGGACGTCGCCAAGCACGGCAAAGAAATCCGGCGCCGCGTGGGATTCGTATTCTCAGACGCCGAGAACCAAATCGTCATGCCGCAGGTACGCGATGACGTGGAATTCTCCCTGCGGCGCCTCAAGCTGCCTCGGGAGGAACGCACCGCGCGTGTCGACGCCGCACTCGAACGCTTCGGCCTTAAGGCCCTGGCCGAACAATCCCCACACTCGCTCTCCGGCGGGCAGAAACAGCTCCTCGCGCTGGCTGCGGTACTGGTCATGGAACCGACCGTCATCATCGCCGACGAGCCGACAACCCTGCTGGACCTGCGCAACCGTGACCGCATTCGCCGCGAGTTCGCCAACCTGGAGCAGCAGCTGATCGTGGTTACCCACGACCTGGACTTCCTCTCCGACTTTGACCGCGTTCTGTGCATTGACGACCACCACGTAGCCGCCGATGGAACACCCGACGAGGTCATTCCCTTCTATACGAAGCTCATGGAATCCCGCCCCCTCTAGCGATCATGCCCAAGAACATCCCACTCGGCTTCTATGTCGACGCCGACACCATCATCCACCGCATCCCCGCCGCGGTGAAATTCCTCGTACTCATCGGCTTCATCCTCGTGACTTCGCTGGCCGTTCACACGATTAGCTGGGCAGCGCTAAGCCTCGCTCTCCCCCTTGCCCTCTTTCCCATTGCCCGGGTTCCCTTTCGCGTCGCGCTCGGCCAGCTCGCGCCGCCGCTCTATCTCCTCGTCGCACTCGCTGCATTTCAGTGGTGGCAGAAGGACTTCACGGCGGCTGCCATCATGTTCCTCACGATTTACGCGGCGATTAGCGCGGCGGTCCTACTGACGCTCACGACGAAGGTCTCGGAGATGATGGACTCCCTGGATCGCGCCCTTGCCCCGCTGGGGCGCCTCGGGGTCCCCGTTGAGAACATCACGCTGGCGATGTCCCTGACTATTCGACTGCTTCCCCTCATGCTGGGAACCGTGGTCGAGGTGCTAGACGCACGAAAAGCCCGGGGCGCCACGGCATCATTAACCGCTTTTGGCACCCCGGTTATCATTCGCTCTATCCGCCGCGCACGCGCCATGGGTGAGGCGCTTCAAGCGCGCGGCGTCGGCGACTAAGCCTATTCTCCGCGCAGCTCGCGCAGGCGGGCCTGAACGGCATCGTTCTGCACGTTCGGCTGAGCCTGGGTTCCTGCCGAGCCGATTGCCTGCTGGGAGTTGCCCTCCACGGCCTTCGGATTATTCATCTCCGCGCGAATCTGCTCGAGACGGGAGTGGCCAGCCAGTTGCACGCCGGCCTGCTCAATCTCCTGCATACGGTTAGACACGGAGTTCTCCGCAAGCTCTGCCTGGCCCAGGGCCTTGGAGTAACGGCGCTCAATCTTGTCGCGCACCGCGTCCAGGGACGGGGTGTTGCCGTTGGCAGAAAGCTCATTCATCGAGTTGAGGGACTCGGAAACCTTCTCCTGCATCTTGGCCTGCTCAAGCTGGGACAGCAGCTTCGAGCGCTCGTTGACCTTCTCACGCAGGGCCATGCCATTGCGCTCGACGGCCTTCTTAGCCTGCTCCGCCTGCTGCAGTGCCTGATCATGCAGCTTCTTGGTGTCCTCAACAGACTCCTCGGCAGTTACCAACTGGGCGGCGAAGGCTTCTGCCGCGTTCTCATACTCGGTAGCCTTCTGCGCATCGCCCTCAGCACGAGCCTTGTCCGCCAAGTTCAGAGCGTTGCGGGTGTTCTGCTGCAGCTTTTCGATCTCGCTGAGACGGCGGTTGAGCTGCATCTCCAGCTGACGCTGGTTGCCGATGACCGCCGCAGCCTGCTGCGAGAGCTCCTGGTGCTGGCGCTGAGCTTCCTCGATTGCCTGCTCAATCTGTACCTTCGGATCAGCGTTCTCCTCGATCTTCGAATCGAAGAGAGCCATCAAGTACTTCCAGGCCTTTACGAATGGATTCGCCATAACAGAAGGTGCCTTTCTCAGCAGTTCGTTGTGTCTATAAAAAGTGTTCGAAAAGAATTCTCTGCCTGCCTAATATTAGCGAAGCAAGCAGTGCTACGCCGCGGTTCTACAGTTCCGATGCTGCGGGTGCGGTGGACGCTAGCTCCTCATCCATCGATGGCAGCGCCATGTAGCCAGCGGCCTCGATGAGAACATCGGAAACACTGACATCAAGCGCATGGCACACGGATGCCAGAAGCTCAGAGGAAACCTCCTTGCGGCCGCGCTCCAACTCCGAAAGGTATCCCGGGGACACGCGCGCTACACCGGCGAGCTCACGAAGGGTCACGCCCTTATCCGCACGGAAGGCGCGAAGCGTCAGTCCGAGTGCTTCACGCAGCAGCGGCTCAGGGGTCCGCGTCGACCGCGTGCTGGTCTGGGTGGGCTTATCAAGTAATGCAACTGAAGTGTTCATCACTTCGTACAACGGCCCAGCGCTCCTCCTTGTTCCCACAATCAACTATTTTTCTTCAAGAGTTGATAGGAGAAGACTCAATGCCGCCTCAACTGCAGCGGCACGAATCGCGTTGCGCCCCTCAGCAGAAAGCTCATAGAGGACGCCGCGCTTGGCGACGCCCCCGTCGCCCCTCCCGCACAGCCCCACATACACGGTTCCCGCAGGTTTACCTTCTTGGAGGTCCGGCCCGGCCACACCAGTCAGCCCTATCCCCCAATCCGCACGCGTTTCGACAACTGCGGCCTCAGCCATCTGCGCGGCAGTTGCTGCGGACACCACGCCTTGATCGTCAAGCTCTTCCACGGTGGTGTTAAGGAAATGTGCCTTGACCTCTGTCGCATACGTCACCAGACCGCCCCGCAACACCGCCGAGGCTCCCGGCACGCTCGCCACCGTGGCAGCGGCTAAACCGGCAGTAAGGGACTCACAGAACGCCACGGTTTCGCCGCGCTCGCGGAGCCTGGACACTAGTTGCTCCTCGATGCTCACTGGTTCTCCCTACGGCCATCAATGAGATACTGGATGCCGGTCAGGACAGTAACGAAGGCGGCAGCCAACATGACGAGGAAGCTCGGAAGGTCCATCCACCCCGGCAGCGGACAGAGATACAACGCCACCGCCAAGGTCTGCAGCGCTGTCTTGAGCTTTCCACCTTGAGAAGCCGGCACCACTTTTCCTTGGCGCAGCAAGAAGAAGCGCCAAATAGTAATCCCGAACTCACGGAAAAGAATGACGACGGTGATCCACACAGACAAAGCACCAGTGATGTTGAGGCACACGAAGGCCGCGGTCATCAGAGCCTTATCCGCGATAGGATCCGCAATCTTGCCAAAATTTGTAATGAGCCCACGTGAGCGTGCGATATCGCCATCCAGCTTGTCTGTGAGCATGAGGAGCGCAAAGCATCCAAAGGCCCACCACTCATGTCCGGCCAGAACCAACCAGGCGAACAAGGGGATAAAGAGGATGCGCAAACTGGTCAAGATATTGGGAAGATTCCAATTGGAAACCTCGGGATTTACATCCGCGGTTTGAGAGTGGTTGTGCGCAGCCTGAGAATCATTCACGCCCTTCATCCTACCGTGGCCTCCCTACCCCTCGCGCGAGCACTACCATGGAAAATATGAAGTACTTCGCTGTCTCCTATGAATACAATCCATCCAACCCAGTCATCGCAAATGTTCGCCCGAAACACCGCGAGTTCATCGGCGCGCTCCATGAGAAAGGCCAGATCTGCGGATCGGGCCCCTTCACCGATTCCAAGGGTGGGGCTCTCATCGTCCTGCAGTTTGAGGACGAGTCAATTGAGGTGGCCGAGGTAATCGCCCTCATGGACCAGGACCCCTTCTACACCGAAGGCGCCGTTACGGGCCGTGCCTTCCGCGAATGGAATCCCGTCATCAATTCTTTCTAAAAGTCTTCCCCCAACGCTGCCCGGGACTCGGGCAGCACTCGGAGTTAGGGCAGCTCGGATTTCGGCAGGTCCTCTGCCTTGCCCACGAACTCTCCCTGCTTGTTACGAACGATCTTGTTGCCAAAATCGTCCCAGTCATAGTGGTTGTGGGAAATCACCACGCCACCCTGAGCTTGGTCGCGTTTGTCTTTCCACACCGACAGCAACACAGTAATAGCGAGCACGCCGACGATGACCAACAGCGACATCAGCGTGGAAATCTCCGGCACGGCGGAAACATCCTCACCGCCGTTAATGAACGGCAAGTTGTTCTCATGCAACGCGTGGAACAACAGCTTGACGCCGATGAACAGCAGGATGATACCCAGGCCATAAGGCAGGTAAACCAGACGGTCCAACAGGCCATCAATGAGGAAGAACATCTGACGCAGGCCCATGAGCGCGAATGCGTTGGTGGTGAAGACCAAGAAGGGCTCCGAGGTAATGCCGTAGATGGCGGGGATGGAGTCGAAAGCAAACATGACGTCGATAAGCCCAATTGCCGCCAGCGCCACGAACAGCGGGGTCAGCGCGAACTTCCCCTTCTTCTCCCCGGAGTCTTCACGGTGGGTGAGCTTATCCCCGTGGTAGCGCGGGGTTACGTGTACGACCTTGCGCAGCCATTTGACCACCAACATGTCGTTGGGGTCAGTCTCCGGTGCGTCGTTGATCTCATCAATGAGCAGCTTCACCGCGGTGTAGATAAGGAAGATCGCAAAAAGGTAGAAGACATCGGACCACGCAGCGATAATCGCCGCGCCCAACAGAATGAAAATGAGGCGGAATACCAGTGCCAAAACGATTCCGATGAGGAGCACCTTCTGCTGGTAACTGCGGGGAATCTTAAAGGATCCCATGATGAGCGAGAAGACGAATAGATTGTCCACGCTCAGCGCCTGTTCCGTCACCCAACCGGTGTAGAACTGTGCGGCATGTTCGCTGTCCCACAGCACCCATACAACTCCGCCGAAGACAACGGCGATTGCCATATAGAACAGCGTCCACCCACCGGATTCCTTGAGCGTAGGCTCATGGGGCGAGCGAACGTGGCTGTAGAAATCGAAAATAAAAAAGCCCAGAATCACCGCCATGGTGATGGCCCAAACCCACAATGGTACGTGCATAATGCGCTATCCCTCCGGTCGACGCGACAACAAAGACCGGAGGTCTCCCCCGCTAGTGATGCTTACGCAGAGCAACGCTAGCCGGCGCGACCGGGAACTGTACCGCAGTTGCCGTGTTGACGATCGACGCCGAGGATTGGGGTACTCCCCTCCAAGACCCGTCCTATCCTACACGGAACTTAAAACGCGCCCGTGGAGGGGTTGGCAGAGATTTCGACGGTGCGGGTATCTGCTGACTCGTCCTCAGTTCCGTCTGCACCTTCAGCCTCTTGGACTTCCTTCGGTGCCTCTGCCGGGTCAGCTCCCTTGATCATCCAAATGATGGTGTCAAGCTCTTCCGGTTTGACCAGCACCTCGCGAGCTTTTGAGCCTTCCGAGGGACCAACCACACCGCGCGACTCCATGAGATCCATGAGTCGGCCGGCCTTGGCAAAGCCGATGCGCAGCTTGCGCTGAAGCATCGACGTGGAGCCCAACTGAGATGTGACCACGAGGTCGACGGCCTCCAAGAGGTCGTCCATGTCCTTGCCGATTTCCTCGTCGATCTCCTTCTTGGCGTCCTTGGCTTTATCCTCCGTGACACCTTCGGTGTAGTTCGGTGCGCCCTGTGCCTTCGCGGCGTCGACAACCGCCTGCACCTCTTCGTCGGAGACGAACGCGCCCTGCATGCGCACTGGGCGCCCGCCCTGCGGGATAAACAGGCCATCGCCCATACCGATGAGCTTCTCGGCACCACCCTGGTCCAAGATGACGCGGGAGTCCGTGAGCGAGGACGTCGCGAACGCCAGGCGGGACGGCACGTTGGTCTTGATAAGGCCGGTGACCACGTCCACGGACGGGCGCTGTGTTGCGAGTACGAGGTGGATACCCGCTGCGCGTGCCTTCTGGGTGATGCGGACGATGGAATCCTCGATCTCCTTCGGCGCCGTCATCATGAGATCCGCGAGCTCGTCAACCACACACACGATGTAGGGGTACGGGCGCATCTCTCGCTGGGAGCCGGCCGGGGCCTGGTATTCGCCGCTGCGAACCTTGCGGTTGAAATCCTCGATCTTGCGCACGCGGGCAGCCTGCATATCCATGTAGCGCTGCTCCATCTCCTCCACCAGCCATTGCAGGGCCGCTGCGGCCTTCTTCGGCTGCGTAATGATCGGGGTGATGAGGTGCGGGATGCCCTCGTAGGGCGTGAGCTCGACCATCTTCGGATCCACCAGGATGAGGCGAACGTCTTCCGGCGTCGCGCGAGTCAGCAGCGAGACCAGCATCGAGTTCACGAACGCCGACTTACCTGAACCGGTTGCGCCGGCCACGAGAAGGTGCGGCATCTTCTTCACGGAGAAGGAGGTGAATTGGCCCTCGATGTCCTTGCCCAAGCCAATGAGCATTGGATCGTCATCAGCACGCAGTGCCGGGGAATCCAAAACATCACGCAGTCGCACCATTTCACGGTCCGCATTAGGCACCTCGATACCGACTGCAGACTTGCCCGGAATCGGGGTCAACAGGCGCAGGTTATCCGTCGCGACTGCATAAGCCAGATTGGACTGCAGGTTCGTAATCTTCGAAACCTTGACGCCTGGTCCCAGCTCAATCTCATAGCGCGTCACTGTAGGGCCACGGCTAAACCCGGTGACTTGGGCATCGACCTTAAACTCCTCAAAGACTTCAGTGATGGCTTCGATGATGCGGTCGTTGGCCTCCGTGCGAGCCTTCGCAGGCTTGCCGGCCGTAAGCAGGTCAGTCGTCGGCACGTCATAACCGCCTCCCAGTGCGGTATCTTCCGCACCGCTCGGGGCCGCGGGTGCTTGTTGCGCCGCGTCTTGAACATCCTCGTCGACCTTGGCGCCCGTGCGCGCATCGCGCCCGGAACGCTCCTGGAACATACGGACGGCCTCGGAGTGTGCGGCAGAGACAACGTCCTCCCCGGCCGCCCCAGCAGACGCTGCGCTTGCCGACGCCCCCGCGGCTGCCGCCCCCAGCGCCGCACCGGCGGCACCGCCAACGTCCACGCGGGGACGCTTCTTCTGCTCAGGCTTGTGCGTAGGTTTCTCAACCGGCTTTTCGACAGGCTTCGGTGCTGCCTTCTGCTTCTGCTCCGGCTCCGGAACAACGGGGATCTCGTCGGTGTCATCGGCACGGCGTTCGGCTGCAGCAGCAAAGGAGGGGCGGCCGTGTTGGACCGGCTCCTGCTTCATAGGCTGTGCCGCCGAGTCAAAGGAAACCGTGGCGTTCTCGTCCGGCGCTACGGCCGAGTAACTCTTTGGGCGCTGCGTACGCTGACGTGGGCGCGGGGTATGGGCCGGGCGCGTGGGGCGCTCGCGCCCCTCGGCGATGGCGTCGATGTCATCGCTGACGTAGCCGTAGTCGTCTGCGGGGGCGTCGTCAAGCAGCTCATACTCCGAGCTGTTCTTCCGATCACGAAGTCCACCGACGAGCGCAGAGAATTGGGCAGCCACGAAGTCATAGGCTTCGCGCAGGGTGATGCCGGTGATGTTGAGCGCCCCATAGACAATCAACAGGAAGAGCAGCGGCACGGCCACGTAGCTAGAGAAGGCTGCTACGAGCAGCTCACCGATAGCAAAACCGATAGCGCCTCCGGCCTCACCGGCGGCGTTTTTATTCCATGTAAGGTCTGGGAGCCCAGCAAAGATATGGATAAGGCTCAGCATGCAGACCACGATGAGGGCCGTGCCGCTAACCACGCGCGGCTTGAAGTGGCCGGCCGGGCCGGAAAGGTCCATCATGAGCGCGATGGCTACGGCGATGAGCGCAACAGGAAGAACATAGGCGCCCGCGCCAATCACATAGCGCACAGCATTGGTGAGGTACTCACCGATAATGCCAGCCACTTGGAACCACGTAGCGCATGCCAAGACGATGGCCACACCAATCAGCACGAGCGCGACCGCATCCGGGTTGGAGACGCGAATGCTCTTCTCTACCCGGGCGGGTCGTTCCATGATGGTCGTCGGCATCTCGCCGTCAACGTCTTGGGCACGGGTCACCTTGCTTTTCGACGAAGTGCCGCCCTCAGCCCTGTTGCTAGTTTTCTTATTCTTCGCGCGTCCAGAAATTTCCCCTGGCTCCCTCACATCGTCGTAATCATCAAAAGCCTCTTCGTCATAGGACGCATCATAAGCGGGATCATAAAGATCCTCGTCCCGATCTCTCGCTTCAGCTGGCTTGAGTCCGGCGAGGCCATGCCCGACTCCCCGCGCCATACTCCCCATGCCCCGGGCTGTAGCGCCAAATACGGTGCCCAGTCCGTGACCAACGGCACGAAAGGCGCTGCCGGTCCTCTCTTCGGAGGTCTCGGCAGCGCGGGTAGCAGACGTCAGCGAGTAGCTTGTGCGGCCCGACGGTCGCGAGCGATTGGCCGTGCGACCTCGGCCGGAGGCGCGAGACGGAGCGTTCTTGACAGACATGATTGCCACTCTAGTAGCAAAAGCCCCATTAACAACATGCGCCACACGCGTACGGCGAAGAAAATTAGCAGTTCAGCCTACAGACTTGACCTTACGATCGCGGATTCATCGCCTTCAATTTCGACATCAGCAGCGTCGCGGCCGAAGGCCCACAAGAGCACCTCGGACACGGTACCTCGTACGCGAACCACAGCGTCGCCTTGTCCAGACACACGGTGTCTATCCGCAGCCACGATCGGCGGGAAACCTTGTGGCTCCAGGACAACGGGCAGGCGCGAGTGCGACAGCAGCCGTGTGCCTAGCAGTTTCAACGGCGCCAGTAGCTCTTTGTTGACTGCTCGTGAAAGATCCCTTGGTTCAATGTGGCCATTAGCTCGGCGGAGATCCTCATGGTGGACAAAGTGCTCGGCCGCGTTGAACACGGAGTCTACATAGCGCAGAGGGCTAAACCTAGATGCTCCCCTCCCCCACGCATCCACCAACTCCTCATACGTCATGCCCTCGCGGACCCCATTAGCGACGCTCCGTGCATGAGAGGACAGCGCTGGAATAAAGGAACCGAGCGCTGCATCAGGGCGGTTCTCACGCACCCACAAGTGCGTTGCTAGGTCTCGGGTTGTCCACCCTTCGCACAACGTCGGGGCATCAGGGCCAAGCTCATGGAACAACGCCACCATCTTGGCGCGCTCTGCTGAAGAAAACGACATGCGCCCCAGCATACCCACCGGAGGCGGGAACACTGGGGCGCTTGCGGCCTTAGCTTTAGAGCGATTCGCGGGAAGCGTGAACTTCGTCGTCGTCAGGCAGCAGGATATCCGAGTTCGTCGGAACGATGGTCGGCAGAATCACCGGCTCGCGCTTGTACTTGGAGTCCATGAGCTTCGAGACCTTGCGGCGCAGCTTCTGCACCATGCGGTAGGTATCGTTCTCCCCCTCAGCGGCGAGGTCATTCATGGTGTTCTCCACCATCTCGGCGACCTCAGGCACGATACCGCGGTCATCGTCGGAGAAGCCCGTCGTGGACACCGTCGGGTGCTCAAGCAGGCGCGACGTGCGGTTATCGATGACACAGGTGATGGAAACGACACCGCCGGCACCCAGGTTGGTGCGGTCCGCGAGGGTATCCGCGTCGACATCACCCATCGACACACCATCGACGTAAAGGCTGCCCACCGGGATCTGGCCGACGACCTCAGCACGGCCGTTGCGCAGATCGACGACAACGCCGTTCTGCGCAAGGACCACGCGATCACGGGCCACACCAGTGGAGACTGCCAGCTCCTTGTTTGCACGCAGGTGGCGCCACTCGCCGTGCACCGGCATGGCATTCTTCGGGCGTGCAGCGTTGTAAAGGAAGAGCAGCTCGCCACCATAGCCGTGGCCGGAGGCGTGGACCTTAGCTTCCTTGTTCGTGATGACCTCAGCGCCAATCTGGGACAGCATGTTGATAACGCCGAACACGGCCTCCTCATTACCCGGAATCAGGGAGGAGGAGAAAATGATGAGGTCACCATCGCGGACGGTGATCTGGCGATGCTCACGACGGGCCATGCGGGACAGCGCTGCCATCGGCTCACCCTGGGTACCGGTGGTGATGAGCAGCACCTTGTGCGGAGCCATCTTGGCTGCCTCATCGATTGGGATGATGGTGCCGCGCGGAACCTTCAGGAAGCCCATCTTCTCCGCAATTTCCATGTTGCGCATCATGGAGCGGCCGTTGAACGCAACCTTGCGGCCTGCGGCTACGGCGGCGTCGATAGCCGCCTGCACGCGGTAGACGTTCGAGGCGAAGGAAGCGATGATCACGCGCTGCTTGGCCCCAGAAACTAGGCGCTTAAACGTTGCCGGAATGTCGCCCTCAGAGGCGGACACACCCGGGATGTTGGCGTTGGTGGAATCACACAGCATGAGGTCCACGCCTTCGTCGCCGTAGCGCGACAGGGCCGGCAGATCCGTCGGGCGGTTATCCAGCGGGGTCTGGTCCAGCTTGATATCACCGGTGTGGATGATGTTGCCAGCCGGGGTTCCCAGCATGACGCCGAGGGCATCCGGGACGGAGTGGTTCACTGCCCAGAAGCGGCAACGGAACGGACCGTAATTCACATCGGACTTCTCATTGACCTCAACGAACTTCGGCTTCTGGCGGTGTTCCTTACACTTGGCAGCAATCAGCGCAATGGTGAAGCGCGAAGCCACGATCGGGATATCCGGGCGCAGCTTCAGCAGCCACGGGATAGCACCAATGTGGTCCTCGTGCGCGTGGGTTACGACGAGCGCCTTGACCTTGTGAATCTTCTTCTCAATCGGACCAAAGTCCGGGAGAATCAGGTCCACGCCTGGCTCACCGGAGGACGGGAAAAGCACACCACAGTCGATGATGAGCATCTCATCCTGGTACTCAAAGACGGTCATGTTTCGACCGATCTCGGAAATACCGCCCAAGGCATAGATACGCAGAGAGTCCTTCTGCTGCTTCGGCGGCTCCGGCAGACGCTTAGTCAGATCCGCGCCTTGCATGGACTTAGGTACATTGCGACGGCCGCGGTTGTTGTTGCGATTGCGGTTGTTACGACCACCGTTGTTGTTATTGCCGTTGTTGTGGTTGTTGTTGCCGCCGCGGCCGCGACCACGGCCGCCACGGGAACCACGAGAACGGGAACGACGGTTGCCGTCGTCAGAGCTTCCAGACTCCTTAGAGGATGCACCGGAAGCAGCCGATTCCTTCGGCGCTTGGAAAACCGGCGAAGCCGCCTCATTCGAGGCGGTCTCGGTCTCCGAAGGCGGACCCGCCTTACGGGTCACCTTGCGGGAACGGTTACGGGATTCAGTCATTCTTAAAGGACTCCAGCCTTTTCCAAATCGTGACGGAGAACCTCAATCTCATCCGCGTCAGCCGCGGAAACCGGGAGACGAGGTTCTCCAACTTCAATGCCCTGCAGGCGCAAGGCAGCTTTAACAAGAGTTGCTCCTCCGAGGCGGCCTTGCGCCTCGACGAGCGGGGACAAAGTTTTCGCGTTGATCTCTCGCGCACGTGCGATATCACCTTCGTCGAAGGCCACGTAGAGATCAGCCAGGGCACGCGGGGCAATATGACCAATCACGGAAATAACGCCTGAAGCACCGAGGGCCAGCCACGGCAAGTTCAGCCCGTCATCTCCGGAGTACCATGCCAATCCGGTTTCCTGGATAAGCGGTGCAGCCGCTACAAGATCGCCCTTGGCGTCCTTGACGGCCTTGATGTTCGGCACTTCCGCGAGGCGAAGAAGGGTCTCCGTCTCAATCGGAATGCCCGAGCGGCCAGGGATGTCATACAGACAAATGGGGAGGTCCACGGCGTCAGCGACAGCGCTAAAGTGCGCATACACACCGGCTTGGGAAGGCTTGGAGTAATACGGAGTTACAACCAAGAGGCTGTCTGCTCCCGCATCAGCGAAAGCGCGCGCTGCTGAAATGCTGGTGGCGGTGTTATTGGTTCCCGCTCCCGCACACAATTTAGCGCGACTGCCTATCTCTTCCTTTACAGCTGCAAACAGCTCCAGTTTCTCATCCAATGACGTCGTCGGTGACTCACCCGTGGTCCCAGCCAAAATGAGCGAATCAATACCGTTATCAACCAGATGAGCTGCCAGGCGACGACCAGCGGACACGTCCAAGGCGCCATCCTGATCAAATGGAGTGACCATAGCTACGCCTACGCGTCCGAAGGTGTCGACGCCTGTCTGTGCTGTCATACCTGTGCTCATAGGCGTCAAGATTACCCGCTTTCGCCCCTATTGGCCGCATCGGGGTCGTGCGCGAGTCTCCTGCAAAGCCTTTAAGCGTACGGGCTCGAAGCCATTTCGGTCCCGTCGGACAAAGTGGTGATGTGGAAGTCGTCGAAAAGCACCGGCGATTGCTCTCTCAACAGCTTCAAGCATGTCACCGCCAATTGGCGCATCTCAGTATCAGCCTGCTCCGTTGCCCGAGCGCCGATAAAGTGGCGCCACGCACGGTAGTTGCCGGTCACTACTATGCGGGACTCTGTGAGATTAGGCAAAACCGCACGCGCCGCCTGCCGCGCTTGCTTCTTACGAAGCAATGCGTTTGGTTCTTCTTCCAGTTTGGACTCGAGGGCGTCGAGAAGCTCTTCGTAGACAAACCTCGCTTCATCGGCCGCTTGTAGCGTTAACCGCGTTAGCTGCTCATCTTCTGCAATGAACTTGGGCAGCACTACCTGTGCTTCGTCGGAGTGTACGAAGCGTTGTGAAAGCTGGGAGAAGGAGAAGTGCCGGTGGCGCACCAACTCATGCGTTGCCGAGCGCGACAGCCCTCTTATATACAGCGTCGCGGTGGCATGCTCCAGAAGCGCGTCGTGGCCCACTTCCAAGATGTGGTGTAAATAAGCCTGGTTCGACGCGGTACGAGGATTTGGCTTATCGAAGGACTCGTAACACGCACGCCCAGCAAACTCGACTAACGCCTCGCTTTCCGACGCCCCCTCGTCCGCCTTCCAATCCACCCCGCGTGGTGCATGAAACGCCGTTGCCGCGATGAGTTGGACATCAAGCTCAGAGACCTTTGCCATTACAGCCCCAGATACTTCTCAAGTCCCACGGTCAAACCTGCGTGGGAGGAAATCTCGCGCACACCAAGCAAAACACCGGGAGTAAAGGAAGAGCGGTCATAGGAATCCTGGCGGATGGTCAGGGATTGCCCTTGGGTACCGAAGATTACCTCTTCATGCGCCACCATTCCCTGCATGCGAACTGCATGGACGTGGACGCCATCAACGTCTGCACCTCGCGCACCGTCAAGGGACTGCTCGGTCTTGTCCGGCATTGCATCCAGGCCAGCTTCCTTACGAGCCTTCGCAATTCCCTGCGCAGTATGAACCGCCGTGCCGGACGGCGCGTCAAGCTTATTCGGGTGGTGGTATTCAACAACCTCGGCGCTATCGAAGAACTTCGCCGCTTGGGCAGCAAACACCATGGTCAATACAGCTGAGACAGCAAAGTTCGGAGCGATGAGAACGTTGCCAGCGCCCTCCTTCTTAGTCCACTCCTCTACCTTGGCTAGCCGCTCCTCGTCGAAGCCCGTGGTGCCGACAACAGCATGGATTCCATTGGCGATACAAAACTCAAGATTATCCATAACCGAAGCGGGCTGAGTGAAGTCGACGGCGACCTCGGCGCCTGCTTCAACTAGCTTCTCCAGCGGGGTTTCGCGATTAATTTCAGCGACAAGCTCCAGATCTTCTGCAGCGTTGACGCCCTCCACGATTGCCTGCCCCACGCGGCCCTTAGCGCCAAGGACACCCACCTTGATAGTCATTCACAATCCCTTCATACGTGTTCATACGGTTAGCTGTGCCCAGTCTATCCCCGCCGCCGGCAGGGTTTGGGACAGGGCAGAGAGGGCCGCCATAAACCTCGACCAATTGCGTAGTTCACTGGCGTTTAGGCGGTTTTACAACCTGCCACATTTTTATCGCACATACACTCTATTTTGACGCGGATACCCCCGTTTATAGTAACGACTTGACGCGAATTCACTACCGGCTATAGCCATGTGTGGTGAGGGTCGGTAGAGTCATTGTTAGAACATTTCTGCTAACTCATGTTTCTCGGGGGAGACATTCATGACTACCACCGCCACGCACCCTTCAACCTCCTCTTCTTTCTTCTTCTCAACAACGAACCCGAATAATCCACACGCTATAGCCCGCGCGGCAGCCCGCCGAGCCACCTATGAGACGTGGGTGGGTGCTATGCCCAGCCTGCAGGCAGATATCAACACCACCGCTTTAAGCTTGGTGGCTGCCTGGTCGCTGCCCGAAGGCCACATCAAATCCGGACTGCGTGCTATCCACCGGCTTGATAGCCTGCCGAAAGTCAAAGCCATACAAGACACCTCGTGCCTTTTGGATATTGAATCCCTCATCGCTATTGACCAACCCATGTCGGCACTAACCGGCTTGACCGCGGAAACCTTGGATTTCATCGACGCCATCTTGGCCGACTTCTTCACCCCCACCAAGGCGAATCAGGCTTTTCCTACCCGCAGCCAAATCAGACGCAAAGTCCGCGACATCTGTAAAACCCTGGATGACTCCATTGCTTTTCGCGACACCCGCCCCAAGGATGCCTACCGCTTTTCTTCCAACGGAACCTCTGCCTGGCTGGAACTCCAGGTTGGGGAAGACACCGGTATTAAACTCGATGCCTTCATCCACACAACCGCCGCAAAAGAAGGAATCACTGTTGCTGAAGCGGTCATCAAACTCTTAAGCGGCGAAATACAACCACCAGCCACCGTAGTCTTACACACCTACCAAGCCTGCGATATCGACAATGCCCCAACCTTCATTGAAGGCTTCGGCTGGCGCCAAGAAGCCATGCCGCATGATAAAACCCGGGATCTAACCGGTGACATCGACGAAGCAGACGGCTACCAACCGGGCCTGATTATGCGCAAACACGTCGAAGGCCGTGACGGAACCTGCCGGGTCGGTGGGTGTGAACAACCTGCCTTTCTTACCCAGCTTGACCACCGGCACAACTGGGCTGAAGGCGGGCCAACACATCCGAAGAACCTGGCATGCTTATGCCAAGGACACCACAACATGAAAACCGATGGCACCTTAAAATACCTGCTGGACCCCTACAGTGGGGATGTTATCTGGCTTTTCGCTGACGGTACCTGGACCATCAACGAAGCAGAAGGCCCCCTGGCACCCAAGCAAAAACGGTGGGCACAAACAGTCGCCCAACACATCACCGCCACCAGGAAACGTGTACGCGAACAAGCCCAACACCTCAAACAAGAACTCGACGACTACCACGCACAACAACAAGCCAAAACCAAAGCCGACGCCGAAGCCGAAACCCAGACCAACACCGACACTGACAACGGCGAGGACATCCCCTTCTAAACCCCGAGTCGTCGAATCAAACGACGACACCACTCCAAACAACCGAAAGGACAAGAAACCAAGAACACACCCACCGTCGAAAAGAACGACGACTGTATCACTCAGCCCTAGTCAGGTCTCCCCTGCTGCAGGCAGGGCCGCCGGCGTGGTTTCGTCATGCTCGTTAATATGGGGCGAATACAGATCTACATTGCTTCAGTACCTGTCGATGACGTTGCTCGCGCGCACGACTTCTATGTCAATACGCTCGGCTTTCGAGTCAAGGACTGATGTTACCCACGGAGGCTTTCGGTGGCTCACGGTGACCAATGCTGAAGGTCAGGGAAATACGGAGCTCCTCCTCGAGTCTAAGGCCCACCCGGCGTCCAAGGACTACGCAGCAGCGCTCAAGGCCGATGGCATTCCTGCCACCCAGTTCTTGTCCGCAGACGTGGAGAAGGAATATAGGGAGCTCACTGAAAAGGGCGTGGATTTCACTATGGAGCCCACCGACGTCGGCCCCTCTATCATCGCTGTCTTCGATGACACCGTAGGAAACCTCATCCAACTGGTACAGCTTAAGAGATAGCGAAATTGTCGCGCCTAGTTTCTTCCGCTTCCATCGTCGCAATCATCACCGCTGTATGTATCATGCCGCTGGGCGGATGCGCGGATCGCGGCGCGGATACTTTACCGGCGCCGCTGGTCAGCACGATTCCGTCGAGCACAGGAACCGCCGATGCACCGCAGCAGTCCAGTGACACGCAAGCACCTCCTTCCCGGCAGGTAGCCAATGCCGCTGCTTTTAAGGAAGCGCTTTTCTCAACCTGGGAATCGAAGGCACCCCGTGGCCTTCCACTCCCCAGCTTGAAGAAAAATATATGAAGCCGGGAAATACACCTGGTGCCGGCGTGGTGAGCGAAGTCGTATACACCACCTCATTCGAGGCACAAACCCAACTGGTCATTGGCCTGAACAAGAAGACGCCGTATTCGGCGACTTTCCTTGAGCACCCCTAGCGCTTGGTACTCGATTTCCAAGAATAGCGGCCGCAGCAACGCTAAGGGCCCTGCCTCAGCTACTTAAGAGCTGGGTGGCAGGGCCCTCGTCCTAGTAGTTCCTAGGCGATCTGAGGATTAGTCCTCCTCAACCGGAACCAGGGAAATCTTGCCGCGGTTATCAATGTCCGCGATTTCAACCTGGATCTTGTCACCAACGTTGACGACGTCCTCGACCTTTTCGATGCGCTCGTCGCCGCCCAGCTTCGAGATGTGCACCAAGCCATCGCGGCCCGGGGTCAGGGAGACGAAGGCACCAAAGGCCACGGTCTTAACTACGGTGCCAAGGAAACGCTCGCCAACCTTGGGTAGCTGCGGGTTAGCGATGCCATTTACTCGCTCAATGGCTGCCTCAGCGGCTTCGCCGGTAGCGGCAGAGATATACACCGTGCCGTCTTCCTCAATGGAGACATCGGCACCGGTCTCCTCGGTGATGGCGTTGATGGTCTTGCCCTTCGGGCCAATGAGCTCACCAATCTTGTTCACCGGAATGGTCACAGAGGTAATGCGCGGAGCCAGGCCAGACATCTCATCAGGGCCTTCGATGACCTCAGCCATGGTGTCAAGGATGGCGGCACGGGCGTCGCGGGCTTGCTCGAGGGCGTCGGCAAGCACGTGCGAAGGAATGCCGTCCAATTTGGTATCCAGCTGCAGTGCAGTGATGAACTCGGAGGTGCCGGCGACCTTGAAGTCCATATCGCCGAAAGCGTCCTCAGCGCCGAGAATATCGGTGAGCGCCACGAACTTTTCCTTGCCATTGACCTCACCGGAAACAAGGCCCATGGCGATACCTGCCACCGGTGCCTTCAGCGGAACGCCCGCGTTGTAGAGGGACAGGGTGGATGCACAGACGGAACCCATGGAGGTGGAACCGTTGGAGCCGAGGGCCTCAGAAACCTGGCGGATGGCATAAGGGAAATCCTCGCGGGACGGGATAACCGGCAGCAAGGCACGCTCAGCCAGAGCACCGTGGCCGATTTCGCGGCGCTTCGGGGAGCCCACACGGCCGGTCTCACCGGTGGAATACGGCGGGAAGTTGTAGTGGTGCATGTAGCGCTTGGACTCCACTGGGGTCAGGGAGTCGATCTGCTGCTCCATCTTCAGCATGTCCAGGGTGGTCACACCCAGAATCTGGGTCTCGCCACGCTCAAAGAGGGAGGAACCATGGGCGCGCGGAACGAGATCGACCTCAACGCCGAGGTCGCGGATATCGGTGACGCCGCGGCCATCGATGCGGAATCCTTCAGTGAGGATCTTGTTGCGGACGATGGCCTTCATCACGGCATTGAATGCGTTGCGAATCTGCTTGGAGGCATCGGCCTCGTCAAGGTCATCAAAGTCCTCGATGAGCTGTGCCTCAACCTGCTCCATGTAGTCATTGGTAGCATCGTCGCGGTCCTGCTTGCCCGGGATGGTAAGCAGCTTCTCCAGCTTCTTGGAGGCAGCCTTTTCGACAGCAGCGTAAACATCATCACCATAGGCCGGGAAGAGCGGGAATTCCTGGGTCTCCTTGGCGGCGCGCTCGGCCAGGCCTGCCTGCGCTTCGCACAGGGTCTTAATGAAAGGCTTGGCAGCCTCAAGGCCCTCAGCCACGGTGGATTCCTGCGGAGCCGGGGCACCTTCCTTGATGCGCTCGGCCACGTTCACGCCGGCACCCGCCTCCACCATCATGATGGCGACGTCGTCCTTGCGGCCCTTCTTCACGATGCGGCCGGCAACGACCATCTCGAACAGGGCACGCTCGTGCTGCTCGTTGTTCGGGAAGGCCACCCACTGTCCCTTCGGGTGCTTGTCATCGGCAATCAATGCCATGCGCACGCCACCCACCGGGCCAGAAACCGGCAGACCGGAGAGCTGAGTGGAGGCAGAAGCACCGTTGATGGCAACGACGTCGTAGTACTCCTCCGGGTCCATGGAGAGAACCGTGACAACGACCTGAACCTCGTTGCGCAAGCCCTTGACGAAGGTCGGGCGCAGCGGGCGGTCGATGAGGCGGCAGGCCAGGATAGCTTCGGTGGAAGGACGGCCCTCGCGGCGGAAGAAGGAGCCCGGGATCTTACCCGCGGCGTACATGCGCTCTTCCACATCCACGGTCAGCGGGAAGAAGTCGAAGCCCTCACGCGGCTGGTTGGAAGCGGTGGTCGTGGACAGCAGCATGGTGTCCTCGTCCAGGTAGGTGGTCACGGAGCCACCAGCCTGTCGGGCAAGCTGGCCCGTCTCAAAACGGATAGTACGGGTGCCGAAATCGCCGTTATCCAGGGTGGCGATGGCCTCGGTAATGCCGTAGTCCTCGTCGATTGCGAACTCGACGGAGTTGTTCGTTTGATTCTTAGCGTTCTTAGCGCTCATATATGAAACTCTCCTTGGAGCTGTCATGGCGATCTTCGGTGCCGCCTCTTCTTCGATGTTTTCTGACAACGCCCAAGGATTTTAGCAGATGGGACAAGAAAACCCCCGCACACTTGGTGCGGGGGCTAAAAAGTCGAGCGCTTAGCGGCGCAGACCCAGGCGAGAAATCAGGTCGCGGTAACGGTCAACGTCGTTAGCAGCCAGGTACTTCAGCAGGCCACGACGGCGACCAACCATGAGCAGCAGACCACGACGGGAGTGGTGATCGTGCTTGTGATCCTTGAGGTGCTCGGTCAGGTTGTTGATGCGGGAAGTCAGCAGCGCAACCTGTGCCTCCGGGGAACCGGTGTCGGTCTCGTGCAGGCCGTACTCCTTAAGGATTTCAGCCTTCTTCTCGGTGCTCAAAGCCATGGAAAAATCTCCTATTGTATTTCAGTCCACATGAAATGTTGCGCCTAAAAAGCGCTGCCCGTGACTACTGTGGACCGCAGTCAGCAAGCCGAAGTAGAAGTATAGAGGCTGCCCAGCTTCGACATCAAATCCTCGACGAAGCGCGCGTCGTCGACAGCAACGGCCACGCGGGTGGTGGGATTCTCGAGGCGCTCAGGGTCACCGATGGTGCGCCCGTTCTCCTCACACCGCAGATTGAGGTCGAGGCATGTGACCAGCGAAGGATCCGCTGCCACTGCCACCGCCAAGGGATCGTGGAGCCCACAACCGCCGAGATGCGGAGACGTCGTTTTATAGGCGCGGATGTAGTAGTCCACGATGTCCGCGTAGATCCGGCCCGTCCGCGTGCCTCGCCACTGCTTCGTATGCTCCCTGGTGAGCAACGTGCGCAACGTGACATCGAGCCCCACCATCGTGAGGTTCTGTGCATGGCGGAAGACATAGTCCGTGGCTTGGGGATCTTGGAAGACGTTGGCCTCGGCATAAGGAGTGACGTTTCCGGGTACGGCCAACGCGCCACCCATCATCACGATGCGGGCGTTGCGGGCAAAGTCCGGGTCCTCGCGCATGGCGGCCGCAATGCTTGTCGACGGCCCCGTCGGCACTATAACCAGGTCCTCGCCATGCTCACGGACCGAACGGACAAGAAAACCCACCGCATCCTCGTATGCCTTGCGGCGCGGCGGTGGCAAGAGAACCTCGCCGAGGCCATTGCGTCCATGAATGAACGCCGAAATGGGAGCCACGTTAAAGCCTGGCCGGGTCGGGCCGGAAAAGACGGGGACGTCCGAGGCGTCGAGAAGCTCGAGCAACGCCAGCGAGTTGCGCACTCCCAAGGCCACCGGCACGTTGCCATAGGTGCCGGTGACCCCGATCAGCTCGAGGTCAGGGTGCGCAACGGCATAGGCGAGCGCAAGGGCGTCGTCGATTCCTGTGTCGAGGTCGAGGATGATCTTCATTTAGGCCTCACGGGCAAGAATCTCACGAACTCGGGCGACGTCGCGCTCCATAGCCGCTAGGAGCTCCTCAACGGAGTTGAATTTCTCCATGTCGCGCACGTGATCGACAAAATGCACGGTGGCCTCGTGGCCGTAGAGGTCGGCGTCGCGGTCCAGCACGAAGGACTCTACCGAACGCTCCTCGTCGCCGAAGGTGGGGTTCGTGCCCACCGAAATGGCCGCTGGATAAGCAACGCCGGGTTCCATGTCTCCTTCCAAAGGGGCGCCGGTGGGCTCGACCACGAACCAGCCCGCGTAGACGCCATCGGCTGGGATCGCGACGGATTCCGGGAAGTACTGGTTGGCGGTCGGGAAACCGAGTTCCTTTCCGCCGCGCCCCGCACCGCGCACGACGGGCCCAGTCACCGTGAAATGACGGCCCAGCGCCCAATTCGCGCGCGCGATATCGCCCTTGGCAAGAGCGGCGCGGATGTTAGTGGAGCAGATGCGCTCGCCGTCGTCGTCAAGCAAGGGCACGATGTCAACGTCGAACCCAAACTCGGTACCGAATTCCGCCAGCGCCTCCGCCGTACCAGCCGCGCCCGCGCCAAAGGTGAAGTTCTCCCCCACCACGACGTGTTCCACATGCAAGCGCCCCACAAGGAGGTCCGTCACGTACTCGCGCGGCTCGACACCCCGGAGCTCCTCAGTAAAGTCGATGACGAGCACGGCCTCGATGCCCATTTCTTCCGCCAGTTGCATGCGGCGCTCAAAAGTAATGACGGACAACGGCGCGCGCTCCGGAAGGAACACCGAAACTGGGTGCGGATCGAAGGTCACCATGACCGCACTATGACCGTGGTCGCGCGCGTGCTCGACGGCCTTCGTCACGAGCTGCTGGTGGCCGCGGTGCAGGCCGTCGAAGACGCCAATTGTCACCGACGTCGGACCGAGGTCAGCGGGGATGCTATCGATTCCGTACCAAATATCCACGGGCACCATGCTATCCCACAGCAGACGGTGCCCTAGACTGCAGGGCATGACTGATCCGCTCGAACGTTCTGGCCTCGTGGTCGTCGACAAGCCCGCCGGCATGACATCGCACGACGTCGTGGGAAAACTACGGCGCTTCTTCCACACCCGCAAGGTGGGGCACGCAGGCACGCTTGATCCCATGGCCACGGGGGTGCTCATCGTGGGCATTGAGCGCGGCACCAAGTTCCTCGCCCACATGGTGGCCTCCACCAAGGCTTACGACGCCACGATTCGCCTCGGGATGGCGACCCACACCGACGACGCGGAGGGGGAAAGCACGTGGGGTAAACCGGCAACCGCTGTGGAAGATTCAGCCATTGCGCAGGAAGTTGATGCCTTGACCGGCGATATTATGCAGCGTCCGGCAGCAGTGTCCGCGATCAAAATCGATGGCAAGCGTGCCCACGAACGGGTGCGGGCGGGCGAAGAGGTTGAGATTCCAGCTCGCCCGGTCACGGTCAGCCGCTTCGATATCCTCGATACGCGGCGCACCGGAGAGTTCATTGATCTGGACGTGGCGGTGGCCTGTTCTTCGGGCACCTATATCCGCTCGCTGGCTCGGGATTTGGGGGAAGCGCTCGGCGTCGGCGGGCATCTCACCGCGCTGCGCCGCACGGAGGTAGGGCCTTTTACGCTTGACGACGCCCTCCCCCTCGACACCCTCGAGACCTCCCCGAAGCTGTCCTTGAGCCTCGACGAGGCGCTCGCTCGTAGCTATCCGGTCTTGGCGGTCACCGATGACGAGGCCCAGGCCTTGGCCATGGGTAAGTGGCTGGAGCCGCGTGGGTTGAAAGGCACCTACGCGGCCGTCGACCCCCAGGGCCGATCCGTCGCCCTAATCAAAGAGAAGGGCAAGCGCCTGGCCACGGTTTTTGTCGCTCGCCCCTCCACTCTTTAGTTCTCAAAGTTGAGCGCCGGGACGGCGGCAGAGACGATGACATAGCCGTCCCGAATAATCCAGTGGCCGGTAATGAACGGCACCGGGGTCGGTCGCGCTAGGAGGTAGGAGACTAAAGTTCCGTCGAGGCGCAAGTCAATTTCGGCCTGATCGAAATCGAGCCACCGCCGCGTCATGGGGAACCACGTCTTGTAGGTGGCTTCCTTCGCACAAAACAACAGGCGGTCCGGGCAGGAGATGCCCGCCGCGCGGAGGCGGGACAACTGCGGCATCTCCCCTGGCCGGGCGATCATCGTCAACACGTGTTCCGGCAAGGGCTCCGCTGGCTCGGCGTCGAGTCCCATCGAGCGCACGTGTGTGGTGGGCGCTGCCACCGCTGCGCGCAACCCCTCGGTGTGCGTCATCGAACCCGTGTAGCCTTCCGGCCACAGCGGCATGCCCCGCTCACCGCGCAGAATAGGTTCGTCGCCGGTGTAATTAAGCTCCTTCAGCGCGCGGTGAGCGCACCAGCGGGCATCCCCAAATTCCGACTTGCGGACATCCACGGCCTGCGAGACCACAGCGCGCTCCTCAGGGGATAGGTGATGGAAATTGAGGAGATTAGTCATCGACTCATCCGTGCGAACGTAGCAGTAGCGCGCAGACTCAGGGAAGAGGGAAGGCTCAAGCATGCTCGGCCCTCCCCGTCGTCTCATCGATGCTGAGCACCGGATACGGCCACTGCTGGAGGCCACCGTGTGCCTGCCATTCCCGCGGATACCCTAGCGAAACCTCGATGTGGTCCACGCCGTCGATATTGGCACGGTTTGGCATGTGAAGATGTCCATAGACCACGGCTTTGGCGTTGTAGCGCCGCGGCCACGAACGCGTGTGGCGGGTACCGCACCACAAGGCCACTTCGGGCCAGCGCAAGTAGAGAGTCGGCTCCTGGACCAATGGCCAGTGATTGATGAGGACGGTCTCCCCTTCCACCCGGGACAGGCGCTTAATTGAATAGGCCAGCCGGTCCCAGCACCAAGCACGCACATCGACGAAGGGGGCGATGGCAAATTCATCGGTCATGACGATTTGCTTTTGCTTTGCGCTCGCAAGCTCTTGTTCGACCGTGGTCCCCGGCGGGCGAAAGCTGTAATCGTACAGCGTAAACAGCGGGACGACGGTCACTCCTCCGAAGACCGGATAAGGATCCTCTGGGGTAATCACGCCGATCTCACGGCAGCCTTCAACAAGCCGGTCGTATTTTGCGCGCCCCTTAAATGCATCCTGTCCCCGAGAAAAGAGCTCATGGTTGCCGGGCACCCAAATGACGGTGGCATAGCGGTTCTTCAGCCGCGCCAAGGTGTTGATCACCAGGTCAATGCGCTCGGCAACGTCCCCTGCGACAATCAACCAGTCATGGGGATTCGGTGGCACGAGTTCATCGATGCGCTCACCGTTGACTCGCACCGCCGCGTGGAGATCGGAGACGGCCCACAGAGTGGTCATAATGCCTCCTTCACACGAACATTCCCTCTACTTCTACCACAGGCTTAGACCCGCGCCCACCGCATCGAGCGAAAGCGCCAGACGACGCCTACCATGCGGATGAAGATGAACGCGGCGATCCCGCCCCATACTCCACTAAGCCCGGTGCCTAGAGCAAAAGCCAACCAGACGCCGGGAAGGAAGCCTAGAAGTACCGCCGCCAAGGTCAGCGTGCGAAGAAACGCTGCATCCCCAGCGCCGAGGAGAACGCCGTCCAAGGCGAAGACCACCCCGCCGATGATGACGAGGAAAGTCATAACCCACCAAGGCCCGGAGATCACCTCGAGGACTTCTGGGCTCGTGGTGAAGATCCGCGGGATGATCCCGGAACCAAGCGCAAGAATCACAGCAAGTCCAAGGGAGAAGGACGTCGAATAGAGCGTCACCTTAGTACCCACCGTGCGGGCATAACGCGCTGAGCCTGCACCCAGTGCCGCGCCGGTCAAGGCCTGGGCGGCGATTGCCAGTGAATCCAGCACAAGGGACAAGAAGTTCCACAACTGCATCAAGATTTGATGCGCGGCCAGTTGTGCGGTTCCGATGCGCGAAGCCACAGCTGCTGCGGATAGAAAGGCCACTTGAAAACTCAAGGAACGCACAATGAGATCGCGCCCCAGCACGAGCTGCCGGCGTACGACGCTCCAACGAACTTCCCATGAGCCGGTATGTTCGCGGCGCAGTTCCCTGAGAAAGAATGCCGCGATGATTCCCATCCCCAGCACCGTGGCTAAGGCTGACCCCTGCAGCCCCCACAAGTGCACGAAAATAGGCACTGCACTAGCGCCAGGGATCATGCCGGCAAGTGTGAAATACAAGGGCTTGCGGGTGTCTTGTACCCCTCGCATCCAACCGTTACCAGCCATCGTGATGAGGGTAAAGGGAATCGCGATGGCGGCGATGCGCAGCCACTGTGCGGTTCCCTTCGCCGTTTCGGGGTTGCCGGTCAACCAGGAGGCAAAGCCCCCGGCGAAGAGCCACATAAGGACCGCTAGGACCAGGCCGACGCCAACCGCAACCCACGTGGCCTGAACGCCTTCGGCTACAGCTTCCTCACGTTTGCCTGCGCCGAACAAACGCGAAGCACGCGCGGTTGTGCCATAGGACAAGAAGGTCAGCTGGGTAGTGACCACCGAATGGATCGTGGCCGCAGCCCCCAGCGAGGCCAGATCCTGCGCGCCCAACCGTCCCACTACCGCGGTGTCCAGAAGCAAATACAGCGGCATGGCCGCTAAGACACCCAAAGCGGGCACGGCAAGGCGGAAGACTTCCGCCGCAGAAACCTTGACGGGTTGCTCGCAAGCCATTTAAGACAACACACCTACCAGCTGCGCAATAACCTCCTCAGGCGTGCCGTGCGCGGTATAGCCGGCGGCTGGAATATGGCCTCCTCCGCCAAAGGTGAGGGCCACCTCGGCACAGTTCACTGCTGAGGAGCGCAAAGACACCGCCCACACTTCAGGGGCCTGTTCCTTGAACACAACCCCGATGTCTGTGCCTTTCAGGGCGCGGACATAGTCGACGAAGGACTCGATCGCGGAATCTGCGTGCGTACTGACTTCCTCATGCGGCACGAAGAGGACAGCGAGGCGGTGCTCTCCCGCTGCCTCGATCCTGAGGCCCGAGAGGACGCGACCAATCATCTGCAGGTCATCGGCGGTGCTGGCATCCATAAGCTCCAACGCGATCTGCTTGGTATCAAGCCCATAGAGCATCAGGCGCGCGGCAATATCGTGCATCGCTGGGCGGCCCCACCGGAAGTTACCTGTGTCGGTCACTAGCCCGGCGTACAGACAGTGCGCGATGACGCGATCAATCTGAATGGACAGCCTATCTAAGATATCGAGCAACACCACCGTGGTGGACTCGCACACCGGATCCACAACATTGATCGCACCAAAGCCATCGTTCGAAGCGTGGTGATCGATGCACAGGACGCGCCCAACGGCCGCCATCTCCTCAATGCCCCGTGCTACCGATCCGGTCCGGTCGATCGATCCGCAGTCCACAGTGACATAAAGGTCATAGCCCTGCGGGAGCTCATCTACCAACTCGATTTCATCCACGGTGGGAATCGAAAAAAGGTTGGCGGAAATGTCTCGGCGCTGGCCAATCACGGTGCGGGTCTGCTTACCGCGCTGACGAAGCGCCAACGTGAGGGCCGCCGCTGAGCCAACGGCGTCGGCGTCGGGGCGCAAGTGGGTGATGATGCAAATGCTGCTGGCCTGTACCAGCGCATCAACTGCGGCTTCGTAGTTGGTTCGTGACACTTAGTCTTCTTCCTCATCCGAGGTCTTATATGGGTTCGCATCCCCGGCCGGCTTCGCGGTTTCCTTCAGCTTGGCCAGTTCTGCATCGCGTGCACGTGCGCGTGCAAGCACATCCTCCATGTGAGCGGAGGCTTCAGGGACGGTATCGAGCTCAAAAGACAAGGTCGGGGTAAAGCGAACGGACAGCTCATCACCCACGATCTTGCGCAATTGGCCCTTGGCCCTCGTAAGAGCTTCGGCCGCCTGGTCAAAATTCGGCTCGGAATCAATATCCGTTCCGCGCACCGTGTAATACACGGTGGCATCGTGCAGGTCACCCGTTACGCGGGCATCTGTGATGGTTACCAGTTCAAGGCGGCGATCCTTAATCTGGCGTTCAATCGCACTCGCAACGATTGTCTGAATGCGCTTAGCCATGCGTGCGGCGCGTGCGTAATCAACCATGGTGAAGCTCCTTTGCGTACGGTTACTGGCAACTAGTCTAGGATACCGATTCGACGCCGTTCGGCCGAAACGACTAAAGCCCAGCCAGAATATTTACTGGCTGGGCTTTAGTATCTGAGCTCTGTCACAAAGTGAAGAACTCAGGTGCGGCTAGTCGCGCGGGACCTCGACTTCTTCGAAGGCCTGAATGATATCGCCTACCTGGATGTCCGGGTAGGACAGAACCATACCGCACTCGTATCCGGCGTTAATCTCGTTGGCGTCATCCTTCTCGTGGCGCAGGGACTCGATCTTGGCATCGGAGGTAATGACGTTCCCGTCGCGTACGAGGCGCACCTTGCCGTTGCGCTTGACCTTGCCCTCGGTGACCATACAACCGGCAATGGTGCCGACCGCGGAGGACTTGAACAGCGCGCGGATCTCCGCTGCACCGGTGTCGCGCTCCTCGTAGATAGGCTTGAGCATGCCCTTCAGCGCTGCCTCGACCTCTTCGATAGCACGGTAAATCACCGTGTAGTAGCGGATATCAACGCCCTCAGCGTTGGCTTCCTCGGTTGCCTTACCCTCAGCGCGGACGTTGAAGGCGATGATGACGGCGTCGGAGGCAGCAGCCAAGGTGACGTTGGTCTGCGTCACCGCACCGACACCACGGTCGATGATGTTGAGCTGTACCTCGTCGTCGACCTCGATATCCAGAAGGGCATCTTCCAGTGCCTCGACGGAACCGGCGTTGTCGCCCTTGAGGATGAGGTTGAGCGTCGAGGTTTCCTTGAGCACTGCATCCAGATCCTCGAGGGAGACGCGCTTGCGCGCCTTCGCCTGCAGAGCGGAACGCTTGCGAGCATCGCGCTGTGCTGCAATCTGGCGAGCCACGCGGTCGTCCTCAACAACCAAGAGGTTATCGCCGGCACCTGGTACGCCATTGAGACCCTGCACCTGGACCGGGCGGGACGGACCGGCTTCTTCCACATCGTTACCGAATTCATCGAGCATGCGACGCACACGGCCATGGGCATCGCCGACCACAATGGAATCACCGATGCGCAGCGTACCGCGCTGGATGATGACCGTAGCCACCGGGCCTCGACCGCGGTCGAGGTGAGCCTCGATGGCAGAGCCCTGCGCGTCCATGTCCGGGTTAGCGGTGAGCTCTAGGGAAGCGTCCGCGGTCAGGATGACAGCCTCGAGCAGGTCGTCGATGTTGATGTTGTTCTTCGCAGAAATATCCACGAACATCGTGTCGCCGCCGTACTCCTCCGGAACAAGTCCGTACTCAGTGAGCTGACCACGGATCTTGTCCGGGGAAGCTTCCGGCTTATCAATCTTGTTAACCGCGACGACCACAGGGATATCCGCTGCCTTCGCGTGGTTGATTGCCTCGATGGTCTGCGGCATCACGCCGTCATCAGCCGCAACCACCAGGATGGCCAAGTCGGTGGACTTGGCACCGCGGGCACGCATGGCGGTAAACGCCTCGTGACCCGGGGTATCCAGGAAGGTGATGGTGCGCGGACCGTCTTCAACGTCCACCGTGGTTTGGTAAGCACCGATGCCCTGTGTAATGCCGCCGGCCTCGCCCGCACCTTCGTTGGTCTTACGGATGGTATCCAGAAGGCGGGTCTTACCGTGGTCAACGTGACCCATCACGGTCACGACTGGCGGGCGCTTCTCAAGGGCTTCTTCGCCGCCCTCGTCCTCACCAAATTGCAGGTCGAAGGATTCGAGCAGCTCGCGGTCCTCATCCTCAGGGGAGACAACCTGGACCTCGTAATTGATCTCCGAGCCCAAGAGCTGCAGGGTGTCCTCAGATACGGAGGCCGTGGCGGTCACCATCTCACCGAGGTTGAAGAGCGCCTGCACCAATGCTGCGGGATCCGCACCAATCTTCTCGGCGAAGTCAGCCAAGGAAGCACCGCGGCGAAGGCGAACAACCTTACCGCCGCCGTCAGGCAAGCGTACGCCGCCTACCTCATGCTTCTGCTGCTCTTCAAACTCATGGCGCTTCTGACGCTTCGACTTCTTACCGCGACGCGGTGCGCCACCGGGACGTCCGAATGCACCAGCGGTGCCACCGCGGCGTCCGCCGCGTCCACCGCGGAAACCTCCGTGGCCTGGACCGCCATGGCCTGGGCCACCACCGCGGCCGCCACGACCGCGACCGCCACCGCCGCTACCTGCGGCCTTCGACGGCATGCTGGCCGGATTCGGATGCGAAGGCATCATCGCCGGCGAAGGACGACGTCCACCACGGTTGCCATCGCCTTGCGGGCGTGCGCCGCCCTTACCGCCGCGGTTATCTCCCGGCTTGCCGCCAGAGCGCTGACCCTTGCTTCCGCCCGGGCGCGGCCCTGGGCTGGGTCGATCACTGGAGCTACCCGTGGAGAACGGGTTATTGGCCACGCGGCGGGTACCGCCAGGCTTCGGCATAGAACGCGGGGTAACAGCGCGTTCGCCGCCCTTGCGCTGTGCTCCGGGCTTTGGAGCGCCGCCCGGCTTCGGGGCACCGCCCGGCTTGGGAGCAGCACCCGGCTTGGGGGCGCCGCTCTGCGTCGGAGCAGCACCTGGCTTCGGGGCACCACCTGGCTTGGGGCCAGGCTTTGGCGTGGCTGCTGGCTTCTTTTCCGCCGGCTTCTTCTCTGCAGTCTTCTTGGCAGCAGATTTCTTGGCAGCGGAAGCAGGGGTGGCTGCAGACGCGTTCTTGTCTGCGGGCTTGTCGTTGCCACCCTTTGCTTCATAGTGTGCGCGCATCTTCTTGATCACCGGCGGTTCGATGGTCGAGGATGCGGTCTTGACGAACTCGCCTTGTTCCTTCAGCGTGGCGAGCAGTTCCTTGCTGGTTACACCGAGCTGCTTTGCCAACTCGTGTACACGTAGCTTTCCGGGCACTTGTCTCCTCTTTAATCTTTCTAGGAGCCAAGGCCGCGGAACACGGCTTGACCCCTAGTTAATGGCTATGGACTTTCATCGCTGATGCTGCTTCATCGTTGTGCGCTCATCAGTGTTCGGTCTTCCTTTTTAACTCTGGGCCGCACGGGCGATTGCCCGCCGACTGCACCTGCTGCTGAGCAGCGAGGTACTCACGTACGTGACCTGTGTCCACGTCTGTGGACAATCGGAGCGCGCGCCTGAAGGCACGGGTTCGCTCCGCCAGCTCTACTGCTTCCAGATCCGGTCTAATCCACGCTCCCCTACCGGGAAGGCGGCGGCCTGGATCCGGAACAACACGGCGTCCTGAAGGATCGTCCCTATCGGCGACCACCCTGAGCAGTTCCGTGTCGGGATGCTTTTGACGCGTAGCAATACACGTGCGGAGCCGCTGTCCTTGAGACATCCAACTCCTTACGTCGTATCGCCACTATTCCTGCGCCACAGCATTCCTGCATGTGGGCCGTTGTCTACTCTACGCGAAAACGGGCCAAACCTTTAATCCCACCGCAGGCCCGTCGGAAAGCTAATCGCGAGCGGCATCAGAGTGAATATCAATCTTCCATCCAGTCAGGCGCGCCGCGAGGCGGGCATTCTGGCCTTCCTTACCGATTGCGAGCGAGAGCTGGTAATCCGGCACAGTCACCTTGGCCACTTGCGCCTCCGAGTCGAGGATTTCTACGCGCACGACCTTTGACGGAGCAAGAGCGTTGCCCACATAGACGGCAGGGTCTTCGTTGAAATCGATGATGTCAATCTTCTCACCACCAAGTTCACGCATCACGTTGCTCACGCGCGAACCCTTCGGGCCGATGCACGCGCCCTTGGCATTGAGCCCCTTAACGTGACCGCGCACGGATACCTTCGAGCGGTGGCCAGCCTCGCGGGCAATAGCAATGAGCTCAACCGAGCCATCAGCAACCTCTGGGACCTCCAGCTCGAACAGGCCACGCACCAGCTCAGGGTGAGTGCGCGACAACGTGATCTGCACCTTGGCTCCGGTGCGGTTCACGCCCACGACGTAGGCCTTAACGCGGTCGCCATGCTCGAGCTTCTCCCCCGGCAGCTGCTCGGCGGGCAGCAGGAAAGCATCCTGCGAGTCGTGTTCGGTACCCAGCTGCACCACGACGACGCCGCGCTTGTTCGCGTGAATATCGCGCTGGACGACGCCCGACACAACCGTTCCGGTGAGCTCCGAATAGGAATCGTAGGTTCGTTCCGCCTCATTCTCGCGCAGCTTACGCAGGATGGCATCGCGGACCGCCTGCGCGCCGATGCGCCCAAAGTTGTCGGGAGTGTCGTCGTATTCACTGATGACCTCTCCAGTCTCCGGATCACTCTCGGTCACGACGACGGTGACAGCACCGCTATCGGCGTCGATGTCGACGCGAGACTTCGTACCTTCCGCCTTGGTCTCGGCTGACTCGGCACGGTGATCCAGGTAGGAATACAAAAGGGCACCCGCAATCGCTTCGAGCAGGTCCTTTACCGGGACGCCGCGCTCGCGCTGAATCGTGCGAAGTGCCTCTAGGTCAATATTCACTTGTTAGTCCTCTCGGGTTGCCGAGTTCTGCTCGGCGAAGTCGAACGTCTGCTGTGCCGCCTCCAGCTCCATGGCTGAAGGTTGGGCAAATTCAATTTCTACCACTGCGCGGCTTAGATTTTCCAATCGCTCAACCTGATAGCGCACCTCCTTTTTCACAGTGGTGATGAGCGCCACGGATTCTTCATCCTCGGACAGCGCTCCGATACGGGCGACGCGGGTCGTGCCAGGTTCCTCGGTGAGCGCGTAGCCCACGAGCCTCCCTTGGTTGCGGCGCCAGTGGCGCGGGGCACTCAGCGGAAAGTCCACCCCCGGCGTCGACACCTCCAGGGTGTAACCCGCGCCAAAGTTGAGGGTGCCCGCCTCTTCCTGTGCATCAAAGAGCGCCGAAATCTCCTGCGAGAGCTCCTCAATGAGATCGGAACTTGGGCGTTCGTCACCGTCAACACGGATGATGACCTGAGAATTCTTTCCTGCACGAGTGGTCTTCACGTCCTCGATGTCGAGGCCGCGCGCGGCGGCGACAGGCTGCAGGATTTCGGTTAGTTGCGCGGGTGTTGGGAATGCCATGCGCTCTAGACTAGGACACCCGGGTAGGGTCTATCGCGTGAACCGCCGAGTAGTTGTGCCCACCCTCTTAGTCTGCGCCGCCCCCTGGCTGGGCGGCTGCCAAGCCACCGACGCGATCGTGGATTATTTTGGCCCCCATGCAGACCCTACGTTGACCTCTCTGGCTCACGATGCCAGCGCCGACGCCCACGCACTGCAGAAACTCGATCCCGATGCCGCGTCCCTGCGCGCGCAGCACGCAGACGAGCTTTACTCCGAAATTGAGCGCCTCTGCGGCCGCGACGAGGAAGGACACGTTCCGCGCTCCTGCGAAGTGAATCGTGAGGGTGAAGCACACGAGGCCACCGATGCGGCTGCCGTGCTTGCCGCAGCTTCTTCATCGACTGAGGAGCAGCTTGACGCGGTCTCCCCGGAATCTCGGCCCTTGCTCGTCGCCCAAGCCATCGCAATGGAGGCCCGCTCCACCGATGAACCGGGCGCTGTGCCGGAGCTGACGGAGGGTGACGCTGACCTCGCCACCGAACTCTTGGACTGGGAATACCAGCAGGTGTATGCCTTGGACTTTGCTCGTTCCTATGTCACACCTGACGTCGAAGAGCTGGTTGATGAGCGCCTCGCTCTGCACGAGAGCCGCGTCCTCGCACTCCAAGAAGCAGTAGCCAAAATCGGACCAGTGCCACAGCCCGCAGCGGCCTACACCTCGTCCTCCGGTGAGCTGCCCGTAGACGCCGCCTCAGCGCGCGCGTTCCTTGACGACGTCGCGCATAGTGACACGGTGACATGGGCCTCCGCCGCCTCACAGGAGGCGCCCAACCAAGCGGCACCCAATGCTGAATGGCGAAGCTGGCTTATTTCTGTAGCCGCCCAATCTCACCGCATCAGTGCAGCTTAATTCCTCCCTCGCGGGCTCGATTTTCCTGAGCTACCGACGTTTGGCGTTCTTTTCGGCGTACAGCGACCAGGCATAGCGCATGACCGGAATCTGCAACGGCAGACGCACCGCGTGGTAGATCTTCTTGCCGGTTGATGCTTTGCCGCTTTCTAAGTCCCTGTAGGCCTGGTAGAAGTTCGCCGGCCACACGGCGGCGAGCAAAGCTAGGGCTGAAAGGCCGCCTGCAGGCCGCGTCGATGGGTTCGCCAGGAGCGCACCGGTAACCACTTCCCAGGCGCCAGAGGTGAAGTTGTAGAAGCGAGCCGACCCTGGAAGTTGTGGCGGGATGATGGACTCGAAGGGCTTCGGCTTAGCAAAATGCAGCACTCCCATGGCAGAGAGTGCTGCAGCCATTGAATATGCCAGTGCGGGGTGGTGAGAACTCATACCCGCGAGCCTACGCGCTTAACGCACCTAGCCGCGGATGAGCTCCGTTAAGGTGTCCACGATGGAGTCTGCGGGGACCTCACGGGTTTCGCCGCCACGGATGCGCAACTCAATGATGCCGTCCTTGAAGGAGCGGCCCAGGATGGCGATAAAGGGCATACCCAGCAGCTCCGCATCCTTGAACTTCACGCCCGGGGAAACCTTGGGGCGGTCGTCGAAAAGCACCTCGATGCCAGCGCGATCTAGGTCCTCCACCAGCTTCTGACCGGCCTCGAGGGCAGCGGCGTCCTTGTTCGCCACGGCCACGTGCACCTGGTACGGGGCCACGGCCACTGGCCAGTTGAGGCCCTTCTCATCGTGGCGCTGCTCCGCCAGCACGGCGAGCATGCGCGTGACACCAATGCCATAGGAGCCCATGGTCGGCACGGCGCGCTTGCCATTCTCATCCAGAATCTGGACATCGAATGCTTCGGTGTACTTGCGGCCCAGCTGGAAGATGTGGCCCAACTCAATGCCGCGCTCCAGGGTCAGAGTGCCCTGACCGTTCGGCGCCGGGTCACCTTCCTTGACCTCCGCGGCCTCGATGAACTCACCCACGGTGAAATCACGGCCGGCCACCAAGCCGACGACGTGACGCTGCGGGGCATCCGCGCCGGTAATCCACGACGAACCGGAAACTACGCGCGGGTCGGCATAAACCTTCACGTCGTGAGCGTTGAGGGCACGCGGGCCAACGTAGCCCTTGACCAAGAAGGGGTTCTTCTTGAAGTCGCCCTCGCCGGCGAGCTCAAACTCGACTGGCTCCAGCGAAGCCTCCAAGCGCTTTTCATCCAGCTCGCGGTCGCCCGGAATAAGGACGGCGGCCAGCTCCCATTTCTTCTCTTCCTCAGCGGCCGCGGGCGCAGCCACCTTGATCATCATGCACTTGAGGGTGTCCGCTGCGGTGACCTCGCGGCCGTCGACAGTAATGCCAGCACCCTTAGCCCACTCCACCAGGGACTCGATGGTCTCGGATTTCGGAGTCTCGTGCTCCTGTGCCTCCGGCAGACCGTCGAAGGGAATCTCCTCCGGCGCCTGGGTCACTATTGCTTCCACGTTGGCTGCGTAGTCTCCCTCCGTGGCGCGAACGAAGGTATCCTCACCCACCTCGGACACGGCGAGGAACTCCTCGGAGGCCGAGCCACCCATCGCACCGGAGGTGGCCTTACAGATCGCGTAATCGATCTCTAGGCGGTCGAAGATGTTCTGGTAGGCCTTGCGGTGGCGGGCATAGGACTCATCGAGCCCCTCATCCGTCATGTCGAAGGAGTAGGAGTCCTTCATGGTGAATTCGCGGCCGCGCAGCACGCCAGCGCGCGGACGTTCCTCATCGCGGTACTTCGTCTGAATCTGGTACAGCGTGACCGGGAAGTCCTTGTAGGAGGAATACATATCCTTCACCGCAGTGGCGAACATCTCCTCATGGGTCGGGCCCAGCAGCATGTCCGCACCCTTGCGATCCTTAAGCCTGAACAAATTATCGCCGTATTCCGTCCAGCGGTTCGACTGCTCATAAGGATCGCGCGGCAGCAGCGCCGGGAAGAGCATCTCCTGGCCACCGATGGCGTTCATTTCCTGGCGGATAACGTCTTCGATCTTGCGCATGGCGCGCAGTCCCAATGGCAACCAGGTGTACACACCCGGCGCGACGCGGCGCACATAGCCTGCGCGGACGAGAAGCTTGTGGCTGGGGACTTCGGCATCAGCCGGATCCTCACGAAGAGTGCGGAGGAAAAGCTCAGAAAGACGTGTAATCATGGTTGCTCAGTCTACATCGCTAGCATGTAGCCATGCTGATCATCCTCCCTCCTTCTGAGACCAAAGCACACGGCGGCAGCGGCGCGCCCCTCAACTGGGAAGAGCTCTCTTTCCCCGCGCTGAATCCAATACGCCAAGAAATCGCTGCTGAATTGTCTTCTTTGCCCCTCGACGAGGCGCAAAAGGTGCTCAAGCTCTCGGAAAAGCTGCGTGGGGAAGCCGAGTCCAACCGCGAGTTGGCGTCCTCCCCCACCATGCCCGCGCTGGAGCGGTTTACGGGCGTGCTGTACGACGCCCTCGATTCCCCCTCCCTTCCCCCAGCCGCACGTCAACACCTAGCTGTGGGTGATGCGCTCTTCGGGTTGCTGCGCGCCGATGATCTCATCCCGCACTACCGGCTTTCCGGTGGCACCAAGTTGGGAGGGAAGACTCTCAAGTCGCGTTGGGGTACGGCCATCACTGATGAGCTGCGCGCGCTTATCGACGCTGGCGAGTTCCTCATCGACATGCGCTCGGGCACCTACCAACAGCTGGGCAAGCTCAAAGAAGCCTCCACGGTGCGCGTGGAGTCAGTGCAAGAGGATGGCTCCCGCAAGGTGGTCTCTCACTTCAACAAGCACTACAAGGGGGAACTCGCTCGCGTACTCGCCCTCCAGGGCGATAATGTCTCCACCCTCGAGGATGCCGCCCGCGTAGCCCAAGAGGCAGGCATGAGCACCGAACTGCGCGGCACCGAGCTGGTGCTCGTGGTCTGATTTATCTATTTATCAATTTATCTACGCCCGCCGATTTATCTATTTATCAATTTATCTGCCTGCTATATACTTCCAGCATGACTGGAAACCCTTTTCGCCCAACCTTTGGTGCCAGCCCACTTAAGTGGGCTGGCCGCAGTGCGGTCCTCAATGACTTCACGGTTGGGCTCGACGGCGGAGTTGGCAACCCTAATCGCGCAATGCTTATTAGCGGTCATCGTGGGATGGGCAAAACGGTCCTGTTGACTGAGCTCGAGGACATCGCAGCCCAACAAGGATGGGCTGTTATTCGAGTCAGTGGTCGAAGCAATTCAGTCACTCAGCTCATCGACTCCATCATCCCAGAAAAGATCAACCAGCTGGCTTCTCCATCAACCCGTCGAATCAAAGACATACGTATAGCGGGCCTCGGTGGCATTGGTACTGAAGAGATTGGTACGCCACCAGTGCCAACATTAGAATCGCGCTTGCGCGAACTCTCCGCTCATCTCCGAGACAGCGGAATTCTACTTACTATCGATGAGATTCAGGACGCGGATCCTCATGACCTTGAGATAATCGCAGTCGCATTCCAGCATCTTGTTCGCGATGAACTCGACGTTTCCATCGTGATGGCAGGGCTTACTGCCGGTGTTGACAAGCTTCTACACCTGCCGGGAACAACGTTTCTGCGCCGTGCCCGCAGATTTCACCTAGGACCTGTTAACCCGCAAGCTACGACCAGCGCTTTCAAAGATACGGCAGCTTTGACTTCGATTGCTTTCAACGACGAAGCCGCCGACCGCGCTACTGAAGCGAGCCACGGTTATCCCTTCCTCATCCAGCTCATCGGGTACTTGGCCTGGAACGCTGCATCCCAAGCCAGTGAGACGACCATTTCCTCAACAACCGTCGACGCAGTTCTTGGTGAGGCAATCACGACAATGGGAACCCAAGTGCACGATCCTGCGGTACGTGCGCTCAGCCAACGACAACTTGAGTACCTTCACGCGCTGGCTGATATCGCAGATGAGGCGGGGACGGCCACATCTGGCGCTATCGCTCACGAGCTGAAGACAACGACGACGTCTCTCAGTGAAGTGCGCGCGCGTTTGCTAGAGCAGGGGCTTATCGATGCCCCACGGCACGGCACGGTTGCTCTCGCCCTGCCGTACCTCCGCGATTATCTTCACGCAGGCGGCGAACAAACCTACGTGGACTAAACGTTACTGATTACACCAGCGGGTTATAACGCAAACTATTGCGTTTGAGCTCGCACTCAGTGGCGATAGAGATGCCGGAGGCAATCTTTCCGCGCTCACGAAGGCGGAACATGGCGTCCACGACGCGATCACGCAAGCCCCATGGATCGATGGTGTTGATGTAGACCTTCGTGCCGCCTTCAAAGCCGGCCAAGGTCGATACCCTGAGCTTGATCATCACGCGCCACGGCTGCGGCAGATCCACGCTGGGTGGGCGGTGGTGCCACTCTTCATTGCATGCCACATCCGGCCCCACTGCGGCGTGTGCTGCATGGATCAGATCCGACATCCCGCGGACTTCGCCAGGTGTTTGTGCCCATGGTTCGCAGCGGGGCGACTTGGAGAAGATCTCCAGGGTGGGATACCTGTGGCCAAAACCAGCGAAGAGCACCGCATAGTCATTCTCTGCGATAACGAGGTTGCGCTTTGCCGCATACCCAACTGCCCAATCGTTGTACATGTTGGGGTGTGCGCGCAGAATCGCATTTTCTTGCTGGGCTGCCATGCCCAGAGCATCAATTGCGACGAGCTGCTTGTGCAGGTGGTCGAAGGACGCGCCCGCCGGTGCCAGCCAGTTCTGGAACACGGCGACATAAGAGGCATAGCGGTTTCGCTGGTAGAGCTCGCGCGTTGATTCCGCGGTGAAGGTTGTGAGCAGAAAGTGCTCATCGGGGCTCAGCGTGCCGGAGGAAGCCAGCTGGCTGTCGTCGACCGCCCCCTCCACGAAGTGGCGCGAAGAAATGATGACATCGTGCCCGCCACCGAAGAAGCCATCGGCGAGGGCGAGGAGAGAGTCGTCGCCCAGCGCGGCGTCTTTGCCCGCGGCCTTGAGTTTGGTGCGCACCACGTTGAGTACGTGCAGGCGCCCGGCCTCATCGGCTTCATATTTCTCCTTGTGCTGAGCTAGGTCTGGGTCCATGGTGAAGCCATAGTTCTCATGCCAGTAGTCATAAGACACGATCTCAAAAAGGTTAGGAACCCGGCGAAACACCGGCTGGGTTGTGTCCAGCTCGTGTGGAAGGAGCCCGCGCTGGATCTCCCCCGAAGCCAGGATGCGGGACTTTTCCGGCGGGGTGTCTAACATGCGCCCGGAGCAAAAAGCACAGCTGTGCGTCATGGCATCGGCCGTCAGGGGCTGCGGATCTTTCGCCGGACGCGAGAGCGGACGGTTTCCACGTCCCGGCACCGTCCACACCTCCGTTCCGGAGAAGGGATTGACCTGTTTGACGGTCCCATCCGCCATGGTCTGGATAGGTTCGACGCGGCTAAAGAGTGCTTCGCTCATGCAGCCCAGCGTAGACCTCCCTGCTCACCGGTGCGACTAGACTTAAGCCTCATGCAGCACCGATTCTTTGAAGTAGATGTCTTTGCCACTGGGCCGTTTACGGGAAATCCCCTTGCTGTGGTGGCGGATGCCGACGGCTTGAGCACCGAAGAGATGCAGCGCATCGCACACTGGACAAACTTTTCGGAGACAACCTTCCTGTGCTCGCCTACGGATCCACGTGCAGACTACCGAGTGAGGATTTTTACCCCGTACGAGGAGTTTCCTTTCGCCGGCCACCCGACGCTGGGCAGCGCACGCGTGGCGGCGGAACTGCTCGGAAAGAACGGCACCCTGATTCAGGAATGCGGAGTTGGGTTGGTCACCGTACGCCAGGAAGAGGGCCGCTTCGCCTTCGCTACCCCGCCCTTGGTGCGTGAAGGAGCGCTTAGTGATGAGGAGCACGCTGAGGCAGCCGCCGCCCTCGGGATCGACGAGGACAGCATCCTTGACTCCGGCTGGGTAGACAACGGGCCCGGCTGGCGCCTAGTCCAGCTTGAGTCTGCCGAGGCCGTGCGCGGGCTTAACCCCACGCCCACCCCGGGCGTCAAAGTGGGCGCGGTCGGGCTCACCGGTGATGATCACCCCGCTTATGAAGTCCGCGCCATCACCGGGCAATTCGAGGATCCCGTCACCGGTTCCTTCAACGGCGGCGCTGCCCAATTCCTGCGCGCCAAGAGTGCTGTTCCTGCCCGCTATACCGCGGCACAAGGCCGCCAGGTAGGGCGCGACGGCCGCGTCTATATCAACGACGACGGTCATGACATCTGGGTCGGCGGCAACGCCCACGTTCGCGTGCGCGGAACACTGGAGTCTCGCGATGTCTGATGCCTCCCTCCCTTTCGAGCTACGCAGCGAATTCGCCCAACGCCTTCCCCACATGGTCACGGCGAGCCGGGGCGAGGAACAGCCAACGGCGCGATTGGTGGTGCTCAACGAAGAGCTAGCCGCCGAACTGGGCCTCGACCCGGACTGGCTGCGCAGCAAAGATGGCCTGGAGTTTCTCCTCGGCCGCGGGCCAGTTACTCCCCACGCAATGGCCTACGCCGGCTTTCAGTTCGGCCAATACAACCCGACAATGGGTGACGGCCGCGCCCTCCTCTTGGGCGAAGTCACCGGCCCCACCGCTGCTCACAACCCCACGGGCCTCTGGGATCTGCATGCCAAAGGGACAGGACAAACCCCCTATTCGCGCTATGGCTCTGATGGGCGCGGCACGCTGCGCTCAATGCTGCGTGAATATCTCTTCTCCGAGTCGATGCACGCCCTCGGTGTACCCACCACACGGTCGCTGGCGGTCATCGGGACCGGCCGTCCCATTCAGCGCCAGATGGTGGAGGAAGCAGGCGTTCTCGTGCGCGTTGCCGCGAGCCACATCCGTGTTGGTTCCTTCCACTTCGCCGCGCACTCGCAGGTACCCGGGTTGCTCCAACAGCTTGCCGATTACACCATTGAACGCCACTACCCTGGCGCCGACTACCGGGAGCTGTTTACCCGCGTCATGGACGCACAGGCAGCGACGGTTGCCGGGTGGATGCAGGTGGGTTTCATCCACGGCGTGATGAACACCGATAACACCACGCTATCGGGTGAGACGATTGACTACGGGCCGTGCGCGTTCTTGGAGAGCTATGACCTCAATACCTGGTTTAGCTCCATCGATACGCAGGGTCGCTACCGCTTTGGGCGCCAGCCCGACATGCTGGGGTGGAACCTTGCGCGGTTGGCGGAATCACTGCTGCCGCTTTTCGACGTCTCCCCCGACGCTTCCCTTACCTGGGCCCAGGAGGCCATCAAATCCTTTGGCGAGCGCTATGAAAAGGCGCGCCGCCGCGAAGCCGCGAGCCGTTTGCAGATTCCCGGCGAGCTCTTCCAGGACTATAGTGCGGCCCTTGCACAGTCCGCTCCGGATCTCACGCAGGCCCACCGCAGTCTCGTCAGCGCAGCGGCGGGTGAACCGGCAGAAGCCTATGAGATGTTTGGTGACGCTCGATTTGTTGATGCCTACCGTGCTAGTGGCCCCAACGTCGAGTCTCTCAAGCAAACCGTGCCCCGCGTGATTCCCCGCCCGCGTCTGGTCGAGGCCGCACTGAGCGATGCTGAAGAATTCCCCCGCTTGCTTCACGCCACCACGCGCCCCTTTACTGCCGCGCCAGAATACGAGCAGCCGGGTGGCACGGATGGCTACCTCACCTACTGCGGAACGTAAGAGAAGAAAAGGAAAACACACCGCCGCCCCGAGGCCTCCGTAGGAAAGGAAACGGAGTCTCGGGGCGGCGGTGCGTCTCTATCTTTCACTACCACGCTCCCGGTCGGTTTCTCAGGCCGACCGCCCCGCGCGGCTGGGGTTCTCTCTATCTCTCTCGCATGCGCTCTCTCAAACGCACACCATTATTATGGGGCGCTCTCCTTGGTGGAGCGTTCCGGTGCACTGGACGCTCCCTGCCAGTTACTGAGAATTACCTGCGAGGCAAGCACCTACGAGCCGAAAGGAGAAATTACTTGGACGCAAGCTGCAGGGTCTTCTGCGTGTACTCCCACATCTCGTTGTAGAGCTTCTTGTCCTTGGAGAGCTTGGTGCCGTAGGAAGGAATCATCTCCTGAATCTTATCGCCCCACTGGATCATGTGCTCACCGAAGCAGCGCTCCAGCAACTCCACCATGATGGCCGGGGTGATGGACGCTCCCGGGGAAGCGCCGAGCAGGCCGGCGATGTTGCCCTCAGGGTTATTAATGAGGGTGGTACCGAACTCCAAGGAACCGAACTGCGGTGCACCCGCCGGCTTAATCACCTGGACGCGCTGGCCGGCGATGACGGTCTCCCAATCTGCCGGGTCTGCGCTCGGTACGTACTCCTTCAGGGTCTCGACGCGCTTGTCGAAGTCCTTGAGGACCTCAGTAACCAGGTACTTGGTCAGGCCGAACTCCTGTGCCGCAACGCCCAGGTAAGAGGTGATGTTATCCGGACGAATGGACTTAAACAGGTCCAGGTAGGAGCCCTTCTTGAGGAACTTCGGGGACCAGCCACCGTACGGGCCAAACAGCAGGCCTTGCTCGCCATCAATGACGCGGGTATCCAGGTGCGGCACGGACATCGGCGGAGCGCCCACAGCAGCCTTGCCATAAACCTTGGCGTGGTGCTGCTTAATCAGATCCGGGTTCTTAGAACGCAGCCACAGACCGGAAACCGGGAAACCTGCGAAACCAGAAACCTCGCGGACCCCAGCCTTGCGCAGCAGGTCGAGCGCGTAGCCGCCTGCACCCACGAAGACGAACTTGGCGTGGACTGCCTCGTAGTCACCGGTGTGCAGATTCTTTGCCACCACGCGCCACTTGGAACCATCGCGCTTGATATCGACGACCTCGTGGCCGTAGCGGATCTCGGTACCCGCTGCCTTAGCCGCGGTGAAGAACTGCTTCGCCAGGGCACCAAAGTTGACGTCGGTACCAACTTCGGTCCAGGAAATAGCGACCTTCTGGGCGTTGAAGTCACGGCCCTGCGACATCAGAGGAAGCTTTTCCTGGAAGGTAGCGTCATCATCGCTGAACTGCATGTTCGGGAACATGTGGTTGTCCTTCAGCGCATCGAAGCGGCGCTTCAGGTAGTCAACCTGGATGGAACCCTGTGCAAAGGACACATGCGGAACTGGGTTGATGAAGGCCTTCGGGTCCGTCAGAATGCCGTTGTTGAGCTGGTGGGACCAGAACTGGCGCGAAACCTGGAACTTCTCATTAATGTTCATGGCCTTGGAAACATCAATGCGGCCGTTCTTCTCCGGGGTGTAGTTCAGCTCGCACAGTGCGGAGTGGCCGGTACCGGCGTTATTCCACGGGGAGGAGGACTCAAGCGCAGGGCCGTCCAAGCGCTCGAAGACCATCTGGGTCCAGCTGGGCTCGAGCTCACGCAGCATGGCGCCGAGGGTGGCGCTCATAATACCTGCACCAATGAGTGCGACCTCAACCTCGTCTACTACTTGGGCTGTCTTCTTATCGGAGGACACTGTACTTATTACCTCTTTAAGTCGATGTATTCGATGTGGTCAAATGCCCCGCACATGTGGGTGCACAGGGCGCGGTGAGAAAGCGCTCGACGATGCTAGGGTCCAAGCTGGCATACAGACCACCCCTGCGGAAGGTCCGTCAAGCATTAATTCCACTTTACGCCCCTTATTGCGAAATAGGCATTCCTGAAAAAATAAATGCCCGAATTCGAATTTGTTACCCCATTTGTGGTGCAGGGTGTTTCCCGTCAGCGCTCCGCTCTGCCGGACGCATCTGGCCGCGCAACCTATCATGAATTCCATGACGCATAACGAACTCGAATGGTCAGAAGACATCCTCGGCCCCGACTTCCAGGCCGCTCCACTCGAACTCGGCACCGACCCTGACGGCGAAGGCAATGTTTGCGCGACGCTCGTGCGCTACTGCCCCGGCGGCGACGCCTATGATGATCGCCCCGCCTTACTGTGGGTCCACGGGATGACGGACTATTTCTTCCATGACCACGTGGCACGGTATTTTTATGAGCTCGGCTATGCCTTCTACGCCCTCGATCTGCGCAAGTGCGGACGCTCTCGACGGGATGGTCAGACCTGGCACTACATCAGCGACTTGCAGTACTACGACGCTGATCTCAATGCAGCTCTCGATGCCATCCCCAACCAGCGTGTCATCATCATGGGCCACTCCACCGCCGGCACCATCACCGCGCTCTGGCTCGATCGCCTTCGCCGCCATGATCGCGAGCGTTTCGCCCGCATCGCTGGTGTCGTGTTCAACAGCCCCTGGCTAGCCATGATGGGAATACCGAATGGAACCTACGAGACGCTCAAGCACGTTATCTATGCCGGCGCTGCCATCGCCCCACGACTCGAAATACCCGCCGGTGACCTCACAACCTATGGGGAGTCGGTCCATTCCGGGGAACAGGGCGACTGGGACTTCGATCTTCGCCTGAAGCCGCTGGGCGGACACCCCAAGTTCCTGGGTTGGGTTGCAGCAGTCTTCCGCGGCTTCGACGCAATCCACTCCGGCCGCATCAACATTGGGCTCCCGCTGCTCACTATGACCTCTGGACGCTCCGAGCTCAACCGGCCATACAGCGAGTCCTCCAATACCGCCGATACTGTCGTTGATGTACGGCAAAGCCAGCGCTGGGCCAAGGAACTCAGTGCTCGCTACACGCTTCACGTTGTCAACAATGGGCGCCACGATCTCTTTCTCTCGCGTCCCGAGCCGCTACAAGACGCTCTCTCCGCCACGGCGGAATGGTTGAGCACAGTAGCACCACTTGAGACGGATTAACCTCCCGCGCCTCGCGCTCCTAAAAGCCTGCACGGTTTGCGGCTAGTCAACCTTTAGAATGATCGGCATGACTTCCGCACAGCACTTTGACCTCGTCATCATCGGCACAGGTTCGGGAAATTCAATCCCCTCTCCCGAGTTTGACGATAAATCCATCGCCATCATTGAGAAGGGAACCTTCGGCGGCACGTGCCTCAACGTAGGCTGCATCCCCACGAAGATGTACGTCTACGCCGCCGACGTTGCGCTCGCCGCGCGCGAGGCCACGCGCCTTGGGCTCAGCGCCCACGTGGATGCTGTGGATTGGGAGGGCATCGTCAAGCGCGTGTTCCACAACCGAATTGATCAGATTGCCCAGGGCGGCGAAGAGTACCGCCGTGGCGAGGAAACGCCCAATATTACAGTCTTTGATCAGCACGCACGGTTCATCGGACCGAAGACCCTGCAGGCGGGTGAGGACATCATCACCGGTGACAATATTGTCATCGCTACCGGTTCACGCCCCGTGCTACCCGAGCCATATGCCAGCACCACTGCCCCGGTTCACACCAATGAAGACATCATGCGGCTTGAGAAGCAGCCGCGCAGCCTCATAGTGGTAGGTGGCGGTTACATCGCCATGGAGTTTGCTCACGTCTTCGACGGCCTGGGGACCGACGTCACCGTGGTCAACCGCTCGGAGAAATTCCTCCGTTTCCTCGATGAGGACCTAAGCTCCCGCTTCAACGACCTCGCACGAAAGCGCTTCGACGTCCGCATCGGCACCGCCACTGCGCTCGATGAAACCGAAGACGGCGTACGCCTTACCTTGGACAGCGGGGACGTCGTGGAGGCAGATGCCATCCTCGTTGCCACCGGCCGCCAGCCCAACGGCAACCAGATGGATCTTTCTGCCAGCGGCATTGAAATGCATGAGGACGGTCGAATCAAGGTCGACGAGTTTGGCCGCACAACCTGCAAGGGTGTGTGGGCGCTCGGGGATGTTTCATCTCCATACATGCTCAAGCATGTGGCCAATGCGGAGCAACGAGCAGTGCAGCATAATCTGCTGCACCCGGATGATCTCCAGCCCATGCCCCACGAACACGTTCCCGCCGCCGTCTTTACGCACCCACAGATTGCGACGGTCGGCCTCACTGAGACGCAAGCCCGCGAGGAGGGCTACGACGTCACAGTAAAGGTGCAAAACTTTGGCGACGTTGCCTATGGCTGGGCCATGGAAGACTCAACGGGCATCTGCAAGCTCGTGGCCGACCGGGCGACCGGCAAGCTCCTCGGCGCCCACATCATGGGCCCACAGGCCTCCACCCTTATACAGCAACTGATCACCGCGATGAGCTACGACCTCGACATGCGCAATTTCGCCCGCTCTCAATATTGGATCCATCCGGCACTGCCAGAAGTAGTGGAAAACGCAGTTTTGGGACTAGAGTGGCTGGAGTGAAAGTTACATCGAAATGAGTGACGTTTTTCACATTGGCGTTGAACTAGTTTCACCATTCCCGCTGAACACCACTACAAGCACGTTTTAACGCCAGCAACATCTACCAGAAACCTTTACGAAACTCACCCATTCCGGGGGTAATAACAGGCAGGCGATAAAAGAACGCTCAAACTGACGTGCATTTTGCCTGACCGTTGGCTAGGTTAATTACGGACACCGGAACGAGCCGATACTCTCTACCGGCTCAGTGTGTTTTGGGGATACCAAACTAATCCCTATCCCTGTAAATCAAGACCTCCCAACCAGAGGCCTTGCACGTACGACACTAAGGACTTTTGATATGCGTATCCGCAATGCAGCCCTCGCCGGCGCTACTGCTCTCGCTGTTGCCTTCGGCGGCTCCACCGTCGCTTTCGCTGAGACCACTGAGCAGGGCGATAACACCGTCACCGTTGAGGACCAGAGCCAGTCTAATCAGAGCCAGTCTAATCAGAGCCAGTCTAATACCGCTCCGGGCGGCAAAGCCGACACCACCCCTGAGGATTACACGCCTTCCCTGTCCTCCAAGATTGGCAGCAAGGTTGAGGGCGACCAGGCAGCCGACGGCACTGCCATCTTCGGTTCCTCCAAGGACTTCTCCGGCCAGCCGGAGTGGGCAAAGATCCTCTACGGTCTAACCGTTGTTGCTGGCCTCGGCACTCTGCTCGGCACCATCATCGGCCCCGTACACAACTTCCTCGTACACGGCCCGTCCTTCTAAGCAACAGCCACACGGCTTCACCAAAACTTCCGAAAGGTAATTTTCACAATGCGTAACTTCCGCACTGCAGCCGTTGCAGCTGCTACCGCTGTCACCGTAGCTTTCGGCGGCACCGTCGTTGCCTCCGCAGAGACCGCGAACACCAACGAGGGCACCACCTCCTCGACCGAGAACACCAACGAGGGCTCCTCCAACGAGGGCTCCTCCAGCTCCTTTACCCAGCTGGGTAAGAAGTGGGGCGCATGGGAAGAGGGCGAGGACGGCAAGCCTGTCGTTAAACCTGAGAACAAGGTCACCGGCGAGGATATGTGGGGCACCGAGACCGACCCGAACATGCCGGAGTGGGCTTCCAAGTGGAAGAAGGGTGCTATCGCCCTGGGCGTCTCCTCCGTCATCGGCGCTATCATCGGTGCCTACAACTACGCTGTGTACAACAACATCATCCCGCAGCACGTGCTGGATCCGATTTTCCGCCGCTAATTAAGTTGCGGGTACGCTGACTTAGTTCAGCGCACTTTTCTAGCGCCCATCCTCTTGTCGTGAGGATGGGCGCTTTTGCATGCTTGGGCCCAATGCTGAGTAGCTGGGACGCTTTAAGCGGGATATGCGGGCATATTAATGATAGGAATTCCGTGAATCCCTCCAATGTTTACGCTAGAATCGCTCAAGTGACTTGGGGCATCCTATAGTTACTGCAGTTCCTACGATGTTTAAAAGGATTCACACTATGCGCATTCGCAAGGCCACCATTGCCGGTGCTACCGCTCTCGCTGTTGCATTCGGCGGCGCCACCGTTGCTTCCGCTGCAGAGGGCAGCAGCAACGACTCCGCAACCAACTCTTCCGCCACCGCTGGCGAGCAGCAGGGCAACCAGAAGGCAGGCGGCTCCTCCGAGCTGGGCAAGGCACTCGACGCCGACAAGGAAGCCAACGCCCAGAACATCTTCGGCCAGAAGTCTTCTATCTCCGGTGAGCCGAAGTGGGCACAGGCCCTCGCCGGCATCGGTATCGTCGCCACCATCATCACCATCGCTGGTGGTCTGGTTGGCCCGGCTCTGAACTACCTCAAGTACGGCATGTAGTTCTCCCCTTCCCCTTCTAACCCACTTTCTGAAAGGCTTTACTCAAGATGCGTAAATTCCGCACCGCCGCCGTTGCAGCTGCAACCGCCGTCACCGTCGCCTTCGCTGGCACCACCGTTGCTTCCGCCGCTGAGGCCGTTGAGGGCTCCGGCCTGACCGACCAGCAGGTTCAGGAGGAGCTCCAGAAGGATGCTACCTCTTCCGAGATGTCTTCCGCACTCTCTTCTGAGGGCGGCGGCTCCCTTTCCTCCAAGCTGGGCGGCGTAACCGACGGCAACATCACCGGTAATGGTGCTGACGCCTTCGGCTCCACCAAGAACCCGTCCCAGGTTCCGCAGTGGCTGGATCTCTGGCGTGGTGGCACCATCGCTATGGTCGCCGCTGCCGCTGTTTCCACCGCAGTTGCCGGCTACAACTACGCCGTGTACTCCGGCATGATTCCGGACTACGTTGGCCAGGCTTTGAAGAACGTTTCCTTCTAGTTAGCGCTCTTTACTGGCAGCACAAAGCCCTCCACCCCACCGTGTATTGCACGGGGAAGGTGGAGGGCTTGTTTCGTTTCGGCTATGTTTAAACGCTCGACGTTTAAACGCTAGGCCTCATCCGGCAGGGTGAGGATCTCGTTGCCGTCATCGGTGATGACGATGGTGTGCTCGAACTGGGCGGTGAACTTGCCATCGGTGTTCTGGACGGTCCAGCCGTTATCCCAGATCTCATAATCCAGGGAGCCCAGGTTGATCATCGGCTCGATGGTCAAGGTCATTCCGGGCTCGAGGATGTCGCGGTAGGTCATGGAATCGTAGTGCAGCACGACCAGCCCGTTGTGGAAGGTGGGGCCCACGCCGTGACCGGTAAAGTCAGTGACCACGTTGTAGCCAAAGCGGTGAGCGTAGGACTCAATGACGCGTCCGATAACGTTAATCTCACGGCCCGGTTTTGCGGCCTTAATGCCGCGCATCATCGCTTCCTTGGTGCGCTCGACCAACAGCTTGTGTTCTTCGGTGACGTTGCCAGCGAGGAACGTAGCGTTCGTATCGCCGTGGACACCATTCTTGAACGCAGTGACGTCGATATTGACGATGTCACCATCCTCAATCACCGTCGTGTCCGGAATGCCGTGGCAGACAATCTCGTTGAGGGAGACGCAGCAGGATTTCGGGAAACCCAGGTAGCCCAAAGTCGACGGGTACGCACCGTGATCACACATGTACTCGTGCGCCACGCGGTCAATCTCATCCGTGGTCACGCCAGGCGCCACTGCTTTTCCTGCCTCCTGGAGGGCATTCGCGGCAATCCGGGAGGCCTCACGCATGGCCTCAATAACCTCTGGTGTCTGCACGAATGGCTCGCCCTGGGCTTCCTGGACCGTGTCCTTCCACACGTACTCCGGGCGCTCAATGTCCTTCGGTACCTTGCGGATTGGAGTATCTTTTTCTTGCTTCAGCATCGCGCGCTTAGTCATAACTACTCATGGTAGCCCTCTTCCCCAGCGCCCGACAAAGGACATCACTGGCGCGCTAATGAGCGCACGCTACTGCTCTTGTGCGGGTGCAACCTCGCCGTGGCCTTCCGCGCGGAGGGCGTCGAGGCGCTGCAGGAAATTGTCCGTGATGTTGACGGAAATCGTCGATCCACCGCCCAGAACAACCAGAGTTGCGAAAGCGATATCGTCATCGCGGTAGCCGGTGAACCAGGCGTGCGAGCCGCCGTTGATCTCCGCCTCACCGGTCTTGCCGTAGACGGTGCCCTGCGCCTGCATCCCTGATGCCGTACCGCTTGCCACCACCTGGCGCATCATGTCCCGCACCTGAGTCAATGTTTCCTCGCTGGGCGCGGGGACCTTTTCGGACACCTTGGTCTCGCGTGACTCAATAAGCGTCGGCGTCGGGGTCCTGCCCGCCGCAACCGTCGAAGAGACAAGCGCCATGCCGAAGGGAGAGACAAGGTCGAGGCCCTGTCCATAACCGGATTCCGTGCGCTCGAGGGGCGTCTCGCCCTCGGGGATGGAACCGGTGAGCGTCGACAAGCCCGGCACCTCATAATCGATACCCAGCCCGTATTGCTTGCCCACATCGCGTAGTTCACCCTTCGGCAGATCCGTAGAGATCTGCGCAAAAGTGGTGTTACAGGATTGCGCAAAGGCTTGGCGCAGCGGCACCGAACCCAGGGAGAAGCCGTTGTAGTTGGTGACGGTGCGCCCGTACAGGTCCATGGTTCCGGGGCACGGCACGATGGAGTCTGGGGAAAGGCCCTGCTTGTCGACGCCCGCCGAGGCCGTAATGATCTTAAACACCGAGCCCGGTGGGAACTGACCTTGGAGGGCGATATCGCCCTTCTTATCTGCCTCCGGGGTTTGGGCCACGGCTAGAATCTCGCCGGTCGAAGGACGCATGGCCACGAGCATGGCCTCGTATTCAGCGTGCTGATTGACGGCTTCTTGCGCGGCACGCTGGACGTCATAGTCCAGTGATACCTTGATGGACGGAGCTGCCTCGGGTTCGTGGTGCTCGACGTCGGAAAGCGCGGCTCCGTGTTCGTTGACAACAGAAACGGACCATCCATTTGTTCCGTCGACCTCCTCGGAGACCATCGACCGCACCCGGGCGAGGATGTCCGGGGCCAAGCCAGTATCGCGCGTGATAAGCGCGGGTTCCTCGTTGAAGCGGATCCCTTTCTGGTTCTCCAGAACCGGGCGCAGCCGCGCTGCCTGAGTCTCGTTGAGCATGGTGACTGAGTAGGAACCATCGACCTCCTCGAGATTCTTGGCTAGCTCACCAGAGTCAATCTCCGGGATGGAATCATCCTCTTGATGAGCTTGGCTCAGCGCGCCGGATACTTTCGCGGCGACGGGGCGTGGGTCGTCTACGGCGTCGGTATCGACAACGAGGCGGTATTGCAAGCCCGGAGACATGAGTTCCACTCCATCGGAGGAGACCACGCCGGCGCGTTTCGGCGCTATTGAGCGCAATTCGAGGTGTTGGTGCGCACCGAGATCAGGGTGGATAATGCTGGGCTGCCAGCGCACCGTCCAGTCTTTCTCCTTGCGGGTCAAGGCCATGGACGTGTCATAGCGCAGGGAACGGTTGCGCGGCAGGGTCCACGTCACCGAATAGTGCGCAGTCGCCTTGGCTTCCTCCTGCTCAACGTCGGTCAATTCAACGTCGAGCCCCTCTGCTTGCAGGCCCGCGAAGGTTGCGTCGAGGGTGTTCGTGGCTGTCGTGCCATCATCGACAAGCTGCGCCAAGTCCTTGTTATTGCGGGTTTCCATGTCTTCCAGGAATTGCTCAGCGACTGGACGTGCGGACACCGGCTTGGGGGTGCATCCCACCAATGACGACGCCGCAATACCTGCCGCACCGAGCAGCGCCACGAACCTCTTCATGCTTGGGCAGCGTAGCAGCCTGGGGCGGCTAGACGGCCGCCCCACACCGCGGGGTGGGTTACTTGGTAACGCGGACCTCAGCCTTGGCGCCCTCCACGGCTTCCAGGCCCTGCTCTTCTGCCAGGCGCATTGCCTCTTCGATGAGCGTTTCCACGATCTTGGATTCGGGAACGGTCTTGATGACCTCACCCTTGACAAAGATCTGGCCCTTGCCGTTACCGGAGGCCACGCCAAGATCGGCGTCGCGGGCCTCGCCCGGACCGTTCACCACGCAGCCCATGACGGCCACGCGCAGCGGGAACTCCATGCCGTCGAGGCCTTCGGTGACCTCGTTAGCCAGCTTGTAGACGTCCACCTGTGCGCGACCACAGGACGGGCAGGAAACAATCTCGAGCTTGCGCGGGCGCAGGTTGAGGGACTGCAGGATCTGGTCACCGACCTTGATCTCCTCGACCGGATCCGCCGACAAGGACACGCGGATGGTGTCACCGATGCCCTCGGCGAGCAGGGCGCCGAAAGCCACGGAAGACTTGATGGTGCCCTGGAATGCCGGGCCGGCCTCGGTGACGCCGAGGTGCAGCGGGTAGTCGCACTGAGCGGCGAGCTGGCGGTAGGCCTCCACCATGACGACGGGGTCGTTGTGCTTGACGGAAATGGCGATATCGCCGTAGCCGTGCTCCTCGAAGAGGCCGGCCTCCCACAACGCAGACTCGACGAGAGCCTCCGGGGTGGCCTTGCCGTACTTCTCCATGATGCGCTTATCCAGGGAGCCCGCGTTGACGCCGATGCGAATCGGGATACCGGCATCGCCGGCGGCCTTCGCCACCTCTTTAACGCGGCCATCAAATTCCTTGATGTTGCCCGGGTTGACGCGCACCGCAGCGCAGCCGGCATCGATGGCGGCAAAGATGTACTTGGGTTGGAAGTGGATATCTGCGATCACCGGGATCGGGGACTTCTGCGCAATCGCCGGCAAAGCCTCCGCATCAACCGTCTTCGGGCAGGCAACGCGAACGATGTCGCAGCCGCTCGCGGTCAGCTGTGCAATCTGCTGAAGGGTGGCGTTGACGTCGTGCGTCTTCGTCGTGGTCATCGACTGCACTGAAATCGGGTGTTCAGAGCCCACGCCCACCTGGCCAACCATGAGCTGACGCGTCTTGCGGCGCGGCGCCAGGGTGGGAGGCGGGCCGTCGGGGATTCCAAGACCAATAGGGGTCGACATGTGTGCTCCTTGCTAATTGGGTTTTAACGCCCCTACTCTAGCACCGCGCACCGCAGGTGGATCACTAGCCAAACAGCCGAATTGGGTTAACCACGTCCGCAATCATGATGAGAGCACCCACCGCCATGAGGAGGAAAGCCAGCACATAGGTCACCGGCATGAGCTTGGTGTAATCCGCGGGCCCCTTCGGGTCCTTGCCCATGAGGCGGCGCAGGGCGTCGCGGATTTTCTCATAAATAATGACGGCGATATGGCCGCCATCGAACGGCGGGAGTGGGATGAGGTTAAACAGCGCGAGGAAGAAGTTGAGGGTGGCCAGCATCATGAAGAAGGATGACCACAGGCTCCGCTCGACCAACTCGCCGCCCACCCGGGAGGCTCCCACCACAGACATTGGTCCGTTAGCATCGCGCTCCTGCCCAAAGATGGAGGCCACCACGCCCGGGATCTTGGCTGGGAATTGCGCGATTCCTTGGACCGTGGCGTTGAGCGCATAGCCCGAGTAGCGGGCGGTCGCCGGGAAGGCGTCGACGAAGGAGTAGGTCTCCCTGATATCGATAATCTGGTTGCTCATACCGATGGCACCGACCTTCACCAATTGCCCCTCGGCATTGAGCCGAGTCACTGTAGCAAGTGTGATGTCGAAGTCACGCGGCTCGCCATCGCGTTCGACTTTGAGGGTGACAGTGTCACCGGGGTAGCTCATGACGGTATCGCGAAGCTGCGCAAAGGAGTCCATGGTCTCGCCGTTCAGCGCGAGAATGATGTCCCCAGGTTCCACGCCCGCCTCACCAGCAGGGCCTACACCCTGGCACGGTTCGAGTTCGCCATCGGCCTTCTGATTCGCCGCGCAGGACACCTCGCCAACGCGCGGGCGCACATCCGCGTCTGGGTTGGGCAAGCCCGTCGTCATGGCGATGATCAGCAGGATAATAAATCCTAAAAGCAGGTTGACGGTGATGCCGCCGGCCAGCACGATGATGCGCTGCCACGCCGGTTTGGTGTACATGGCATAGGGCTTTTCCTCTTCCGTGAGGAACTCATCCTGCGCCGTCATGCCTGCGATATCGCAGAAACCACCCACCGGGAAGGCAGCGAGGCCATACTCGGTGTGTCCACGCGTAAAGGACGCAACGCGCGGACCGAAGCCGATGAAATAGCGGCGCACACGCATGCCGAAGGCACGAGCGCTAAACATGTGACCGGCCTCGTGCAGGGCAACGGTGATGCCGATCCCCAAGGCGAAGAGAACTATGCCGAGGACATTTGCCATAGATCGTAGGGCTTTCTAACGAGCGAGCGAATCCACCATCGCGTTGGCGCGACGGCGGGCCTCGCCTTCCACGGCGAGGACATCATCGACGCTAGAGGGTACACCAGCGAACTGCGCGGCCTGATCCACGACGTGGCTGACAACGTCAACAATTTCCGGGAAGTGAATGCGCCCCGCCAAGAAGGCCGCGGCCGCCTCCTCGTTGGCAGCGTTGTACACGGCAGCGTGGGTACCTCCGGCGGCGGCAACCTCGCGCGCCAGGCGAACGGCCGGGAAGGCCTCATCATCCAGCGGCTCGAAATGCCAGTCATGCGCGGTGGAAAAATCCAATGCCGGCTGGGCACCCGGTACGCGGCGCGGCCAATCCAATGCGAGGGAGATCGGCAGCTTCATCGACGGTGGCGAGCACTGCGCGATGGTGCAGCCGTCAGTGAACGTTGCCATCGAGTGAACGATGGACTGGGGGTGGACGGTGACCTCGATGCGCTCTGGGGAGACGTCGAAAAGCAGCGTGGCCTCAATGAGCTCCAGGCCCTTGTTGACCAGCGTGGCGGAATTCAGGGTGTTCATCTGCCCCATCGACCACGTTGGGTGCTGGGCAGCCTGCTGCGGGGTGACATCCCACATCTCCTCGCGGGTCCAGCCTCGGAAGGGACCACCGGAGGCGGTGAGGACGAGGTGATCAAGCTCCGCATCACTGCCCGCGCGCAAGCATTGCGCCATAGCAGAATGCTCGGAATCCACCGGAATAATCTGGCCCTCCCCCGCCAGGCGGGTCACGATGGAGCCACCGGCGACGAGGGATTCCTTATTCGCTAGCGCTAGAAGCTCGCCTTTTTCCAAAGTCGCAACCGTGGAGGCTAGGCCCATTGAACCGACGAGCGCGTTGAGGACCTTATCCGCATCGATGGCCCGGGCCAGCTGCTCTGCGGAATCTGGGCCGGAGAGCACGGTGCCGCCGAGGGCCTCGGAGACGGTCCGTGCCGCATCGGGCTTGGCGACGGCCACGTGGTCAAACGAAAGGTTGAGGGCACGAGCCTGCTCGATAATGAGCTGCGGGTTGGAGCCGCCGGCGGCAATGCCTACGACTGTGAACTTATCCGGGTTATCCGCGATAACGTCCAGAGCCTGGGTGCCGATCGAGCCAGTAGAGCCGAGAATAAGAATGCGTTGGGTACTCACCCTCTCAACCCTAGCCGGTCAACCCTAGTCGGAGTCCTGTGCGCTCCGATAGCGATAAGCGGGGGTGTTTAATCGCGGTTGCCGGCAGGATCATTTAAACTACTACACAGAATAACTGGCATTTTCGTGCGCTCGCCTCACGCAACTAGTTCTAACCAGGGCGGGCCGCATGTACACGCAAAGGAGAGCAAGTGTCTTCCCACAAGCCGGCATCGCAGGTTTTCGACGGCGTATCCACCGATGACGTCCCGTCCGCAGGTTTCGGTTGGTCCCGCATCAGCCGCTCGGGCGTACAGATCGCCGGCTGGACGTCCGTCGCGTTCCTGCTTGCTTATAACTTTGGTAACCACAAGGGCCACGTAGAGACGGTCTGGCTTATCGCCTTGGCAGTCCTCATCGCCCTCGGCTTGGTCATTTACGCTCTGCAGCCGAAGCTCTCCCAGGTACGCACCTTGACTGCCCGCAACAAGCCGGTGGGCCACGAGGAGCCGGACTGGGCATACGAGCAGAAGACCGTTGGCAACGTCTACGCTTCCCTGACCGATGACGAGCTACGTGCCCTCAACATTGAGCCCTCCCGCGTCGCTCACCTCCGCGGCGTGTCCGACGGCCGCCACGCTGCCAAGCCGGTGGCTAACTAAAGCCTCTTCGCTTTAAACACAGCTCCCTTCCCGCAGTTCATGAATGAACTGCACATGGAAGGGAGCTTTTGTACTATCTGCTCAACCCCTAGCTCACGTAACGGTTTACCGTGGCGTAAATCTCCGGGGTTCGCTCCTGCGCCCTCTTTCCGGCGAAGCGCCAGACAGCGGCGTAGACAAGTGACGGAACCAGCAGAGAAACTATCACAGCGGCATACAGCAGCCAGCCGCCGCGCTCATAGCTGAGGGCAGAAACCACGATGCCGGGAAGCGCGGGCACCCACACCAGCATCATGCCGACGAACGCCGTGAAGAAAGCGCCAGCGGAATAGCCGGATTTGTCATTCCACCGGTTCTGTCCCGGGGCTGACAAGGGATAAGGGTTGAGCACGGTCAGTCCCAAGCCCACCGCCGCCGTGGAAATGAACACGCCTAGAGCCACAGCTGTGCACAACATGCCCAAGGTGAAGTTGTCGCTAAAGACAAGAACCACTACAGCAAGCAGCACAAACCCGATCAAGGGAATAGTGACGTGTGCGAGGTGGCGCGCATGAAGGATGGTACGCGGAGCAACCGGCGCCACCATGTGGACCCAATTCGACGGCCCATCGAAGCCATAATCATTAGCCAAGAGCGAAGAGAGCACGATCGCGCTGAAGCACAGCATGAAATATGCGGTGAAATCATCGCCCTTCCACAACTGATATAGGGTCAGCACGCCAAACAAAGGCATCGTGTAGAGCATGCCGGTTTGCCGCTTATCGCGGGTGAGATAACGCAGTGCGCGAGAGTATTCCATCGCCGCCGGGCTGGAATAAGACCAAGCGCCCAACTCCAACTTGGACACACCCTTGCCCGTCACTTCGCTGGCTACGTCACCGCCTGTTCCGGGGTTGCGCATGAGGCCGCCTATCTGACGGGACCATGCCCATACCAGCAGGACAAGGCTGCCCACCGCGATCAGTAGTTGGGATAGGGCGGTGATGAGGTGGCCGTCGGCAAGCGCGAGCGCCCACCCCACCCCGGCACCCAACGGGGTCCAGGCCATGATGGTGCCCACCGAATCGAGCGGAGGCAAGGACTCGAGGACGCTCTGTGCCTGCAGCATGCCAAAGACCAGCAGGCCCATAACCACCATCGCCGCAATTTGGGTGCGCGACTTTTGGGAATCCGCGATAGCGGAAGCCACTTGGCCAAGACATTCGCCAACGATGATGGTCGTCGCGCACGACAGCACCATGCCCACGACGAAGGGCACCGCAGCCCACCCGGTTCCTGTCAGGATGAGGAAAATGCTGCCGATGATCGCATACACCAGGGAAAAGACGACCGACATGATGGCGCGGGTGGTCAGCAGACCGGAGAAGAACAAGCCCGGAAGGACCTCACGGGGAGTCAGAGGAAGGGCTCCCAGAGTTGTCGGGCTCAATTGATTCTCCCCCGCCGGCATAAAGAGAGCGAGGAGTATGTAAATGAGCATGCCGCCCGCCACGCCGACGGTCAGTGCTTGGTAGCCGTGTCCGGGCGTGGTGATATCTGCATACACCATGGCTGCGATGGAAAAGAGGCCGATTGCTCCGTAGATCAGCATCATGAGCCCCATCATGAGCGTCGCCGGATTGGAAGAAACGCTTCGCCACCACAGAGTGCGATGAAGGCTGAACAGAGTGGATGTCATTCAGCCTCACCTGCCGCTGGCGAGCGCAGCCACCCAAACTTCGAGGCATCCAGGTCCCGCCCGCCGACGGCCGCGATAAACAGGTCGCTCAAGCTTTGGCCTTGACGGACATCGTCGACGTGGCCCGCGGTGATGACTTGGCCGCCGTTGATGATGGCGACGTGGTCGCACAGCCCCTCGACGAGCTCCATGACGTGCGAGGACAAAATAACCGTGCCGCCGCGGGAGGCATAGGCGCGCAGCATCTGCTGGATGAGGCGCCCGGAGACCGGATCCACGGTTTCCAGAGGCTCGTCAAGGATAAGCACCTCCGGGTTGTGCAGGACGGCCCCGGCCAGGAGAATCTTTTTGGTCATGCCGGCGGAATAGTCCGCGATGCGTTTATCGGCGGCCTCGGAGAGGGAGAGGGCGTCGAGAAGCTCCTGCGCACGGCGCAGCGACTCGGAGCGCTCCAACTTGTGAAGGGCGCCGAGGTAGTGAAGGTATTCAGCGCCAGTGAGACGGTCAAAGACCGGCGCCCCATCCATGAGCAGCCCCATGGCCTGTTTGGCGGGGATGGGCTCCTCCCACACGTTGTGGCCGGCGATGAAGCTGTGGCCGGCATCAGGGCGCTGGAGGCCACACGCCATGGTCAGCATCGTGGTTTTGCCCGCGCCATTCGGCCCCACTATCCCGTAGATGGATCCGCGCGGTACATCCAGGTTGAGGCTGTTGACGGCAATCTGAGAACCAAAAGACTTGCGCAGATCGCGCACCGCTAAAGCTTGGGTGCGTGGATCTGCCGCTAAGTCCTCGCGATAAGGATGAGTCATAAGCATTAACGGTATCAAGAACCATTAATGCTTTCTCCTCCGGCGAAACTATTGTTAGGAAACTGTAAGCAGAGCTCTTAAGCGCTCTCACGCTCGTCGGCGGCGAGCTGGCCACAGGCCGCAGCAATTTCATCGCCCTTGGTATCGCGCACGGTGCACGGCACGCCCTGCGCGATGACGCGGCGAACGAACTCGTCCTGGCGCGCCTTCGGGGCAGCATCCCACTCCGAGCCCGGCGTGGGGTTCAGCGGGATCACATTGACGTGAACCTTGGAGCCCAGAGCCGCATGCAGCTTCCGGCCCAACATGTCAGCGCGGAAATCCTGATCATTCTTATCGCGGATCAGCGCGTACTCGATGGAGACGCGGCGGCCAGACTTGTCGGCGTAGTACTTAGCGGCATCGAGGACCTCCTCAACCGGCCAGCGGTTGTTGACCGGCACGAGGGTATCGCGCAGCTCATCGTCCGGGGTGTGCAAGGAGACGGCGAGGGTGCAGGACAAGTCCTCATCCGCGAGCTTGCGGATGGCCGGAGCCAAGCCGACCGTCGACACCGTGACATTGCGCTGGGAAAGGCCGAAACCGGTGAGGTCAGCGCCGGTAATCTGGCGCACCGCGTGAACCACGCGCTTGTAGTTAGCCAACGGCTCACCCATGCCCATGAAAACAACGTTGCTTAGGCGCCCGCCCTCCTCTTCCATGAGGCGGGCAGCGTGCCTAAACTGCTCCACGATTTCCGCGGTGGACAGGTTGCGGTCCAACCCGCCCTGGCCGGTGGCGCAGAACGGGCAGGCCATGCCGCAGCCAGCCTGGGAGGAGATACACAATGTTGCGCGCCCTGGGTAGCGCATGAGCACGGATTCCAGCAAAGTGCCGTCGTGCAAACGCCACAGGGACTTGGTGGTTTCCCCATCATCGGTAGAGGTCTGACGAATGGGCTCCATGAGCGTGGGGAACAAACGCTCCTGCACCGCCTCGCGGGAGGCGGCCGGGATATCCGTCATCTCAGAGACATCGGCGGTGTGGTGGACGTAGTAGTGCTTGGCCAGCTGCTTTGCCCGGAACTTGGGCAGGCCAAGTTCCGCGAGCGCCTCAATGCGCTCGGCCTCGGTCAGGTCCGCGAAGTGCTTCGGGGGTAGCCCGCGCCGCGGAGCGGAGAAATTCAGTTTCAGTGGTTCAGCCATGATAGAGCCCATTTTCCACGTTTTCGGCCACATTATCCAATCTAAGTTCTGCTGGAGTGGCGAAAGTGACATCTCAACCTATTTAATGGATGCATGACGAATCCAGAAAACTCCCCTGAGGAATTCCGCACCAGCACTCCGGCCGAGGAGCCGTTGACCGATTACTCTGCGGAAGCCCCCGCCACCGAAAGCTCCGTAGAGCCGGTTCCGACTACTTCGGACTATGAGGAGAAGAATGATGGCAAGGTGAAGGGCTCCTTCGCTGCCAGCACGTGGATCGCCCTCATCGTGGGCTTCCTGTTGCTCATCGTCCTCATTATCTTCATCCTGCAGAACCAGCACCAGGTACCGCTGAACTTCCTTAACTGGTCCGTTCAGTTCCCGGCTGGCGTCACCTACCTCATTTGCGCTATTTCTGGCGCACTCATCATGGCCCTGGTAGGCGGCTGGCGCATGTTCGAGCTGCGCCGACAGGTGCGTAAGCAGGCTCGCCGCTAAATCTAAGGTGCAAGGGTGGTGAGAAAGCTCATCGCCACCCAGGTCACCATCGCAGAGGGCAGCATGCCGTCCAAGCGATCCATGATGCCGCCGTGCCCCGGCAGCAGGGCAGACATATCTTTGATTCCCAGTTCGCGCTTGAACTGGGATTCCACTAAGTCACCGAGAGTGGCGCAGAAAACCAGTCCTAGTCCCATGAGCGCGCCCACCCACGGCTTGTGGTGAAGAAGGAATGCGAAAGATAGCGCACCGGTAAGGGTGCCGAAAACGACAGAGCCGGCAAATCCTTCCCATGATTTTTTGGGGCTTACAGCCGGTGCCATGGGGTGCGAGCCAAACATCACGCCGGCGATGAAACCACCGGTATCTGAGGCGACCACGCAGAGCATAAACACGACAATCGACGCCGCCCCCGAAGCAAACGGCGTCTCCACCCGCGAAAGCATCGCGGCAAACGTGCCAAAGAGGGGTATCCAGGTCAGCACGAAGATGCCCATCGACATATCACGGAGATAGTTAATTGGCGGACGGTGCCTGCCGTTGTGGAAGAGGCGCCCGAACATGAGCGCCAGAACCGCAACCACATATACCGCAACGAGGCCCGGGGCGTTGAGGAACCACGAGACCCACACCATGGCTTGGCCAAGAACGATTAGCAGGGTGCGCGGGACATAGTAGGAGTGCTCCCGCAACCGGGTGAGAACCTCCCACATGCCCAAGCCCACTGCGGTGGCGACGACGAGATACCACACCAAGGGCCCGGCCCACACCGCAAAAACGACGAGCGCGCCCAAGCCGACGCCGACGGCAATCGCCGCGGGCATGTCTCGGCCCGCGGAATTCTTGGGTTTCGGCATCCGGCTCGGGTGCTCAGTGCTCACGCATGCTCCTCAGGTAGTCGTGGGTGCTTAAGCTCTACACAGAAAAGACCGCCGTGCTGGTCGGTGCCTGGCGCGGCGGCAAGTCAAAGCTCGTGTGTGGAGGCTAAACCTCCATGAGCTCCTCTTCCTTATTGGCGACGAGCTTATCCACCTGCTCGATGTAGCCGGAAGTAATCTTTTCCATTTCCTTCTCTGCAGCGATGACCTCGTCCTCGCCAGCATCGCCGTCCTTCTGCAGCTTCTTCAGCTGCTCCATGGCACGGCGGCGGATGTTACGGATAGCAATCTTGCCGTCCTCACCCTTGCTCTTAGCCAGCTTGACCATCTCACGGCGGCGTTCCTCAGTCAGCTGCGGAATAGTAACGCGCAGCACCTGACCATCATTGGTCGGGTTCACACCGAGATCCGAGTTGCGGATTGCGTTCTCAATCTCATTCATCACGGACTGCTCATAAGGCTTGATGAGCAGCATGCGCGGCTCAGGAACCGAGATGGTTGCCATCTGGGTAATCGGGGTCGGCACACCGTAGTACTCAGCGACCAAGCCGTTAAACATGGCTGGGTTGGCGCGGCCGGTACGGATGGTGATCAGCTGCTCGCGGGCGTGCTCCACCGAGGCGGTCATGTGCTCTTCAGCTTCGAGCTGAATCTCGTCGATCATGAGGGTTACAACTCCCTTGAAATAGTCAAAAGTACTGGGAAAGAATGTAGCAGGTCGCGGCCCGTTTGTACTAAGACTGGACCAGCGTGCCGATCTTCTCGCCGTTCACGGCGCGCTTGATATTGCCCTCGGTGAGGAGGTTGAAGACCAGAATCGGCATATTATTATCCATGCACAGGCTGAACGCCGTAGCATCAGCCACCTTGAGGTTCTTCTCGATGACCTCGCGCGGGGTGATCTCGGAGTAGAGCTCCGCGTCCGGATTCGTGCGCGGGTCAGCGGAATAGACGCCGTCGACAGCCTTGGCTAGGAAGAGGACTTCTGCACCAATCTCCAGCGCGCGCTGCGCTGCGGTGGTGTCGGTGGAGAAGTACGGCATGCCCATGCCGGCGCCGAAGATAACCACACGCCCCTTTTCTAGGTGGCGGTCGGCGCGCAGCGGCAGATACGGCTCCGCAATCTGTGCCATGTTGATGGACGTCTGCACGCGGCAGTCGATGCCCTGCTGCTTGAGGAAGTCCTGCAGCGCCAGGGAGTTCATGACTGTACCCAGCATGCCCATGTAGTCGGAGCGAGCGCGATCCATACCTCGCTGGGACAGCTCCGCTCCGCGGAAGAAGTTACCGCCACCGATAACGACGGCAATCTCAGTTCCTTGTTCGGCTACCTCGGCGATTTGGCGGGCGACGTTTTCTACAACATCAGGATCGATGCCGACCTTGCCACCGCCGAACATCTCACCGCCCAGCTTCAGCATGACTCGCTTGTATCCGGTTCGCTTCGGTTCAGGGTTAGTCACGGTCTTCATCGTCTCCTTCACGCATGGCGACGCTTCAGTTAAGCGCACGAATAATTCCGTTCCATCTTAACCATAGGAAGCCGCTCTTATATATTCAGCTGCGCACAACCCCCACCCTAAGGGGCGGCAGAAAACAGCAAACTCCCTCCCCGCTTCTTCCCCACCGGCCAGGCGGCCACAGGGATGAAGAGGAGGAGGGAGAAACCGCAGCTACGGCTCAATGCGCTTAGGCTGCGAAAGCTCTAGTAAAGCTTAGGCGCCAACCTCGTAGCGGATGAAACCGGTGATGGTGGTGCCGGCCTCGTCTGCGACCTGCTTGACGGTCTTCTTGGAGTCAGACAGAGCTGCCTGCTCAAGCAGAACCACAGACTTGTAGAAGCCATTGAGACGGCCTTCCACGATCTTCGGCAGGGCTGCCTCCGGCTTGCCCTCCTCGCGGGTGGTGGCCTCAGCGATCTCGCGCTCCTTCTCAACGACCTCAGCCGGAACGTCCTCGCGGGTGAGGTACTCGGCGTTCATAGCCGCAATCTGCAATGCCACTGCGTGAGCGCCTTCTGCGTTGCCCTCGTAGGAGACCAGGACACCCACTGCCGGCGGCAGGTCAGCGGAACGCTGGTGCAGGTAGACAGCAACGTTGTCGCCCTCGATGGTGACTGCGCGGCGGGCCTGCAGCTTCTCGCCGGTCTTTGCGGACTCTTCGTCAACGATCTCAGAGACCTTCTTGCCGTCGATCTCCAGGTTGTTGAGCTCCTCACCGGAGTTGACCTTGGCCTCACCGGCAGCCTCAGCGATCTTGGCGGCAAAAGCCTTGAAAGCCTCGTTCTTAGCCACGAAGTCGGTCTCACAGTTGATCTCGACCATCGTGTTGCCGGAAACGGCGATCAGGCCCTCGGTGGCCTCACGCTCGGCGCGCTTGGACACGTTCTTTGCGCCCTTGATGCGCAGGTACTCAACGGCCTTGTCGTAGTCACCCTGGGACTCTTCGAGAGCCTTCTTGCAATCGAGCATGCCGGAGCCGGTGGCCTCACGCAATGCCTTTACGTCTGCAGCAGTGTAATTCGCCATAGTTGGAGCGATCCTCCTTGGAATTGAACGGTATTCGTTGAAACAGCGTAGCGGAATCACTACCACCACGTCGCGTTGAGGGGGTGCTAGTTTTTCGCCAGCTCCCCCAGCGAAGAATCTGTAGAACCTTCAGCGTGGTGTTTTCAACCCTTTAATGTGTCACGCGCCTTAGCACGCTAAGAAAACACGTGAGAAAAAGCCCCCATCGCCGCGGACACTGTGGGCCGTGCGGTACGGGGGCTTAAGGTGTGCAGATTACTCTGCGGACTTCTCAGCGTCCTCAGACTTCTCTGCGGAAGCCGGGTCAGACGCAGCGGCGGCCTCAGCGGCGTCGCGGGCGTCCTTCTCAGCGCTGTCGCCGGCGGCCTCCTTAGCCTGAGCCAGCTGGCGCTCCTCGCGAGCCTTCTTGCCCTCTTCCACAGCGGTGGCGATGATGCCGGAGAGCAGCTTGGTAGCGCGGATGGCGTCGTCGTTACCCGGAATCGGGAAGTCAACCTCATCCGGATCACAGTTGGTGTCCAGGATGGCGACGACCGGGATGTTCAGCTTCTGGGCTTCCTTGACCGCGATGTGCTCCTTGTTGGTGTCAACGATCCACAGTGCGGACGGAGCCTTGGTCATATCGGAGATACCGCCCAGGACGCGCTCCAGCTTGGTGCGCTCACGGGTCAGCATCAGAACTTCCTTCTTGGTGCGGCCCTTGTAGCCGTCCTCAGCCGCGTCCATAGCCTGCAGCTCCTTCATGCGCTTCAGGCGCTTGGAGACAGTCTGGAAGTTGGTGAGCATACCGCCGAGCCAGCGGTGGTTAACGTAGGGCATTCCCACGCGGGTTGCCTCTTCAGCAACGGCTTCCTGAGCCTGCTTCTTGGTACCAACGAAGAGGATGGTGCCGCCGTGTGCGACGGTTTCCTTAACGAACTCGAAGGCCTCATCGATGTAGGTCAGCGTCTGCTGCAGGTCGATGATGTAGATGCCGTTACGGTCGGTGAAGATGAAGCGCTTCATCTTCGGGTTCCAGCGACGGGTCTGGTGACCGAAGTGGACGCCAGCGTCGAGGAGCTCGCGCATGGTTACGACTGCCATGTTTCGCTCGCTTTCTATATGTTGTTTCGGTTTTGCAAAAATTGTGCGGTGTTTTATTCCGCACCCTAGCAACGAAGGCCCTGGTCAACACCCCACTATTGCGGGGACCACGTCAACCACAGACTGCCTCTTCCTTAACCCAGGAAGCGGCTGCTTCGCCGCGCGTAGTCAATCCATGCGCCAGCCTTTAGGCCTGAGCACAGACTGCTGTGGGCTAGCTTAGTACTGCACACACGGTGATTCCAAACGACGGGCTTGTTTTATCTCAGCAGGATTGTTGATGACTCTACGGTCTTCTCCCCTGCCGCAACAGTGGCCTCTTCTTTAACAGGTTATCCACAACAGCGGCTGCGCCTCTTCTCTGAAGTGGCGTCAGCGCGCAGGCTTGGAGGCATGCGTCACCGTCTTCTTTATGTATCCGTCTTGCTGTGTGCTTGGGCCGCGCTTGTCGACGTCCCCCTAGCCGCCGCTTACGTCGACCCCACCACCGGGGAACCCGTTGCTTCGCGTGTTTTGCGCGGCTTCGAGCCTCCCGAAAAGCGCTGGATGGCGGGCCACCGCGGTGTCGATCTGGACCTGCCTGTCGGCGGGGTGGTCCTCGCGGCCGGCGATGGCGTCGTATATTTCGCCGGTTCGATCGCGGGCAAACCGGCCCTATCGATTGCCCATGGGAACGGCCTGCGCACGACCTATCAACCAGTGTTTGCGCGGGTCAAGAAAGGTGACCGGGTACAGGAAGGAGACGTGATTGGCACCCTCGCCCCGTCCGTGGACGGCTATCCGGGACTGCATTGGGGCGCGATTGAAGGACGCGAGGACTACATCAATCCGCTGGACTTGCTTGGGGAACCTGTCATTCGCCTCAAGCCCGTGGGTGGGCGCGGGCGTAGACGTCCTTAAGCCGCTGGGCGGAGACGTGCGTGTAGACCTGCGTGGTCTGTAATGAAGAGTGCCCGAGCAGCTCCTGGACAATACGCAAATCCGCTCCGCCCTCGAGCAGATGCGTTGCCGCCGAGTGGCGCAATCCGTGCGGGGTCAAACCCGGCGTTCCCGTCACTTGCGCGGCGCGCTCGACAACACGGCGGACTTGGCGGGGGTCGATACGCCCGCCGCGGGTGCCCACGAACACCGCCTCCGTATCACCCGCAAGCTGGGGACGGCCCGTTTCCAACCAGGCACAAAGCGCATCGTGAGCTGCATCCCCGAACGGGACGACGCGCTGTTTATTGCCCTTACCTGTGACGCGGGCAGTACGCCGGGACACATCGATATCCCCGATGTTGAGACCGACGAGCTCAGCCACGCGCACACCGGTGGCGTAGAGGAATTCGAGCATGGCGCTATCGCGCAGGAAATGGATCTCATCGGCGGAGACGGCATTGCCCATCAGCTCCCCCGCCGCTGAAGGCGACATCACCGTCGGCAAGTGTTTACCCACCTTGGGCGTGGCCAGACGCTGCGCCACATCAGTTTTTAAATAGCCTTCACGCGCAGCCCATGTGGAAAAAGCGCGCACCGCGGCGGTGCGGCGCGCCAGCGTGGAGCGGGATTTGCCCTCGGAAACGGCGTGGGCCAACCATTCGCGCAGGGAATTCAATGTGAACGCTGAGAAGTCCGGGACCTCCGTCGCCAGCAAGCGCAGGTCGGAGCAATAGCCGCGAACGGTCGCGTCGGAACGGCCGCGGACGATGCGCTGGTATTCCGCGAAGTCTTCGATCGCCTCGTCCAGCTGTCCGCCCACGTGCCGCTCACCGCTACCACTTACACCACTCATGTCTCATGAGTGTACTCAGGTGCGCTGCCACATCGCTCCCGAGCGAGTAATCACGCCCATCTTCTGCATCGCCACGAGTAGGTGAATGGTCAACGCCACCCGCATACCCGCGGCCGCCGCGATGTCCTCAGCGCTCGCGCCTTCCTCCGCGCTTTCCGGTGGAGTGGAGTCATACACCCGAAGCTCATTGCGGGACAGGCGCTGCACAGCAGTCGGCTGAAACTCGAGCTCATACTGCCCCACCACATCTACCTCTCCTGCTTTGCCGACCAACCCCCGAACTTCATCCGCAGACGCCACCAATTGGGCGCGCCCATCCTGAATTCGTTGATGACACCCCAAGGAACCAGATGTCGTAATGGGCCCCGGTACGGCCATGGCAACCCTGCCCAGCGCTTCCGCCCAATTCAGCGTGTTAAGAGCACCAGAGCGGAACCCCGCTTCGACCACCACAGTGCCGCTCGTCATCGCCGCCACGAGGCGGTTACGGGATAAGAAGCGGAATCGCTGTGGCCGCGTGCCCGGCGCGAACTCAGACACGATGCATCCTTTCTCGGCGATTCTGTCAAAGAGTTTCGCATTTCGCGCTGGGTAAGAGATATCGATGCCGCAGGCCGCCACAGCGACGGTCAGTCCGCCCGCATCGAGGGCTGCTTCATGGACCGCCGTATCAACACCCACCGCTCCGCCGGACACCGCTGTCCATTGATGAGCCGCAAGGCCACCCGCTAAGAGTGACGCAGCCTCCCAGCCATACCTGCTCACCGCGCGCGTGCCCACGAGGGCCACAGATTGAGATACCGCTTCGCGCAGGTTTCCACCGCGTACCCACAGACTGTGCGGTGGAACTGCTTGGTCATCAAACGTTGCCGGGGCATCAACCACCCCTTGATGATAGAAACCGAAGGCACGGGAGAACTCTTCCCTGGGCCACTCAGCGTCCGTGGGCGTAATAAGCCGAGCGCCTTCCGCATCTGCTACAGCCAGGTCTTCGTCTTGCCGCAGCCACTCACGCCGCGAAGCCGTGGCTTGCCGCAAGGGCCCAATCCAATCCTCTCCTTTGTAGATTCCCCGAGCAATCTCCTCAGCCGAGTATTGGGTCAACAGCCCGTGAAGAGTTGGTGAAGGCCCCTCCACCACGCGATTGAGATAGGCCCACGTATGCCGGCTACTCGATAGATTGAGCTCACTCATGCCGCCAGCCTTTCGATCGTTCCAGCCCCGCGGAGATCCAGCGCCCGGCTGACGTGCTCGAGCTCAGGGCGAGATGAGCCGTCGAGGTCTGCCAGCGTCCAGGCTAGGCGCAGAACACGGTCGACCCCACGCTGGCTCAGCTCCCCTTCAGCCAGGTAAGCGGCGAGCATGATCATCGCAGACTCCGCCGCGGGGCGGTGGCGCCGCAAATATGAAGCCGGAACTGCTCCATTGACCACGCTTCCCAACCCGTCACCCTCCCAGCGCGCCTTCATGCGTTCCCGGGCTGCGGCCACGCGCTGGGCGATGACCTCGGAGGTCTCTTCCCCTTCCGCTTGGAGCACCGCTGATTGCCCCGACAGGGACACGATGATGTCGAGGCGGTCCCGCAGCGGCCCCGACAAATTGGACAAGTAGTTCATCCTGTCTGATACGCGGCACTCGCAACGCGCCGGTTCTTCGGCTCCACACCGGCAGGGATTCGCAGCCAGCACTAGTTGGAATTGGGCGGGAAAGATAACCTCCCGGCTAGCCCGCGTCAGGCGCACCTGTCCCTCTTCCAAGGGGGCGCGCAAACTATCGAGTACCTGCGCAGGCACCTCACTGACCTCATCGAGGAAGAGCACGCCATGGTGCGCCAAGCTCACTGCTCCTGGCCGTGGGCGCCCTGAGCCGCCACCGATCAGCGCGGCCCTCGTTACCGAAGCGTGCGGCGCAATGAACGGAGCCCGTGAGATTGCGGTGCCGACGGCTCCCGCCACCGAGTGGATGGCCGTGGCTTCCACTGCTTGCTCTGTGCTCAGGCGCGGCAGAATCCCCGGCAAGCGCGAGGCAATCATCGACTTACCGGAGCCGGGTGGACCCACCATCATCACGTGGTGGCCGCCGGCAGCGGCAACTTCCGCCGCCCACTTGGCTTCCTTCTGGCCTGCCACCTCGCTGAAATCGGCGACTTGCTCGCACGCAGGCGCTGCCGTATGCGCAATGAGGTGCGCGTCCGGCAGGCAATCACTCCCGCACGCCCACGCAAAAGCATCCCACAGCGTTTCGGCCACGAGTACCGTTATGCCGGACACCAATGCTGCTTCCGCTGCGTTTCCCACCGGAATGATCAGGGTGTCATAGCCCTGTGAACGCGCAGCCAGAATGGCAGGGATGATGCCGGAGACCGGGCGTACCTGCCCGTCCAGACCCAGCTCGCCAAGGACTAGCGCCCCGCTAAGACGACTTTTCTCCGCCTGGCCTGCTCCTAGAATTGCCAAGGCCATCGGCAGATCAAAGTGCGCCCCTGCTTTAGGCAGCGAGGCCGGTGACATGGACACCACCACCTTCGTCTTGGGCCACGGCAAGTGCGAATTGCTTACCGCAGTACGGATGCGATCCCGCGACTCTGAGATTGCGGCATCCCCCAGCCCCACCACGTGAACCCCCGGCAGCCCGGGGCCAACGTTGGCCTCCACCGTGACCACCCGGGCCAGGACCCCATCCAGCGCTATCGTGTCGCACCTACCGAGAGCCATGATCGACTCCCTGGAAGTAGTCCACCTCAAACGCCTCCCCCGACTTCGCCCCGGTGGCTACCAGCCCGAGAACGTCGAAACGGACCTTGTTCAACGCCTGCCCTTCACTCCGCGCGGCGCTCAGCCACTGCGCGGCCGCCTTGCGCAGGCGCGCTAGCTTGCGTGGGGTTACCGCTTCCGCGACGCCGAAGTTGCGGTTTGCCCGAGTCTTTACTTCGCAAAAGACAATGGTCCCATCGGGTTCACGCACGACGAGATCGAGCTCGCCCACACGGTAGTGGACGTTCGCAGCGATGACCTGCGCCCCGCGCGCACGATAAAAGTCAGCGGCGAATTTCTCCCCCGCTTTTCCCAGTGCATCCGCCGGGCGGATGGTCTGGCCCACTGTCGGTGAATGCAAAGTGGTTGCTAGATTTCTTGTCACTATGGTGCTCCTTGGAATTGAACGTGTACACAACACGCCGCAAGCACGACACAAGACAATTCCCGTGCCGCACACCCCCTTACGGCACTTCCAGAACACCCCATTAACTGCGTTGTGGCGAGGACTTAATGCCTCGCCACCGCAAATCTGTGGATAACTAGTCCGGGGTCACCAACATGACGTTCCCCACCCACTTATATCTAGATCACTTACCTAGAGCTCTATTCCGGTAGGACAAAATCCGGCTTGTCCAACTCCTCAATATTGACGTCCTTGTAGGTGATTACACGGACGTAGCGCACAAAACGCGCCGAGCGGTACATATCCCAGACCCAAGCATCAGACATGCGGACCTCGTAGTAGACGTCCGGACCCGACGTATGCGGGATAAGCTCCACAGCGTTGGCCAGATAAAACCTACGTTCAGTCTCCACTACATAGGAGAATTGGCTGACCACATCGCGGTATTCGCGGTACAGCGACAGCTCGACTTCAGCCTCGTAGTTATCGAGTTCCTCAGCGCTCACGGTGTGCTTCTCCTTCGCTCACAATTACCCGGATTCACGGTGTCACAGAATCAGCACCAGCTTAGTTCCCGCGTCCTGAATAAGGCTTCAGGCGCGCGCGAGGAATCGCGCATGTGCGTCAGCTACATTGCGATAGCTCATGCGGTGCTCAGGAGTCGCCCCCAGCCGGGCGATAGCTTCCTGATGTACTGCCGTGCCATAGCCCTTATGGCTTTCCAAGGCATATCCCGGGTACTGCTTGGCCAGCTCCATCATCAGGTGATCACGGGACACCTTGGCCAGGACACTTGCCGCGGCGATGCATCGCGCGGCGGTATCCCCACCGATGATCGGCAGCTGCGGGGCGGGCAGGCCGGGGACGAAGAGGGCGTCGCTTAGCACGTAGCCCGGGCGGACCCCCAGTCGTGCCACCGCCCGGCGCATCCCCGACACATTCGCGTGTTGGATGCCAAAGGTATCGATGTCCTTCGCCCCCACGTGCACCACCGACCACGCTAACGCGCGGCGTTTAATCAGCGGCTCCAGCTTTTCCCGAGCCGCCGGCGTGAGCTTCTTCGAATCATCAAGCCGTTCCAAGCCGGGCAGGATGCGCTCCGGCAAGATGCACGCGGCAATGGTCACTGGCCCGCAGCATGCCCCGCGCCCAGCTTCATCCACCCCTGCAACTGGACCGAGCCCTGCATTGGAGAGCGCGACCTCATAGGTTCTCTTCTGTTTCAATCGGCGCATAGCGGTTATAACGGCATGTCGTCGATAGTCTGCGCACGGCTGACCGGAACCACCACGGCAGCGACCTTGCCGCGCACGTTCTCAACAGGAACTGTGCCTTGCAGGTTGTCCCCGAGGTGCGCGCGCGAATCCAAGGAGTTCGTGCGGTTATCCCCCATCACCCACAGATGGCCTTCCGGGACGGTAACCGGGCCGAAGTAGGCGCCGCCACAGGCTTGCGATCCCACTCGTTCATCAATCGGAATCTCCGGCGGATCCAGAACGAAGTCCTGGTTAGTGGGCTTGCCATCCACCATGACGGCCGGATCCCCTTCCTGACACGACACGGTCTGGCCACCTGTAGCGATGACGCGTTTGACCAGGATGTTGTCGCCATTAGGCACCAACCCCACAACGGCGCCAATGTTTTGCAGTCCGCGCACCACTACATTGCGGGACCGCTTGACCTCAAAAGACGTGTTCCACGAATCCGGACCGGCAAAGACTACAACCTCTCCGGGGCGCGGATCACTGAAGTAATAGCTCACCTTCTGCACGGCAATGCGGTCATTCGTGCACCCCGGGCAGCCATGCAGGGTGGGTTCCATGGAGGAAGACGGGATGAGATACATCCGCCCCACTAAAGCCTGAATTAGCGCCAGCACCACGAAGGTGAGTGCTAGCGCCGTGAGGACATCGCGGCCCCTAGGACTGGATGTCCGGGTCATCGACTCCACCAATGCGGTTGAAGGGGAAGAAGATGAACATGACCTTGCCGCGGACGTTCTCCAGCGGGATCGTTCCTTGGTACTGATCCTGCATGTGATAGCGCGAATCCGCGGAAGCCGTGCGGTTATCTCCCATCACCCAGATATTGCCCTCTGGCACGGTCACGGGGCCAAAATACGCGCCGCCACAGGCGTAAGAACCGGTGGTCTCATCAACGCGATACGTCGGCGGGTCCTGCACATAGTCCTGTTCGATGGGCTTGCCATCCACCATGACCGCAGGATCTCCCTCCTGGCAGGACACAGTCTGGCCTCCGGTAGCAACAACACGCTTGACCAGGGTGTTCTCATCAGGTGGGGTGAGCGAAACGTAGCTCAGCGCGTCCTGAATTCGGTGGATGACCGGGTTGTCGGAACGCGGCGATACCCAATTCCTGTCCCAGTCCGGCGTTCCTTTGAACACCACGACATCACCGGGCTCTGGGTTCTTGTCGCCGTAATAGGAGACCTTTTCGGTAAAAATGCGGTCATTATTGCAGCCTTCGCAGCCATGCAAGGTCGGCTCCATCGACCCTGATGGAATGACGTACTGCCGGCCCACAAAGTTTTGGAAAACACCAACGACCGCAAGCACGGAAACCACCACCAGTGCGGTCTCCAGCAACCAAGGCATCTGCTTCTTTTCCTCAGCTGGGGGTGCTGCGCTTTCCGACGCCTCTTTCCCCACGCCCTGGGAACCTTCAGTAATGTCGTTTTCTTTTTCCACGGGCTAAATCCTAGCAATGCGCGCCGACATCCCGGTATGCGGCTCGGCCGGAGGCTGCTGAAAGCACAAAGCCCTCCGCCTTACCCACAAGAATCGGTGTGGAAGCGAAGGGCTGAGGGCTACAGAGCAGCTAGAACTAGCGGCGCTCCTTGATGCGGGCCTTCTTGCCGCGCAGGTCGCGCAGGTAGTACAGCTTGGCGCGGCGAACGCGGCCGCGGCGGACTACCCCGATGGAGGCAATGTTCGGGGAGTGAACCGGGAAGGTACGCTCAACGCCGATGCCGAAGGAAACCTTACGCACGGTGAAGGTCTCGCGGATGCCAGCGCCCTGACGGCGGATGCAGACACCCTTGAAGAGCTGGGTACGCTCGGTGGAGCCCTCGATCACCTTGACGTTGACGTCAAGGGTATCGCCCGGGCGGAAGGACGGGATATCGTCGCGCAGCGAAGCTGCATCGACCTTGTCAATGAGGTTTGCCATTGGTGTTTTCCTTTTCAGTTTAAGACAGAGGACCCTGGCGCCACCTCGCGGCGGCTGACCGGTTCGTGCCTATTACACAGAACATCGCTATCTTTCCATACCCCACCCCCGCAGAACAAATTGTGCCAAACGCCTGACATCTCCTCGTTGCGGGCTCTAAGGTGGGTGGCGCACTGATACCCCACGGGTGCCCACGGGAAGTGGGCTGAGAGTGGCGCTGATACCGCGCCTGCACCGTTTGAACCTGTCTGGTTAGCACCAGCGAAGGAAGAGAGGAGCAGCCATGACGGCTACTCATACCCCCATTCACAATTCTGACTCCGGCGAGATCCACCCCAAGCACTCCTACTCCCCCATCCGGGAGCACGGCCTCGAGGTACCCGAGACCGAGATTCAGTTGGATGATTCCCCCACCGGCCCCAACGAACCTTTCCGCGTGTACCGCACCCGTGGCCCGGAGTGTGAACCTGAGGTGGGCCTGCCGGCACTGCGCGCAGAATGGATTGCCGAGCGCGGCGATGTAGAGCCCTACGAAGGCCGCGCCCGCAACCTCGCCGATGATGGCCGCTCCGCCGAGCGCCGCGGTGCCGCTTCCCAGGAGTGGAAGGGTGAGCGTCGCCAGCCGCTGCGTGCGAAGGAGGGCAAGCGTGTCACCCAGATGCATTACGCGCGCCAAGGCATCATCACCAAGGAGATGGAGTTCGTGGCCCTGCGCGAGCACTGCGACCCGGAGTTTGTGCGCTCCGAAATCGCGCGTGGCCGCGCTATCCTGCCCAATAACGTGAATCACCCGGAGTCGGAGCCGATGATTATCGGCCGGAAGTTCCTGACCAAGATCAACGCCAACATCGGCAACTCCGCGGTGACATCCTCCATTGCGGAAGAGGTGTCGAAGCTGCGCTGGGCCACGCGCTGGGGCGCGGATACCGTCATGGACCTCTCCACCGGCGATGACATCCACACCACGCGCGAGTGGATCCTGCGCAACTCGCCGGTGCCCATCGGCACCGTGCCCATCTACCAGGCGCTGGAGAAGGTCAACGGCGTAGCTGAGGACCTGACGTGGGAGATTTTCCGAGACACCGTCATCGAGCAGTGCGAGCAGGGCGTGGACTACATGACCATCCACGCCGGCGTCCTGCTTCCGTATATCCCGCTGACCACGGACCGCGTCACCGGCATCGTCTCCCGCGGCGGCTCCATCATGGCGGGCTGGTGCCTGGCACACCACAAGGAGTCCTTCCTCTACGAGAACTTCGATGAGCTGTGTGAGATTTTCGCGCGCTACGACGTCGCCTTCTCCTTGGGCGATGGCCTGCGCCCCGGCTCGCTGGCGGATGCCAACGACACCGCCCAATTCGCTGAGCTCAAGACCATCGGTGAGCTCACCCGGCGCGCCTGGGAGTATGACGTTCAGGTCATGGTGGAGGGCCCGGGCCACGTCCCGCTCAACATGGTTCAGGAAAACAATGAGCTGGAGCAGGACTGGGCTTCGGACGCTCCCTTCTACACGCTAGGCCCACTGGTCACCGATATTGCCCCGGGCTATGACCACATCACCTCCGCCATTGGCGCGGCGCACATCGCCATGGGAGGAACGGCCATGTTGTGCTACGTCACCCCGAAGGAGCACTTGGGCCTGCCCAACCGCGATGATGTCAAGACCGGCGTGATTACCTATAAGCTCGCCGCCCATGCGGCCGATGTGGCCAAGGGCCACCCAGGGGCACGCGCCTGGGATGATGCGATGAGCAAGGCCCGCTTCGAGTTCCGCTGGCACGATCAGTTCGCGCTTTCCCTCGACCCGGACACCGCGCAGGCCTACCACGATGAGACCCTGCCCGCGGAGCCGGCGAAGACCGCACATTTCTGTTCCATGTGCGGGCCGAAGTTCTGTTCCATGCGCATCAGCCAGGACATCCGGGATACCTTCTCCGATTCGCTAGGGATGCCAAGCTTCCCGGGTAAGGGAGCCATCGATCCGGAGGTCGTGGCAGCTGCCCGCGCGGGCGAGAAGCAGATGTCGGAGGAGTTCAAGGCCCAGGGCTCACAGCTCTATCAGGAAGAAGAGACCGCACATGCCTGATCTTCGCTGCTACTTCGTCACGGGCGCGGGCTCGCATGAGGACGTCGTGCGCATCGCTGCCGCAGCGGCGCGCGGCGGCGCCGGGGTGGTACAGGTGCGCTCCAAGCCGATTTCCGCCCGCGGCCTCTTCCACTTGGGCCGTGACGTAGCCCGCACGGTGGCCGAGGCCAACCCAGAAACGCGCGTGCTTATCGACGACCGCGTCGACGTCGCCGCCGCCCTCCGCCACGCCGGCGAGCCGGTGCACGGCGTGCATATCGGCCAGGATGATCTGCCCGTGGCCGCTACCCGCGCGCTCCTCGGGCCGGACGCGATTATCGGGCTGACCACCGGCACGCGCGAGTTAGTCGAGGCCGCCAATGAGGTAGCAGACCTGATTGATTACATCGGCTGCGGCCCGTTCCGCGCCACGCCGACGAAGGACTCCGGCCGCACCCCGTTGGGACTTGATGCCTACCCGGATTTGGTGAAGCTCTCCCGCGTACCGCTCGTGGCCATCGGGGATGTCACCGCCAACGATGCACCCGATCTTGCGGCAACCGGCGTGGCCGGCCTAGCTGTCGTGCGCGGCATCATGCATGCCGATGACCCGGAAGCCTATTGCCGCAAGCTGCTGTCCGGCTTCGATGAAGGTGCGCGATGAGTACTAGCTCTGATTCTTCCGTCATCATCGTCGGCGCGGGTGTCATTGGCCTGGCCACCGCGGTGGAACTGGCCGCGCGGGGCCACGAGGTCACGGTGCTGGATCCGGCGCCAGCCTCCGGGGCTACCCACTTCGCCGGCGGCATGCTCGCCCCCGCCGCGGAGGTGGTCTACCAGCAGGATCCGCTCTTCCCGCTCATGCGCGCCTCCGGCGCGTGGTACCCGGAGCTCATCGATCTGGTCGCCGCACACACAGAGGTGCCTACCGGCTACCGTGCCGAGGGAACGCTCGTCGTCGCCGCCGATCGCGCGGATGCCCAGCACCTCACCGAGCTGGCCGAGTATCAATCCCTCCACGGCATGGAGGTCGAGCGCATCACCGTGCGCGAAGCCCGGCGCGCGGAACCATTACTGTCCCCGCGTCTGGCCGGTGCCGTCAGCATCCCGGGCGACACGCAGATCTTCCCCCGCCAATGGGCGGCTGCACTGCTAAGCGCGGCCCAAGGACTCGGCGTGCGTTTCTTCCGTACGGCGGCCCAATCGATTGATGCTGCAACGGGAGTGGTCACCACGGCCGTCGGCGACTTCGAAGCAGAACAGGTTGTGCTCGCAGCCGGACTAGGCGCGCGCGACATCGAGTGGGCTGACTCTGCGGGGCTTGAACAGTCCCCGCTGCACCTGCGCCCGGTGTACGGCGATATCCTGCGCCTGCGGGTTCCGGATCACCTGCAGCCGCTGCTGACCCGCGTGGTGCGCGGCTTCGTGGAGGACCGCCCCATCTACCTCATCCCGCGCGGCGATGGCACCCTCGCCGTCGGCGCTACGACCCGCGAGGATTCCCTGTCCTCAGCGCAGGCCGGAGGCGTCTACGCGCTGCTTCGCGACGCCATCCGCGTCCTCCCCGCCGTCGAAGAATGCGAGTTCCTCGAGGCCAGCGCGGGGGCTCGCCCCGGCACCCCGGATGACCTTCCTTATCTTGGCCGCGTCAGCGAGCGGCTCGTCATCTCTACCGGCTATTTCCGCCATGGCATCCTGCTCACGGCACTGGCCGCGCGCTGTGCCCGCGAGCTCATCGAAGGAACCGATCCCAGCATCGATCTCGCGGCCTGTAACCCATTGCGACACCTCAAGGAGCAACAATGATCCTCATCCTCAACGGCCAGCCCTATGACACGGCGGCCGATACCGTCGCCCAGCTGCTCAAGGAAAAGGACATCGCTCCTGACGGCACTGCGGTGGCCGTGGCCGAACAGGTCATCCCCCGCTCGCAATGGGACACCACCCCACTCACCGAAGGCGCGGCCGTGGAAATCCTCACCGCAGTCCAAGGAGGCTAGAAGCTACATGCTCACTATCGCCGATACCACCTTTTCCTCCCACCTCATCATGGGCACCGGTGGCGCCACGAGCCACGAAGCCTTGGAACGCGCGCTCGTCGCCTCCGGGACCGAGCTGACCGCCGTGGCCATGCGCCGCCACGCTGGCACCAAGAGCGGTGAGAGCGTCTTCGATCTGCTGCGCCGCCTGGACATCGCTCCACTGCCCAATACCGCCGGGTGTCGCACGGCCCGCGAGGCCGTGCTTACCGCCCGCATGGCCCGCGAAGCTCTGGGCACCACGTGGGTCAAGGTCGAGGTCATCGCCGACGAACACACGCTACTTCCCGACGTCCTCGAAACCCTCGACGCCACCGAACTGCTTGCCGCCGAGGGGTTTACCGTGCTGGCCTATACCAGCGACGATCCCGTGGCTGCCCAACGCCTCGAGGATGCTGGCGCCGCGGCCGTCATGCCGCTCGGCGCCCCCATCGGCACCGGTCTGGGCATCCTCAACCCGCACAACCTCGAGCTCATTTGTTCGCGCGCCTCGGTGCCCGTGCTTGTCGACGCCGGCATCGGCACCGCCTCCGACGCCGCCCTCGCCATGGAGCTCGGCTGCTCCGGCGTGCTGCTCGCCAGCGCGGTCAACCGCTGCCAGAACCCGGAAGCGATGGCCACCGCCATGCGCCACGCCGTCGAAGCCGGCAGACTTGCCCGAAGTGCAGGGCGCATCCCGCAGCGCGAGCACGCCCAGGCTTCCTCCACCTTCGAAGGTCTGGCCAGCTGGGCGGACCAGGTCCTATAGCCCACTGCTTAAAAGGACAGACATCATGCTCAGCGAAACCGAACGCGCCCGGACCGCGCGCCAACGCCTCCTGCCCGGCTTCGGCGATGCGGCCCAGGAGCGGCTTCATGCCGCGCACGTGCTCGTCGTCGGCGCCGGCGGGCTGGGCTGCCCGGCTATCCAACAGCTCGCCGCAGGAGGCATCGGGCGCATCACTCTTATTGATTCCGATAGCGTCGATATCAGCAACCTGCACAGGCAGGTGCTGTTTGGTGCGGGGGACGTCGGCAAGCCCAAGGCGGAAGTAGCCGCCGCGCGCGCCCGCGACCTTTCCCCCGAGCTCACCATCACCGCGCTTAAGGAACGCCTCGATTCGTCCAACGTCCTCGACCTGTGTACCGAGGCTGACCTCGTCCTCGACGGATCCGATACCTTCGACACGAAATACCTCGTCGCCGATGCCTGCGAACTCACCTCTACCCCGCTGGCCTGGGGTACCGTGCTGCGCTACGACGGGCAAGCCGCGCTGTGGCACTCCGGGAAAGACTCCGCCGACGGGCGCGGGGTGGGCTTGCGCGATCTCTTCCCCGCCCCACCCAGCGGCGAGGCGCTCGAGTGCTCGACGGCCGGGGTGCTGGGTGCAACGACTTCGGTGATCGCAGGGCTCATGGTCACCGCGGCGGTCGCCACGCTCGGCGCACTCCCGGATCATCGAGACATGATCGGGCGCGTAACCTCCTACGACGCGCTCCCCGGAAGCTTCCGCACGCTGCGGGTAGGTGCCGATCCCGACCGCCCCCTCGTTACTGCCCTACCTGCCCGGCACATCCTGCCGCCGGAACTTGTCACCGGCCACGCTGCCCTCCTTGATATCTCCGAGGACCCCGGCTTTCCTCGTGCCACGATAACGCTGCCCTGGCATACCGTCACCGATGATGATTCCGTGCGCCGAGCGCTTTCAGCCTGCGGCTCCGAATTGATCTACGTGGCCTGTCCTTCCGGCGGGCGCAGCGCTGGCTTTATCCTGCGCTACGCCGATCTGGCCGCGGACATGGGCATCGAACTGCGCAACCTCCCCGGCGGGCTCGCAGCACACGACTTCTAGGCGCCGGCCACCGCCGGCGCGCGGAAGAGGTGCTCGTCGAGGATGCGCGCCGTGCCGTGGTGGCGGGCGCGGAACACCACGCAGGAGGCCACCAGTGCCAGGGCGGTCACGATGAACAGCACCGCGATGCCCGCCCAGAAGGTGCCATCGTGGATGCCGTCGGTGGCTCGGGTAAAGGCATTCTTTGCATAGGACATCGGGTGGAAAGGATGCAGCAAACTCAGCGGCCGCGGAATAGCCGCCACCGGCCACACGCCGCCGAAGACCATGACGCCTAAGGCAAAAGCACCGACGGCGAAGACGGCACCAATCTTGCGGCCGAAGGTTACGAGGAAGAACTGGTAGGTCGCCGCGCCGACGGCGGCAATCGCTGCGATGACGAGCAGCATCATCGGCCAGCTGGCGGGGCTCCAGCCCATGGTGGAGGACATCAGACCCATAAAGGCCAAGACCAGGAAGTTCAGGCCCGCCACCACCCCGAAGGCTGCGAGGATGCCGCGCACCGGGCTCGTAGCGGACTCCCCGCGGCGGCCCAGGTAATACGGCAGCGTCATCGCCAGGAGCAACATCACGAGGAAGCCGAAGACCAGCACGAAGAGTAGCGAGGCGCCGCCAGTGATGTTCTTCTCGGTCGGGTCAACCGGGCTGACCACCGTCTGTACTGGGTGGAGGTTAGAGGAGGTGAAGTTGATGGGCACGGCCATGTTCTGCGCCGACGTATCCGGCTGGGTGATGGAGGGGGCTTTGGCGGCGCCGTCGGCAAGCTTGGTGGCCAATTCATTGGAGCCGGCCTTGAGCTGGTCCATACCATCCTTGAGCTCCGTGCCGCCGGCAGCCAGCTGGCCCGTGCCGTCCTTCAGCGTGCCGGTGCCCTCATGCAGGCGGGATGCTCCGTCCTGCAGCTGGGCGGCACCGTTGCTCAGCTCGACAACTCCTGCCCGCAACTGCTGCGATCCATCGGACAAGCGGTGCGCGCCGTCATTGAGGGCCATCATGCCGCCCAGGTACTCCGAGTTGGGATCGGACAGGTTGTAATAGAGCTGGCCGGTGCCGGCGGAAAGCTTCTCCAGTTGCGCCACCATGTTTCCGCTGGCGGCCGGGTCGAGCTTGGACACCAGGGAATAGAGTTGATCGGCTTGTTGGTGCATGCCGAGGCCGCGGAGGACGTCGACAAGCTGCAGCAGCGCCGGGGCCACAACCTGCGCCTGCTTGAGCACCGGGATGAGCATCCCGGTGAGCTGATTGACACCGCCATCGATCTGACCCGCGCCATCCGCCAGGCGGCCGGTGCCGGCGAGTAGTTTGTCGGAGCCGTCGGCAAGCTGGGCGGCGCCATCATCCAGCTGCGCGGCACCGCCGCTCAAGCGCCCCACGCCCTCGTTGAGACGGGTCGTGCCGTCGAGCAGCTGACCAGTACCGTTGTTGAGATCGCCCGCGCCGGCGTCCAGCTTGGCAATTCCCTCGACCGCTCGCCCGCCGCCTTCCTGCAGCTTGCCCGCGCCCTCGTCGAGCCGGCCCGCGCCCTCAGCCGCGGTTCCCAGGCCATCGCTGAGTTTATTCAGCCCCTCGATGACCTGATCGGCATACTTCTTGGAAATCGCGTTCTCCACGCTGGTCTGCACCTGCGGGATGAGGCTGGAGGAAATCACCGAGCCATTCGTGCCGTAGTAATCATTGGTGGCGAAGTGAATCTCCGGCTTGACCGGTTTATCGCTGATGATGGTGACGGCCTGCTCCGAGAAGTTCTTCGGGATGGTCACGACCATGAGGTACTTGCCCTTGAGCAGCCCCTCATCACCGTCCGCCTTGTTGACCTCGGCAAAGTTCAGGTACTGCGTCTCCATCAGGCCTTCCACGACCTGATCACCGTAGTTGGTGTAGGTGCCCTGCTTCTCGACGCCCGCGTCCTCATTCACCACCGCCAAGTCAATGTTGCGCATGTACTTGGAGGGGTCCCACATGGCCCACATCATGGTGCCCGCGATGACGATGGGTGCTACGAGAAGGAAGACGATGAGCACGCGCGACAAGGTACTCGTGGGGCGCCAATCGAGGACGCGGTGCCATCCCATGGCCTCGCTGTCGTGGCCTGCCGCGCTCTGGGTAGCAGCACTCCCCTCATTTACCAGACTGGGCGAAGCGCTATTCGCGTCTGCTTCCCGGTTGGATTCAGCCTCACGGCTCATGTCCGCCTCCTTAGCGCGATGGTTGAGGTCCGCTTTTATTCGTTTATCCAGCCTTTTAAGCTAGACACGCAAACGTGAGCGAGGCCACTAGGTCATTTGTTTCAACAAACATACCACCGAATAAGTTGACATTGTGAACTTATAGCTATTCGTCGCGTTGCGCCGCGCTGCGCACCACCTGAATTACATCACCCCGCACTCCCTTGTGACGGGCGAGCGAGTGCATTCGAATCGGGCTTTCACCCGGCAAGCCCCTGTCCTTTACTGTCTGTAGGCAGGGCGTTTCCTTCTCCGGTTGCGGGATGGGCTAACCCGCTTTATTCTCTGTGCACATGGGGGATATTGAAACCTACATCCGCCTTCGCAACTCGGGGATTGCGCTGGTGGAAGCAGCAACCAGCACGCCCGAAAGCTTGCGCGCGCTGGGCGCCTCACACGGCGATGCGGCGGAGCTGGCGTCGCTTCATGCCATCTATTTCGGCGATACCCGCTTCACAGGTAGGCAGCGCACAGCCCGCCAGGCGGCTCAACGCCAAGGCCACGACCTGGCCACGCTGAGCCTGATTGAGTCTTACACCGCGAAGCTGAAGAAGCAGGTTGACGTCTGGAATTTACGCGTTGCGCTCGCATCCACGCCTTCAGAGCGGGTTTCTTCAGTGGCGGCGCAGCGTTTGAAGGAACTCAAACCGAAACGCGTGCCGTCGCCAGGTGTGCGGCTGACTTACCGCAAGAACGGCCCGCACTCGCTCACGGTGACTGATTCCGCGCTCAACATTTCCACCATGCGCAGCACCCTGGAGTCCATTAACCCCACCGACCTCCTGGACGCCACCCGCCAGGTCTTCTTTAAAGAAGGCACAGGCTCGCGGCCGGCGGTGGGAACAAACGTCGTGATAACACTCGACGAGCTCGACAAGATCATCCGCCACGACGGCGATGACATCGAGCTCGAGCTCACCAACGGCGGGCGCATGAGCGGCGCGGAGTTTCTGACCTACAAATTCGCCGAGACTGGCTACGCCACACTGGTCCACCCCACCATCGGCCCGGTGTGGCTGCACCGGCTTTCGCGCTTTGCCAGCCTCGAGCAGCGCATCATGGCCAGCGCGGAGCACCCCACCTGCGCGATCGAAGACTGCAACAAGCCAGCCGATTACTGCCAAGTCCACCACATCGTCCCCTGGCAAGCGGGCGGGGAAACCAATCCGCCCAACCTCACCATGCTGTGTGCCTACCACAACGGCATTAACGACGATGACCCCACCAGCCCGACCGGCAGAGGCTATGTCTTTCGGCTGAAGGGACCGGTTGATTACATCCCGCCCTGGGGAACGCCGATTACCGCGCAGCCGGCCTACCAAGAGGCCTTGAACCGACAGGCCACGAGCCCGACGGGCGCTCCCCCAAGCCAACCACCTGACCCGCCGGACATACACCCATCGCCACCCAGCACTGCGCCGCCCGGATAATCTACGCGGCAGCTTAGCCGTGCACGTCCACACGCCGGACTCAGCTCGGCGCCACGCGGAAACCTCAACATTCATGAGGCCTTCCGTGCCTTCGGCGATCGCTTCATCCCACATGTTTGTCCAACCCACCGTCCGTACAGAAAGCCGCTGAAAACTCACGAACCCCCCAACCGTTTGAACAGTCAGGGGTTTGTGGCGCGTAACTAGGTGCGCTTTAGAAGCCGGCCTTCTTGAGGGCATCGGCCATCGAGCCACCGCCGCCGCGGTCCGCGCGGCCACGCCCACCGTCGCGGCGGGAGTTGCGACGGTCGGAGCGGCCGCCGCGCCCCTCGGAACGCCCACCGCTGTTGCGGCGCTTGGGGGCGGGCTGGCCGGGTTCATCGTCAAGCCGCAGCGACAAGCCAATGCGCTGGCGCTCCACGTCGACTTCCATAACCTTCACCTTCACCACCTGGCCCGAGCGGACCACATCGTGCGGGTCGGAGACGAACTTGTGGCTCATCGCGGACACATGCACAAGCCCGTCTTGGTGCACGCCAACGTCGATGAAGGCACCAAAGGCCGCAACGTTGGTCACGGTGCCCTCCAGAATCATCCCCGGCTTCAAGTCCGAGACCTTGTCCACACCTTCCTTGAAGGTAGCCGTCTTGAACTCCGGACGCGGGTCGCGGCCCGGCTTATCCAGCTCCGCGATGATATCCGTCACCGTCGGAACACCAAAGGTCTCGTCAGCGAAGTCTGCCGGCGACAGCTTCGACAACACGCGCGAATTGCCGATGAGCTCCGAAACCCCCAGACCGGTCTTCTCCGCAATGCGCGCCACCACCGGGTAGGCCTCCGGGTGCACTGCCGAAGCATCGAGTGGATCCTTGCCACCATTGATGCGCAAGAAGCCCGTGGACTGCTCAAAAGCCTTCGGGCCCAAGCGCGGCACCTTCTTCAGCTCCTTGCGCGAAGCAAACGTGCCGTTTTCATCGCGGTAGGCCACGATGTTGGCCGCAATCGTGGAGTTCACTCCGGCCACGCGCTCCAGCAGCGGGGCCGACGCCGTGTTCAGGTCCACGCCGACGCCGTTGACGGCATCTTCCACCACGCCATCGAGCGTGCGGGCGAGCGCGACCTGGTTAACGTCGTGCTGGTACTGCCCCACGCCAATCGCCTTCGGGTCAATCTTCACCAGCTCCGCCAGCGGGTCCTGGAGGCGGCGCGCGATCGAAACGGCGCCGCGCAGGGAGACGTCCATGTCAGGGAATTCATCGGCCGCCAACTGGGAGGCCGAATACACCGACGCGCCAGCCTCGGAGACCACCACCGGCGTGGGGCGAGCACCGCCGGCCTGCGCGATGAGGTCAGCGACCTCACCCGCCAGCTTCTCCGTCTCACGCGATGCGGTTCCGTTGCCGATCGCCATGAGGTCCACCGAATGGGCAGCGCTTAGCGACGCCAACTCCCTCACTGCCTCAGCCCACTTCTGCTGCGGCTGGTGCGGATAGACAATCGTGGTGGCCAGGACCTTGCCCGTCGGGTCAACGACCGCGCACTTGACGCCATTGCGGTATCCCGGGTCTAGGCCCAGCGTCGCGCGCTGGCCGGCCGGGGCGGCCAGAAGAACGTCGCGCAGGTTTGTCGCGAAGACCTTGAGTGCGCCTTCCTCCGCCTTCTCTTTCAGGCGCATGCGCACGTCCAGCCCGGAAGAGATGGAAAGCTTGGTGCGCCAGCCCCAGTGGACGGCGTCGGCAAGCCAGCGGGAGGTAGACACGTCCAGGTCGAAGCGATCTGCGATCATGCCCTCGTACATGGCGTCATCGCCGGCGTCGAGGTTGAGGTGCAGCACGCCCTCGCTTTCGCCGCGCAGCAGCGCCAAAATGCGGTGCGAGGGGAGCTTCTCGAAAGGCTCAGAGAACTCGAAGTAGTCCTTGAACTTCGCGCCCTCGGTTTCCTTACCCTCGACCACGCCAGCGTTCATGGAACCGCTGGTGTACATGCGCTCGCGCACCTCGCCCACCAGATCCGCATCCAGTGCGAAGCGGTCCACCAGAATGGCGCGGGCGCCGTCGAGGGCCTTCTTCGTTTCCTCGAAACCTTCGGTGAGATACTCCCCCGCCAGCTCGGTCGGGTCCGCCGAGGGGTCCTCGATGAGCTTGTCCGTCAGCGGCTCCAGTCCTGCCTCGCGCGCGATATCCGCCTTGGTCTTGCGGCGCTTCTTATACGGCAGGTACAGATCCTCCAGGCGCGCCTTGGTCTCGCAGCCCTGGATCAGTGCGCGCAGCTCATCGGTGAGCTTGCCCTGTTCCTCAATCGCGGCGAGCACCGTTTCCTTGCGCTCTTCCAGCTCGCGCAGGTACGTCGAGCGTTCCTCGATGATACGCAGCTGGGAGTCATCCAGCCCGCCGGTGGCTTCCTTGCGGTAACGGGCAATAAACGGGACGGTATTGCCCTCCGCCATGAGTTTCAGGGCGGCGTCAACGTGTGTTTCTTTGACGCCCAGCTCTCCGGCGATGGTGGCTGCGATATTCACAAAACCTCTTTTTGGTCGGGGACTAAAAGACCTTCCTACCCTATACCCCGCCCTGCCACGCGCAGGAAGTACCCAACCCAAACTCGGTGTGGCCGATTTCGGAGGTGCCGTACCACAGCGTGTGCGGCGGCAAGCAGTCCGCGACGGCCGCGGTGACTTTGGTCAACGGCAGCTCAGAGGAGCCGTTGACGATGACCCTCCACACGTGCTCACCCACCGGCGGCTGGCCGTGTTTATCCATGTACTCGTTGACCAGGATATTGTCGGGCTCGCAGGTAAAGGAGATGATCTCTGCGTTGATATCGAGCGGCTCGACGCCGCCTTCGCGCAGGCGCTGCGGCATATCTTTGAGAACCTTATCCCATTCGGCTTCGGTCATAAGTATTGACAAGTCAGTGCTGATGTCCATCTCATTCCTCCTTCAAGGATTCCACGTACGCGCGGTCGGCATCGCTCAGGTCCGCCGCGTCCAGCAGCTCCGGGCGGCGCTTCCATGTCCGAGCCAGCGACTGCTCGCGACGCCACCGGTCCACCTTGGCATGATCCCCGGAAGTCAGTACATCCGGAACCGCCAGGCCGCGCCACTCCCGCGGTTTGGTGTAACTCGGCCCTTCCAGCAAGCCATCGGAAAAGGAGTCCTCCTCGTGCGAGCGCCGGTTCCCCAACACCCCGGGGATAAGGCGCACCACAGCTTCAGCAATGACCAGCACGGCTACCTCGCCGCCGATGAGCACGTAATCGCCGATGGACACCTCGCGCACGCGGTAGCGCTGCGCGGCATCCTCGACGACGCGCTGGTCGATGCCCTCGTAGCGCCCACACGCGAACACGATGTGTTCCTCGGTAGACCACGCCCGGGCATCGGCCTGAGTAAAGGGCGTTCCGGCAGGTGTCGGCACGATGAGCAGCGGCTTATCCGAACCCTCGCTTTCACCATAGGAGCGCGCCTCGACGCCATGGATATCGTCGTGGCGCGGCTTGCTCAGGTGCGGCAGCGCGCTTTGGAGGTCCTGGGTGGAGGCGGTGCCGGAGGAGACGTCGTCAAGCGCCGGCCCCCACACCTCAGGCTTCATGACCATTCCTGGGCCGCCCCCGTAGGGTGAGTCATCGACGGATTTGTGCACGTCGGTGGCCCACTGGCGCAGATCATGCACCCCCACCGCGAGCTTTCCCTGCTCGATGGCCTTGCCCAGCAGCGCGTGGCGCAGCGGGTCGAGGTACTCCGGAAAAATGGTGAGAACGTCTATCCTCATAGGTCGAGCAACCCCTCCGGCGGGGTGATGGTGCAGGTCCCGGCCTCCAGATCGACTTCGGGCACGATCTGCTCAACGAAGGGGACCAACGCCTCTTTGCCATCGGTGAGCGTGACCTCCAGAAGGGACTGCGTGGGACCGTGCGTCACGCCGGTCACCTCGCCCACGTCTGAGCCGTCGAGAATGACGCGCAGACCTTCCAGTTCGTGGTCATAGAAGCCGTCATCCTCGGGATCATCCAAAGGTTCGGCGAAGAACTGGGTGCCGCGCAGGGAATCCGCGGCCGTGCGGTCTGGGATTTCCTTGAAGGTGATGAGCAGGCGCCCTTTATGAGCGCGCACCGCCGCGATGGTGAGCTCGTGTTCTTTCTTGCCTTGTTTGCCGTGGAGAACCTCGCCGACGGCGAAACGGGTCTCGGGGGAATCGGTGGTCACCTCGACGGAGACCTCGCCTTTAATGCCGTGGGATTTCACCACGCGACCAATGAGTAGTTCCATGACTGCTAGCTTAACGGGCTACGCTGGAGTGGCATGACTGAGCTTCCGATCAATGATGCAGCCACCTTTGGTGCCGCCACCCATGACAGCGCCGCGCTCACAACGCTAAATTTGCTCGATGAGGCCCCTAAGCCGGGCCCATCGCGCCCGAGACCAGCCGTTAAGCGAGTCCTCAGTGCCGACGGAGCGAACCTCATCCTCTTTTCATTCTTGCCCGGGCAGGTCCTGCCCGATCACAAAGCCGCGCACCCCATCACCGTCCAGGTGCTACAGGGCGCGGTGACTTTTAGTTGCGGAGATGAAGATTACGTGCTCGTTCCCGGGCGCATCGTACACCTTCCAGCGTATGTCCCACATGCGGTGTCCTGCAGCGATCAACCTGCGCTAATGCTGCTCACAATGTTGACGCCAAACACTGGCGTGAATGTCTAGACTTTTAGTATTATTCTTGGATTGTGAGTAGTTCTAAGCCTTACCACCATGGAAATTTGCATGAAGAGATCCTCCAGGAGGCCATCAAGCTCGGCCGGGAGGGTGGACCAGAGGCAGTAACGATTCGCGCGGCAACGCGCGCGGTCGGCGTTTCCCCCACCGCCGCGTACCGCCACTTCAAGGATCAGGCCGCGCTTCTCGACGCCGTCGCAGACGTCGCCACCTTCGAACTCATTACCAAGCTGAGTGAGGCCTTCGAGAATACCGAGGGAAGCATTGTCGACAAGATGATGGCGGCTGGCTTTGCCTACTACCACTATGCCTTGGAGGAGCAAAGCTTCTTTGAGTGCATGATGGCCACGAGCGGCTTTGACATCCCTGGTGCGCTGGCCGCCGCCGCAGAGGGACCGGGAGAGGATCCGCGGGTCCAGGCCACGTTCAACTTCTATGACTACATGGAGCAGTACGCACGCTACATTGGGCAGGAGCCTAACCGGCAATTCATGATGCAAAATTGTCTTGCTGGCTGGTCCACGGTGCACGGCTTTACGGTGTTGTGTTTGAGCGGCCACTTGGCATCAGTATCGGAAGAAGCGATGGAAAGGATTGCGCAGTCAGTCATCGCTTCTGCTATCCGCGGTTTGGATTTCGAGAACCCCTTGGAAGCACGCCCCACTGCCCCGCAAAACTAGAAAATCCCCGCACCAGCGGGGATTTTCTGTTAGGCGAGCAGTTTACTCTGCGGACTCCTCAGCGGAGTCAGCCTCAGCAGCCTCTTCCTCTGCCTTTGCAGCCTCAGCGGCAGCGGCTTCCTCAGCAGCCTTCTCAGCGGCAGCCTTTGCCTCAGCCTCTTCCTTGGCCTTGCGCTTCTTCTCGGTGATGGCCTCGATAGTCGGACCATTGTTGGCCTCAGCCAGAGCGGCGTTGAAGAGATCCAGCTTGGACGGCTTCGGCTCAGCAACCTTCAGGGTGCCCTCTGCGCCCGGCAGGCCCTTGAACTTCTGCCAGTCACCGGTCACCTTGAGCAGTGCGAGAACCGGCTCGGTCGGCTGCGCGCCGACACCCAGCCAGTACTGAGCGCGCTCGGAATCGATCTGGATCAGGGACGGCTCCTGCTTCGGCTGGTAGATACCGATGTTCTCGATAGCCTTGCCGGAGCGGCGGGTGCGTGCATCAGCAACAATGATGCGGTACTCAGCGTTGCGAATCTTACCCATACGCTGCAGCTTGATCTTAACGGCCATGATTGGCTCCTTTTCTAGTCACCGGGCAGTTCAGACACGCGCCGCTTGGTGGCGCGCCGGTTCAACCCTTGGATTTATCCTGCGCGTGACATGCCGGCCGTCCGTGGGCGGTACCGGCGTTACGCAGAAATGAAGTTTTAGGTGTCCTCCATGCTGCACATGGACAACCCCAATGATTTTAGCGGTACGCACGCAAAATAGGAAATCCCCCCTACCGCTTGCATGGTTAGGCCTTACCCCGCGAAAGGGGTAGCCTGTAATGCGGTTATTTCGCTGCCACACAAACCTCTTTTTATGAATAAACAAGCCCCATCTACATTCCGCTACCGCTACGACCTCGATGGCCTCCGCGGCATCGCGATCGCTTTGGTTGTTTTGTACCACGTCTTCGTCGGTCGTGTTTCCGGTGGCGTCGATGTCTTCCTCCTCCTGTCCGGGTATTTCTTTCTGGGCTCGCAACTGCGCTATGCCGCGCGGCCGAACGCCTCCCTGAACCCGTGGTGGCCCATCTGGCGCACACTTCGCAGGTTGGTGCCTTCCCTCGTGCTCGTCATCGGCGTGAGCTACGTGCTTGTTCGGGTATTTACCCCGAAGCTCATGAACACCGAGCTCACCAAGCAGATCACGGCGACAGTCTTCTACTACCAAAACTGGGAGCTAGCACGGCAAAACGCCGACTACGCTGCTGCCTCCGCAACCACGTCGCCGCTGCAGCACATGTGGTCCATGGCGGTCCAGGGGCAGTTCTATCTCCTGGGCATCTTTTTTGCCCTGGGCCTGGCCGCTTTTATGCGGTTGCGCCCGAAGAAGTCGGGGCTTAAAGCGCAGCGCTTCCCCTCCGTAAATTCCATCGCCGGCCCGATCCTCCTCGTGATCACCGTCGCCTCTTTTGCCTACGCCTCGCGCGACGGTCTCTACGGGACCCCCGAGAATTACTACTCCACGTGGTCTCGCGCGTGGGAGCTAACCCTTGGCGCGGTTCTCGTCATCTACGGCTCGCGCCTAAAGATGCCGCAACATTTGTCCAACGTCGCCACCGCCCTCGGCCTAGCCGCCCTGGCTGGCACCGGCATGCTCATCTCCGACAGCTTGGCTTTCCCGGGCCCGCTGTCGCTTCTGCCCATCGGCGGCGCGGTGCTCATCATTATTGGTTCCGGTGGTTCCTTCTCACGGGTGCTGACGGTTCGCCCCTCCCGTTGGCTCGGTGATATCGCCTACCCGCTCTACCTGTGGCACTGGCCGCTCCTCATCATCTCCACCGCCGCCCTCGGCTATGAAACCCCTCCATGGTGGCTCGGAGCCATCATCATCGCGGTGTCGCTGGGCTTGGCGGATGTGACGCACAGATTCGTCGAGAAGCCCCTGCGCCAGCACCGCAAGCGCCCGCTTGCCGACGACCTCCCCGTCCACCGCGGCCTCGCCGACCTCCGCACCCGGACTGGTGCCCTCCGCGGCGTCGGTGGAGTTGTCGTCGCGGCGTGCACCGTTGCGCTCGTGGCCGTTCAGCCGCTGTGGCAGCGCAGCCTCCAGGAGGCAAACCAAGAGATTCTTGATCCGCAGCTCTACCCTGGGGCAACGACCTTCGTGGAGAACATCACCCCGCCTGAGAACGTGGAGATTAAGCCAGATCCGATTCTCGCGCGCGGCATCCAGCCACCGGTTGCCGATAACTGGTGCTTCATTCCAGAGCAGGAGCCGTCGGACTATTTCATCGAGACGCAGAAGGACGGCGTAACGCCGTGTGTCTTCGGCGACGTCAACTCCGACGTTGAGGTCTACTTGGTGGGCGGTTCGCACGCGGAGCAGTATTCCTCAGCCCTGGATCACTTGGGCCGTGAGATGGGATTCAAGCTGGTGCCGCTCACCCGCGTGGGTTGCCCCATCGAGTTGGGCGATGAGCTCAGCGTTAAGCCATCTTGCGCCGAGTGGAGCAAGGAAGTGGTCAAGCGCATCATCGACGCGGACCCAGCCCTCGTGGTGTCGAATTCGACGCGCCCCGGGCAGGCCTTGGGCCACGGCCCGGACGCCGTCCCGCCGGGATATCAGGCCTTCTGGGACGAGCTGGCCAAGCACGATATTCCTTTCCTCGGCTTCCGCGATAACCCGTGGGGATTCGACGAGCACGGCAATGGCCGCCAGTTTGATGAGTGCTACGTGGCCACCCAGGATTCCCTCGGGTGCGGTATGCGCTTCGAGGAGGTTTATGCGCCCTACGATCCGGGCGCAGAGGTCCTCTCCCAGTACAAGAACATGCTGGCCGTAGACACCTCGAAGTGGTTCTGCGATGCCAACGGCGATTGCCCGGTCATCATCGGCAATATCATGGTGTATCGCGATATGCACCACTTCACCACGGCATTCGCGGATTCGGCCATCCCGCTCATCCGTGAAGCGATCACCCCGTTCCTCAATGGCGAGACCGTCCAACAGCAGCCCCCGGAAACCGCCACGTCTACCTCCACGACGAAGGCGGGCCCAGCACCGTCCACCCCGGCGGCGCCGACTCCCGCCAACCCGGTCCCCTACCCTGCCTTCCCTGCGGGCGAGGCCATCTAGTAGCCGCCGCTAGCGCAGGGCTTCGGGCACGTAGGCGCAGGTGGGGTCTGACGCGAGCGGGTCGCCCGTCATGGCAAAAGCCGTGGACCGCGAGCCGCCACACACAGAAGCAAACTCACACACGGAGCACTTGCCGCTCCACGCATTGGGATCCCTAAGCTTCTTAAACACTGGCGAGTTGGCGTAGATGTCCGGCAGTAGGTGACTCTTGACGTTGCCGCAGTGCAGCGGCAGGAAGCCGTTTGGGTAGACGTCCCCCACGTGGTCGATGAAGACGAAGCCGGAACCCGCGTTGATGGCCATCGGCGGCCGCGGGCGGCGCGTATGGGGATCGGGGCCCAAAATCCGCTCGGTCTCCGCGGTAAGGAAGCGGTACAGTTCGCCGCCCTCGTACTTCTCTCCCCGCTGGGCTTGCAGGACGATGCGCCGATATTGCGGCCCCTCCGTGGTCTTAATGGCAATCCGCGTGGACACGCTGTGCAGCCACTGCATCGCGTCCTCGCGCTCCTGCGGGGTCAGCGCCTCCAAGCCCGTACCGCGGCCGGTGGGTACGAGGAAGAACACGCTCCAGAGCTTGGCACCCATCTCGATAACCCGCGCCAACAGCTGCGGGGCCTCATGGACGTTGTTCTTCGTGATGGTGGAGTTGATTTGGAGGCGGAAGCCCACGTCGGTGACCACGCTGGCCATCTCAATCGTGCGGTCGAAGATGCCGGAGAAGCCGCGGAAGTAGTCGTGGGTTGCAGCGCTCGCGCCGTCGAGAGAAAGCGACAGCGCGGACCCTCCCGCCGCGCGCAGGCCCTCGAGGCGCTCGCGCGTCAAACGGGGCGTGACCGACGGCGAAAGCGACACGTTGAGTCCCAGGGACGTGCCGTAGGCGGTGAGCTCTTCCAGGTCGCCGCGCTCAAACGGATCCCCTCCCGTGAGCACCACGAGCGGGCGTGGCTTGTCGTAGCTGGCCAGGGAATCCAGCAGCGCCTTGCCTTCGGCGGTAGTGAGCTGGCCCGGTGCGGGGTCGTGCTGGGCGTCGGCCCGGCAGTGCTGGCACACCAGCTGGCAGGCACGGGTGACCTCCCAGATGGCGATGAACGGTTTGGTAGTGATGTCGTGGCGCATCTGGCGCACCACAGGGCTGGCCTTCACAGTGAGGACCTTTCCACGCGAGAACAGTTTTATCCAACTTTAGTCGGACATATTATCGCGTGGGTAATCGCCTACTTCTTCTTGCCTTGGCCAAAGTCCAGGTTGTTGAGGTCGATATTCTCCATGCCCTTGGGCATCTTGATATCGCCTAGCCCGGGCATGCCGCCGCCGAGCTGCTCCTGCATCTTCTGCAGCTCCTGCATCGACGGCATACCGCCGCCCATGCCTGGCATTCCGCCGCCACCACGACGCTTCGGCGGCTTGCGCTTGCCGTTCTTGCCCTTGCGGCCCTTCGGCTTCTTCTTAGTAGCCGAGCGCCCGCCGCCCATGCCCGGCATGCCGAAGCGGCCGGCCATCTGGGACATCATCTTCTTGGCTTCGATAAAACGCTCAATGAGCTGGTTGACGTCAGAGACAGCTACACCAGAGCCCAGCGCAATACGCTTGCGGCGCGAAGCGTTGAGAATCTTCGGGTTCTCGCGCTCCTCCGGGGTCATACCGCGGATGATGGCCTGGATGCGGTCGAGCTGCTTCTCGTCGACCATGTCGGCGATCTGGTTCATCTTGTTGCCGCCCGGCATCATCTTGAGCAGGTTGCCCATCGGCCCCAGGTTGCGGACCATGAGCATCATGTCCAAGAAGTCATTGAGCGTCATCTCGCCGGAGCCCATCTTCTTGGCGGCTTCCTCCGCCTTGGACTGATCCAGCTTGGACTCCGCCTGCTCAATGAGCGTCAGCAGGTCACCCATGCCCAGGATGCGCGAGGACATACGCTCCGGGTGGAAGACATCGAAATCCTCGAGCTTCTCGCCGGTGGAGGCGAACATGATGGGCTTGCCCGTCACCTCACGGATGGACAGGGCCGCGCCACCGCGGGCGTCGCCGTCCAGCTTGGTCAGAACGACGCCGGTAAAGTCCACGCCGTCGCGGAAGGCCTCGGCGGTCTGCACGGCGTCCTGGCCGATCATTGAGTCGATGACGAAGAGGACTTCGTCCGGGTTGACGGCGTCGCGGATGTTGCGGGCCTGCGTCATCAGGGTTTCATCGATGCCGAGGCGGCCGGCGGTATCGATGATGACGATATCGTGCTGCGTGCGCTTGGCTTCCTCAATTCCGCGCTTGGCGACGTCCACCGGATCCCCGTGCGAGGTACCCATCTCATGCTCGTGGGAGTTCAGGGAGGTGCCAGGATCCGGCGCGTAGACGTCGACCCCGGCGCGCTCGCCGACGATCTGCAGCTGCTGCACCGCACCCGGGCGCTGGAGGTCACAGGCCACCAGCATCGGGGTGTGCCCCTTGGAAGCCAGGTGCTTGGACAGCTTGCCCGCCAAGGTGGTCTTACCAGCACCTTGGAGGCCGGCGAGCATGATGACCGTCGGCGGATTCTTGGCTAGGTTCAGGCGGCGGGTCTCGCCGCCGAGGATCTCGATGAGCTCCTCGTTGACGATCTTGACCACTTGCTGCGCAGGGTTGAGCGCCTCGGAGACCTCGGCGCCTGCCGCGCGCTCCTTGATGCGCTTGATGAAGCCGCGCACGACGTTGAGCGAGACGTCCGCCTCCAGCAACGCAAGGCGGATTTCGCGCGCTGTGGCGTTGATGTCCGCCTCGGTCAGCTTGCCCTTGCCGCGCAGGCCGGACAGGGCTGATTGCAAGCGGTCAGACAAAGACTCAAACACGTTAGAGTGCTCCCTCAACTATCGTGGATAAATTTATAACTTCCCCAGCTTAGCCGTTGACCAGTGCTTGGGTCACATTCCGGACGAGGGTGGCACGGGGGACGTCGCCAAGCGGCACGGCGTGAAGCACCATCGTGGCGCCCGGTGTGGTGGTGGATAGCCACTCGCACTCCGGAAGCAGCGCGAGCACGTGTCCGAGGGTACCCGGGTAGTCATCGATTCTGAGCTCGAAAACGCCTCTGGTCCACATGGCGGTTGCAGGCCCCGATACGAAATCGGGCAGCACGGTATAGGTTCCGGACTTATAAGACTGCACCAAGCGCTCCTCCACCGTCGCGAGATCGATGGCGCCGTGGAGCGCGCGGATGTCGAACTCGCCGGCATAGCCCTCCTCCGTGCGCACCAAGCGCGAGGACAGAATGTTCCATCCCAAGGCAGCGATAAGCGCTAGTGGACGCACGGCCTCCCGCTGGTAGCTGCCGCGCCACAGGACGGTGAAGCTATCATCCTCCGGGTTGTGGCGCAGGCCGATGTCGCGGTCAACGGCCACCAGCGGCCGCACCGGACTCAGGGCCTCCAGCTGCGCAAAAGCGCGGGCGCTGACCGCCTCGATTCCATTCTCGAGCCTGCGGTTCCACACGCCTGGGCCGGTGGATTCGGCATCGGTGCGGGCGAGCACGACGAGGAGCGCCAGGGTCAGGTAGTCATAACGCACGGCTTCGAGAAGCTCATCGCGGGCTTCGTCGGAGAAAGGATCGGTGCGGGAGACGATGCGCGCCAAAGTCGTGTGCTCTGCCACCACGGTTTGCACGCGGGAGCGATCCGCCAGGTCGAGGCCGAGCTTGGCGGCAGCGCGCGCCACCATCTCCGCTCCCACGAGTTCGTGCGGGCGGCCGTAGCCTTTGCCGATGTCGTGGTAGAGCCCCACCAAGAGCAGCAGATCGGGCCTCGCTACGGACGTGCGGGCTTCAGCGCACCGAGCGACGGTAAGGATGGAGTGATAGTCCACGGTATGAGAGTGCGTGCGCTCCCGAGGCAGCATTCCGCGGATGTGCTCCCACTCCGGAACGACTCGCTCCCACAAGCCATGGGCGTCCATTTCCTGGATAAGGCGCGGGGTATTGAGCGGCGAGGACAACAGGCTGAAGAAGGCATCCGTTGCTCCCGCGGGCCAGCGCTGCGGCAGGTCTGGCAGCTCGCGTAGTTGTTCCCAAACGTGAGCGGGCACGCTCCTGCCCGAACGCGCCGCAGCGGCGGCGACGCGCAGGAGTAGCCACGGCTCGTCTAGGTCTGCGGTGCGGGCGAGCCTGATTTCGCCGCCCACATCCACGACACCGATGTCGAGTGGCTTGCGGGTGCGGTTGTGGCTGCGCTTAGACACCACTCCCCTAGCCGTCGCGAGCGCCCTCTCGACGGCCCTATCCACCGCCGCGGCGGCGGTGACGACGGCCGCTGATAATTCATAGCGGTCGGCAAAGCCCAGTTCGTGTGCGATCTCCGCAGCGAATTCTGGGTCGAGGATGTCGCGGTGGCGGCGGGCGGTGACGTGGAGGAGCGTGCGGACGTCGAGAAGCAGGGCCTGCTCCTCCTCGAGCGCTGGGGCGTCCGCGAGGTTTCCTAGGGCGAGGGCCCGGAGGAATTGGATATCGCGCAGACCACCGCGCCCATTCTTGATATCCGGGTGGGTCATCGTGGCCAAGGTGCCGGAACGGCGCCAGCGCGCAATGGCGAGATCAACGAAGGCATCGAAATTGCTCTGCAACAGGCGGCGCCACGAGGCATAGACCTGGGCGCGGGTGGAATCCACCAGCTGCTTGTCTCCGGCAACGAAGGCCAGATCCAGTTGCGCGAAGCCGGCGGCGGGATCGGAACCGGCGATGGCGCCGAATTCGCGCGGGGTGCGCACTGCATAATCGAGCCGATACTTAGCATCCCAGATGGGATACCAGACCTCGGAAACGACTTCCTCGGGCAGCTCCGTGTCATCCGGGTGAAGGAGGATGAGGTCGAGATCGGAAAACGGGGTCATCGCGCGGCGCGCAAAGGAACCGGTGGCTGCAAGCGCGCAGCCGGGCGGAAGCTGCAGGGACTGCGTGAGGCGCATCGCCGCAGCATAAGCGTCCTCACGCAGTTGAGCGGCCGTAGACACGTGTTACAGGGCCGCCTCGCCGCGCTCGCCGGTGCGCACGCGGATGACGTCCTCAATAGGAGTGATCCAGATCTTGCCATCACCGATCTTTCCGGTGTAGGCGGCGTCCACGATGGTGGAGAGGATATCCTCAACCTGTTCGTCAGAGGTCACCACCTCGAGCTTGACCTTGGGAACGAAATCGGTGGCGTACTCGGCGCCGCGGTAGACCTCACTGTGGCCGCGCTGCTGGCCAAAGCCTTGGGTCTCGGTCACCGTCAGGCCATGCACGTCGTGCTGTTCGAGGGCCTCGCGAATGTCCGGCAGCGTGAACGGTTTGACGATGGCAGTGATGAGCTTCATCTGTTACTCCTTAGCTCCGGCGGTGTCGACCCGCGGCTGGACGGTTGGTGCAGGACTAATCCTAGCGTCGTGGGCGTGGCGGCGGTGCGACGCCACGGATTCGCGGAAATCATACGCGGTCTCGCGGTGCTCGCCCAGGTCGATCCCCTGCGCTTCGTCCTCGATTCGCCAGCCCATGGTGGCGCGGATAAGGAGCGCCGCCAGCAGGGTGACGAGCCCCGACACCAGCATCGCCACAACCGCAATGAGCGTTTGAACGACGAGCAGCTTGAGTCCTTCAGAGAAGTGACCGGTGAGGATTCCGTTATCCGTAGCGAAGAAGGCCAGGCCAATCGTGCCCCACAGTCCTGCGCACAGGTGGACGCCGACAACGTCCAGGGAATCATCAAAGCCCCAGCGATACTTCAGGCTGATGCACAGGCAGGCGATAATCCCACCGAGGAAGCCGAGGGCGATGGCACCAAGCGGGCTAAGTGCTCCTGCAGCCGGGGTGATGGCGACGAGGCCTGCGATAGCTCCGGATGCTGCGCCGAGTGAAGTGGCGGCACGGTCACGGATTCGCTCCACCAACATCCAGCCGAGCATCGCGGCGGCCGCGGCGACGGTGGTGTTCAACCACGCCAAACCTGCAAGGCCATCCGCAGCGAAGGCGGAACCGCCGTTGAAACCGAACCAGCCGAACCACAGCAGTGCGGCGCCGAGCATCACCATCGGGAGGTTGTGGGGCCTATCGACGTGCTTCGGAAATCCCGCGCGTGGGCCCACGACAATCGCGAGGACTAGGGCCGCGGCTCCGGCAGAAATGTGCACGACGGTGCCACCAGCGAAGTCGATGGGAGCGATGAGCGCCTCACCTTCCGAGACACCGAAGAGCCACGCCGCGAGCGAGCGCGGGGCGTGGGAGAGAATTCCCCCGCCCCACACCATGTGGGCGAGTGGGAAATAGGCAAAAGTCACCCAGATACCCGCGAAGGTCAACCAAGCGGAGAACTTCACACGGCCGGCAATGGCACCGGAAATAATAGCCGTCGAAATAATGGCGAAGGTAGCTTGGAAGCCGATATCGATGACGGCGGGGTAACCAGAACTTCCGAGGAGATACTCGTTGGAAGGGCCTGTGATCTGGCCGCGCAAGCCCAACGCTTCAAACGGGTCGCCGACTATTCCGGCAAAAGAGCTTCCTGCATAGGACATGGACCAGCCCCACAAGACATAGAGCACTGGCACGAGCGCGAGCGCGCCGAAGGACATCATCATCATGTTGAGGACGTGGCGATTGCCTGCCATGCCGCCATAAAACAACGCCAATCCGGGGGTCATGAGCAACACCAATGATGCGCTGATCAACATCCACGCGGCATCACCGGAAGAGAATGCATCAGGAGTCATACTTCAACTAACCTCTTTTCTATAGCTCGATAGGTACAGTTCTTAAAATACCTATCCATCTATAGATTTAGGAAGAAGAATGAGTCATAGATCACATTTGGGATCTAAAAAAGCGGCGAGGCATTTCTGCCCTCGCCGCTCACTTAAACGTGCGCCCTAGACTTCCTCCTCGGAGGCTTCCACGGTCTGCGCTTGCTGGCGCATACGTTTGGCGTACTTCACATCCGTGACGGTCACGCCGTAGATGGAACGGCCCATGTAAAAAGAGCCCACCGAACCGATGATCCACACGCCGAAACAAGCAATGAGGACACGGACCAGCGACCACAGCGAGAACCCGTTCTCGGCAAAGTCAACGACCAGCTTCGCCACGAGCAGAAGCGGGACAGCCAAACCAACCGTCGGCCCCAGCAAGTTGACGCGGGTCAAGGCATCGGGCGCTCGCCACAAAGCGATGGCTGTCGCGATAACCAGGACCGTGGCCACAACCAGCAGAACCGAAGCAATAATCTCCGCGATAGTCATGGTTTTACCTCCTGCCCTTCGAGATGATGCGGGCCATCGACAACGTCGGCAGCACGCCCGCCGCGATACCTGCGAGCATCGCGATGTCGTAGACGATGGACGCGTGGTTAGTCATCGCCCACGCAAAGTACATGCACATCATGCCGTAGAAGACCATGTCACTCATCACGGTGCGGGTGAGCTCATCGCGGGACCGCAACGCCAACACCAACGCCGAGCACACCGATGCACCAATGAGGAACACACAGACAAAGACAACCCAGTGAAAGGCGCTCATCGAGGAAAAATCAATCACTTCTTATCATCCTTTCGGGCGTCCTTGCCCGGCACGACCTGCCGCAGCGGCCACACGGAATACTTCTCCACGTCGTTCGCTGCCAGCGGGGTATCGTCGGTCTTCGCGATATCGGGAGCGCGCATATGGCGGCCCAGCGTATCCAGCGGATACTCGTAGAACGTTGGGGCGAGCTCCTCCGTCGGTCCCTGGCCAGGCACGCCATAATCGATGCCCTTCACTCGTGGCGCGAGGTGCTCCTCCATGTCCGCGAGGTCCGCCATGACGCTGGCCGGGTCATCGCCCATCACGGCTTGAACCAGCACGATGCGCGGAAGACCTTCTGCCACCGGCTCGCGCAAGCCCAACGACAAGGTGCCCGGCGTTGCTGTAATGGACGAGGTGAACCAGAAGATCTCCCACGCGCTCGTCACACGCAAGGGGTACCGAAGCACCACTGGGCGATAGTTGTTATGCGGCTTGAAGGATTCCATGGCGAGCGAAAAGCCCGCGACGAAGATTTCTTTAATCAGCCACAACGCGTAGACAACTGCATGCACAGCACTCTTCATTTAACGGCCCTCCTGGAGTGAGTCGATATCGGGTAGGGCTACGGGGTCGTCGCCAAGCACTGCGTGTGCGTAGGCCTCCGTGTCCAACAAATCCTCCGATGCCTCCATGGTGACACTAATGACCGGCCCGGACAGGATGAACATGGTCAGCGAGCCCAAGATCAACGCCGCCGAGGGAGCCATCAGCTTCTTGCGAATCACAAGTTCATCGGGCACCTTCTCCTTGGGCAGGTCCTTGCCCCAGAAGACGCGGCGCCACACACGCAGCATGGCCAGGAACGCCGCGAAGGAGGCGATGATAATCACCGTGATAACGGTCCAGGCCCATCCCCCGCCGGTACGGGCGATTTCGGCGACGATGAGGACCTTGCCCCACATACCGGAGAAAGGCGGGAAGCCCACGACGGAAAAGGCACCAGCGGCGAAGATCCACGCGATAATCGGATCACGGCGCGCCAAGCCAGAAAGCTTGTTGAGCCTGCCCGTACCGTACGTCTCCTCGATAGCACCAGAAGCCAGGATGAGGGAGCCCACCGTGAGCATGTGGTGAATCGTGTAGAGAATGCCGGCAGCCAACGCGCGCTGCGCATCGTGGGTAGTGAAGGCCATCATCACGAGGATGAAGGGCATACCATTGAGCATCTGGTAGCCCAGCACGCGGCGGATGGAGTTCTCAGCCAAGCCACCGAAAGCGCCAACCAGCATGGAGATGATCATGACGACGATGATGAGTGTCCCCCACCGCTGGTCCATATCGAAAAGCTGCACCCACAGGCGGTAGAGCATGTACACCGCAACCTTGGTGTGCAGGCCGGAGAACAGGCCCATGACGGCAGCCGACGTACCCGGGTAGGTACGCGGCAGCCAGGATTGCACGGGGAACACGCCGGCCTTCGCGGCGATGGCGATAACGATGATGCCGGAAGCCACCGTTACCGGCCCGTTGCCGGCGGCAGCACCCGTCAGCGCCGCCAAGTTAACCACGCCCGTAACCGAATAGATATAGCCCACGCCGACCACAAGCAGCGTGGAGGCGAACAGATTGACCAGCACGAAAGCACGGCCTGCGGCCAAGCGCGACCACGTACCCGACATCGTGATGAGGCCGTAGGACGGCAACAGCATGACCTCAATGAACACGAAGAAGTTAAAGAGATCGGCGGTCAGGAGTGCGCCGCACACGCCGGTGATCAAGATAAGCGTCAGCGACGGGTAGTAGCGAGACTTGGTCTCACCGCCAACGATGGCAAACCAGTTAGCGCCGAAGGCCACGATCATCGTCGTGATGAGCATGAGAGCAGAGAAGGTGTCGGCAGCAAAAGCGATACCCGCGTTGCCCACGTAATTGCCCACCGTGTGCGCCACCACGCCGTTGTTCATGGTGTAGAGCAGCAGCGCGAAGGAGGCGAAGATACCCACGCCCGGCACGATGAGCATGATGGCATCGCGCACACGGTGCCACGGTGCGAGCAGCGCCAGCGCCGCTGATACCAGGGGAACCGCTGGGAAGAGCGGAAGAAGAGCGCTTACAGTGTCATACATTTACTTCTCCCCCTCGTGGTCAAGTTCCTTCAAACGGTCCATCTTGTTGGCCGAGCGCTCCAGAATCTCCCGGTTTTGGGTATCGCGGCCCAGCGTGGAGAAGGCGTGGTCAATGGTGTTGTCATCCACCGGCTCGACAACATCCGTGTCATCGTTGGCGCCCATCGCCGCCATGGTCAGCAGAATCGTAGAGGTGGCCATGGAGATCACCACGGCGGTCAGAACGAATGCCTGCGGCAGTGGGTCCGCCATCTGATCCGCCGGGACCTGCGACGGGAAGGACTCTCCGCGGTAGGAGTACACGCCGGTAGCCAAGAGCATGAGGTTGGCGCCGTGGCCAAAGGCCATCATGCCCAACACAATGTGGACCAAGCCGCGCTGCTGGATGAGGTAGACAGCGCTACCGATGAGCAGTGCAATAGTCAGTGCGAGGATCATGAATTCTTCTCCTCTGTAGCCGGAGTGTAGTGGGGCGAGGACGCGCGATGGCGCGCCTCGGATTCATTGAGCAAGGCCAGTGGATCCGAGGATGGGTTGATGGATTCGGGGTACGGATCATCAACGTCCTCCATCACCACGCGCGGCGTATTCGGCAGCGCCGAATCATCATCGTGGACCCACGGCAGGAAGTCCCGCTCAGTGCCCGGGCGCAAGTAGCCGCCCAAGGCGTTGATGGCCATGGTGAGCATGCCCAGGACCGCCAGGTAAATACCCAAGTCAAAGATGAGCGACGTGGTCCAGTGCTGCCCCAGCGCGTGGCCGTGGATGGCAGTCAAGAAACCTCCGGAACCATGCGAGGTCAGAATGTAGCCGATGAATCCCGCCGTCAGCGCAACGATGATGCCCACGCCGGTGAGGTGAATTGGGGTCATGCGGCCGAAGACAATCTCATCGGTACCGCGTGAGAGGTAGGTCAGGCCGATGGCCGCACCCATGATGAGCGCCGCCGGGAAGCCACCGCCGGAAGCCTGGTGTCCACGGTAGAACACGATGAAGGACATCACCACCAGAATCGGGATGGCGATGGCAATTCCCTTCCGCAGTGGTACCGAGTTGAGCTGCGACTGTCCGAACGGTGCCGGGCGCGTACCGGAGGTAAACGGGAAGCGCGGCAGCGTCGAGGTCACCGCGGCGATCACCACGGCGGCCATGCCGAGCACCGACAGCTCACCCAAAGTATCGAGTGCACGGAACTCCACGATGATGGTGGCCACCACGTTGTCGCCACCAGTGATATCCGGGGCGTTGTTGAGGTACCACATGGACAAGTCGGATCGCTCGTGGCGGCCCATCAGCGCCCACACACCGAGGAATGCGGTGATACCCGCGAGCACCGCCACCACGATGGAGCCCACCTTGCGGTTGGTGTTCTGTACCGGGTGGAATTTCTCCGGCAGGTAGCGCAGGACCATCATCATGACGATGACGGACAGCGCCTCCACCGTGAACTGAGTCAAGGCAACGTCCGGTGCACCCAGCAGGAACATCTGCAAGGTCACGCCGGTACCCGCGGTACCAATCATGACCGCACCCGTGAGGCGGTTGCGGGTACGAACCAAACCAAACATCGACAGCGCCACGATGCCCAGCGGCAGCAGATCCCACGGGTTGTCCAGGCCATCCACGCGCGGGTTCAATGCCACGCCGTCGACACCCGTCGACACCAGCGTGGAGCCCGCAAGAATGATGACGAGGAGGACAATCGGCAGGATGAGCTTCGACGGGTTGTGGGTATCCGACATGCGGCCGACGAAGCGGCCGAAGGCTGCGCACACGTCCTGAATCCACTTCAGGATTTGGTTACCAGTGCGCGGCAGTAGCTGGCGCTCCTCCATCGCGGTCCACAGCGGCGTGCGGAAGAACAAACCGACGACGCCAGCGATGAGAACCACGACGGAAATAAGCAGCGGGACGTTGAGACCGTGCCACAGAGCAAGGTGAGAATGCCCCTCCATGCCGATGGCCGCCACGACGTCATCAAGCGGCCCATCGAGCGCGCCCATGACGAAGATGATCGGCACCGACATCACGCCGGGAAGAGCCGCGGGCAGCCACAACCGCACCGGCGCCTCGTGGACCTTCGACATATCGCGCGGGCCGTCGAAGAAAGCACCAAAGACGATCTTGGCGGAGTAGGTAAACGTGAAGAACGCACCCACGCCCGCAACGATGAGCAAGAGCACCTGGCCGGCCGATCCGATGGGCGCGTCCTCGAAAGCGGTCAGCATGCCTTCCTTCGACACGAAGCCGAAGAGCGGCGGGACCGCAGCCATGGAGGCAGCGCCGATGAGCATGGAGCCGAAGGTCCACGGCATCTTGTTCCACAGCACGCCGAGGCGGCGGATGTCACGTGAACCAGCCTCATGGTCAACCACGCCAATGAGCATGAAGATGGAGGACTTAAACAGCGCGTGTGCCAGCGTGTGCACGAGCGCCGCCGCGATGGCGAAGGGGGTGCCCACACCAATCGTGGCCACGATCCAACCCAGGTGGGACACGGTGGAATACGCGGTCAGCTTCTTCAGGTCCGTCTTCTGCACGGCGAAGACCGCCGACATGACGGCGGTACCCATGCCGACCACGATGAGCAGCCAGTTCCACGCTGCAACATCATGGAAGATAGTAGAGAAACGAATCAACAGGTACACGCCGGCCTTGACCACGGCCGCCGCGTGCAGGAAGGCCGAGACCGGCGTGGCAGCCGCCATAGCCTCCGGCAACCAGAAGTGGAAGGGGAACTGCGCGGACTTGGTGAATGCCGAGGCCGCGATGAGAATGGCAACCCCGGTGGTCAGGCCTGGGCGCTCGGCCCATACATCGGAGGCGAGGATGTCTTCCAGGTTCGTCGTCCCCGCTGCCGTCGCGGCAATCGCCACACCTGTCAACAAGGTGAGGCCGCCGATGAAGGTCAGGATGAGTGTGCGCTGCGAACCGGCCTCACCGGACTTGCCGCTGCGTGCGATCAACATGAACGACGCCAGCGATACCAGCTCCCACGCCAGGAAGAGCACGACGACGTCATTAGCCAGCACGAGCAAGAGGATCGACAGCGTAAACGCGGTCATCAGCACATAAAAGCTGACGTTGCCTTTCCCCTTGGGCAGGTAGGCAGCGGAATAGGTAAAAACCACCGCGCCGATGATGAGAGCCAACATCGCAAAGAAAACGCCCAGCGCATCGCCGCGGAAGGCGAGGTTAACGTCGACGCCTGGTGCGATGACATCACGCACCCACGTCACGGAATAGGACAGTTCTTCGCCACGGGCCAGTGCCGGAAATTCTTTAGCCAACAGTGCCGCTGCGATAATAAAAATGCCGGCTAGCGGGTAGCCGGCTGCGCGATCAGCAACCTTGACGGCTACCGGTGCTAGCGCCACTGCGACAGCTGCGAGGAGGACGACATACAAGAGTGTCACGAAAGAGTAGCCTCACGAACCGTTGTTAGGGCTGAAAACTCAGCCTCACATAGACAGGACTGTCCTAGACTACCATTGTGACCTCCCCCAAAGCACATCTTTAATGGGATGGAGACGACGAAAGCGCCTCACAAAGGAGGCGCTGCGTCTCGAAAGAACTTAGGTATAGCCCAGGGATCTATAAGGTCTTACTTCTCCCCCAGCAAGGCATCGACGAATCCCTCAACCTCAAACGGCGCGAGGTCATCGGCTCCTTCGCCGAGGCCCACGAGCTTGACCGGCACACCCAGTTCTTCCTGAACTTGGAAGACGATGCCGCCCTTTGCCGTGCCATCGAGCTTGGTCAGGACAACACCAGTGATGTCGACGACATCGCGGAAAATGCGCGCCTGCGTCAGGCCGTTCTGCCCCACCGTCGCGTCCAGGACAAGCAGGACCTCGTCGACCTCGGTCTTCTTCTCCACCACGCGCTTGACCTTGCCCAGCTGGTCCATGAGGTCAACGGAGGTGTGCAGACGCCCAGCAGTATCGATGAGGACCACGTCCACGCCCTGGTCCACACCAGCGGCGACGGCATCGAAGGCCACGGAAGCCGGGTCCGCGCCTTCCTTGCCGCGCACCGTCGATGCGCCTACGCGGCGACCCCAGGTCTCGAGCTGATCAGCTGCCGCTGCACGGAAGGTATCCGCCGCGCCGAGCAAAACGTTGTGGCCCATCGCCACGAGCACGCGCGCGAGCTTGCCCGTCGTAGTGGTCTTGCCGGTGCCGTTGACGCCAACGACCATGATGACGGCAGGCTTGCCGTCGTTCGGCATGGCCTTGATGGAGCGGTCCATCTCCGGATGGCCAACCTCGATGAGTGCCTCGCGCAGCATGGCGCGTGCTTCCGCCTCGGAGCTCACGCCGCGTTCAGCGATCTTCTCGCGCAGGGAGTCGGTGACTTTCATCGTGGACTTGGTGCCCAGATCAGCCATGATGAGGGTGTCTTCAATCTCTTCCCAGGCATCATCATCCAGATCACCAGCGGAAAGAATGCCCATGAGGCCTTGGCCGATGGCGTTCTGCGAGCGGGACAGGCGCCCACGCAGCTTGCCCAAGCGGCCGGCGGCCGGTGCGATATCCTCCTGCGGCTGAGATGCCGGGGCCTCAACGACCTCGGCGTCCTCGGAAACTTCCAGCTCCTCGGGCTCAGCCTCGAGCGCCGCGCTTGCCGACGCCGCCTGCGCCCCCGCCGCCGCAGCGGCTTCCTCTGCTTCAGCTTCCTCTGGCTCGGCCGGTGCTTCTGGCTCGGGCTGCGCTTCTGGTTCAGGCTGTACTTCTACCTCTTCCGCTGCCTCTTCTTCGGCTTCAACCTGAGCAGAAGGCTCCTCCTCTACCTTCGGGGCCTCGTCCACTGCTTCTGCCTCAGCAGCTTCGGGCTCCGGCTCAGTGGTTTCCTGCTCGGCGGCTGGGGCATCGCCCTCCGCGCCTTCTTCTAGAGCGTCCTTATCATCCTTGTCCGCGGCAGCGGCTCCGGTCACGGCAGCACCAGCGGCTGCGGCGCCCGCGGCACCTGCCGCGACAACGCCAGCGGAAGAGTCTTTTTCCTCTTCTTCCTTTGCCGGCTCCGGCTCGCTCACTGGCTTGGCCTCTGCCGCCGGTTCCGGCTTAACCTCAGCCTTAGCCTCCGCCTCGGGCTTAGCTTCTACCGTTGGTTGTGCCTCCGCCTCCGGCTCCGCCTTAGGTTTCGTGACCTTCGGTGTTTCCTCGGCGCCCTCTAACTGCGCATTCGCCAGCTCAGTGGCATCACGCTGCTCCGCCTGCGGCTCAGGCTTGGGCTCAGCTGGGGCCTGCGCGGGCTGCTCAGCAACTGACGGCTGTGGCGCCGGCTGCTCGGGCTTCGAGGCGGTAACAGGCTCCTTAGTTGTACCGCCACCAGCAGGGGCGAAATTAAAACCAGACTTGGCCTGGTAGTTGCCGGACTTCTGCTGTTGGGTCAGCTCCTTCGGCTCCTCCGCGGGCTTTTCGAAGGAGACCTTCTTCGACTCGCCGCGCTTCTTGCCCAGGACGATGAACAAGACCACCAGCAGAATCAGGACGATGACTGCTATCGCAATCCACAGAAAAGTAGTATTCATGCCCTCCATAGTGCCAGGGTTGTTCGCGCCCGGCACGATGAGGAGGGCGAAAGCCTCGGTCTGGCACCGCGCCGTTAGCGCGGAGCATCCACGCCAAGGCGCGTGGCGTCCTCCGCCGCCTGAGCCGTGCCCGGCGCCTCACCCGCACGGGTCATGCGCTGTGAAATCACGCGTGTGACACCATCACCACGCATCGTCACGCCGTAAAGGACGTTGGCCACGTCCATCGTTGGCTTCTGGTGAGTGATGACGATGAGCTGAGAATCCTTGCGCAGCTCCTCGAAGAGGGCGATGAGGCGGCGCAGGTTGACGTCGTCCAGCGCGGCCTCCACCTCATCCATGACGTAGAACGGTGAGGGGCGCGCGCGGAAAATAGCCACGAGCATCGCCAGCGCGGTCAGTGACTTCTCGCCGCCCGACAGCAGCGTCAGGCGCTTGACCTTCTTGCCCGGCGGGCGGGCCTCCACCTCGATGCCGGTGGCCAGCATGTCATCCGGCTCAGTAAGGATGAGTCGGCCCTCGCCGCCGGGGAAGAGTGTTTGGAAAACCTTGGGGAACTCCGCCTCCACGTCGTGCCAGGCATCCGTGAACAGCTGCAAGATCTGCGCGTCAACGTCCTCAATGACTCCGGCCAAATCCTTACGCGCATGAATCACGTCATCGAGCTGCGTGGACAGGAAGCTATAGCGCTCCTCCAGAGCCTTGTACTCCTCCAAGGCCAGCGGGTTCACCTTGCCCAAGGAGTTGAGGTCCTTCTCGGCCTGCTTCAACCGCTTGGTCTCGGCGGAGCGATCGAAGTCCTCGCCCGGCGTGTAGTCCTTGAGCAAATCCGGGATAGATATGCCCAGCTGCTCCACGATCTTGCCCTCAGCCTCATCCACGCGCACCTGCGCCTGGCTGCGGGCAATCTCCGAGTTGTGCGCGGAATCGGTCAGGCGATCAAGCTGCTGACGGGTCGCGGAGACCGCCTGCTTCGCCGACTGCGCACGCCCCTGCAGCACGCCGCGCTGGGTCACTAGCTCATCGCGTTCCTCAGCTGCGCGCTCAAGTGCCTGCGTAGTGCGGGCGGCTAGGTCCTGGGCATGCTTGTCGACGGCCCCCGCCAACCGCGCCTGCGCCTGCCGGCGGGCCATCGCCTGATCGTGGCGTGCCTTAGCTTGGCGCTCATGCTGAGCTTGGCGCCGCAGGGCCTCTCCCTTGCCGGCTGCCTGGCCTACCTTTTCCTCCGCGCTGCGGGCCGCCAGTTGAGCCTCTACCTCCATGGCCTTGACCTGTTCAAGGGCGGCCGAGGCTGCATCGCGTTCCACCGAGGAAGGTTCATCCGCTTGCTCATCGGCGTCCACGCGCGACAAGCGGTCACGAGCCTCCGCGAGTTCTTCGCGCAGGCGAGCCAACTGCACCTCGATGTCCGTGGCGCGAGCGGCAGCCTTTTCGTGCTCCGCCTTGTTCGCCTCATACTGCTTGAGTAAGCGCTGGTGGTCGCGCTTCCACGCCTCGAGCTCGTGATCGTGCTCGCGCAGCGCGGCCTTAGCGCTCGCCGCGCCTACCCGGGCATCATCGGCGGCTAGCTTCGCGCCTTCCAGCGTGCCTGATAGCTCCTCCAGCTCGTGGGTGGCGGTTTCCAACTGTTGCTCGGCTTCTGTAATCTGGCCGCTCACCTCGACCGTGGAGACGGCACCAGTTCCGGCTTCGACCCAGCCTTCACCAACCAGCAAGCCCTCGGCGGTGACGGCCCGCAGGCGCGGATCTTCAGCAATGAGCTCGCGGGCCGCGGCATAGTCATCCACCAGAACGACGTCGGAGAGCAACCGTGTCACCGCCGCCGATACTTCCGGGACCAAGACCATCTGGTCGAGCAACCAGCTAGCACCGGAGGGCAAGTCCGCATCAAGGCGCCAGGCTGAACCGGTAGGTTCCGTGGAGACGTCGATCAACGGAGTGCGGCTCGCCTCAGCGAGATCACCCACGATGTCCCCACTCACCGCGCCGGCCTGCGCCTCCGCGAAGGAACCGAGTGCCGCCGCGACGGCCGTTTCATAACGCGTAGAGATGAACTCCGCGAGAGGCTTAAAACCCTCCCCCAGCTCGAGCGCTTCCGGAGCGGTCTGGCCCAGCGTATCGATCCTGGCTCGCAGGCTGTACACGGTGCGCTCGCGCTCCCGCTGGGCATCGCGCAGCTGCTCCAAGCGTTTATCGGCCGCGGCGGACTCGCTGGCCGCGCGCACGTGCGCTTCTTCCAGCGGCTCACGCTCGGCAGCCAGGTGCTCTAGTTTGTCCGCTACCTCATCGGCCTCCGCCTGCGCTCCCCTGGTGCGCGCTTTCGTGTTCGCCAGGGTTTCTTCCTGGCGCGCCAACTCAGATTCCGCGGAGCTTACCTGACCCGCCAGGTTTTCCTCGGCCGCGATGAGGCGGACCACGCCTTCGCGGCGATCCGCAATGGCGCGCAGCTGCGCCATGTGCTCCTTGTCCGCGGCCTCGAAGGCTTCCCGGCGCTCAGCCACTTCCTCCCGGATCGATTCCAAGCGCTCCGCCGCTTCTTCGGCAGCGGCCAGCAGCTCGTCGTGCTCCTCGTCGGCACGCCGGGCGCGCGCCTCCAGCTCCTCCGGATCCTGGCCGGCATAGGCCACCTGGGATCCGACGTTGCTGGCGCGCTCGGCCGCAATACGCTGCGTGGCAGAGATGCGTTCGCTCAGCGTCGATAGCTCGAACCACAACTTCTGCGCGGCCTCCGCGCGCGGAGTGACATCCCCCAACTCGGCCTCTACCTCGAGCTGAATTTCCGTGGCCTCTTCCAGCTGCGCCGTGACTACCTCGACCTGCTCGGCGAGCACCACAGCGCGTTTCTCGGCATCCTCGAACGTGGCACGCAACCTGACCACACGGTCACCGGCGAGGCGCAGGCGAGCATCGCGCAAATCCGCTTGCACAGTGGCTGCGCGTTGGGCGGCCTCCGCCTGGCGGGCCAGCGGCTTGAGCTGTTTTCCCAGCTCATCGGTCAGGTCTTGCAGGCGGTCCAGGTTGGCCTGCATGCCCGTGAGCTTGCGCTGCGCCTTTTCCTTGCGGCGGCGGTGCTTGAGCACGCCCGCAGCTTCCTCAATATAAGCGCGACGATCTTCTGGTCGGGACTCCAGGATCTCCGCCAGTTTTCCTTGGCCCACGATGATGTGCATCTCGCGGCCAATGCCGGAATCCGACAGCAGCTCTTGGATATCCATGAGGCGGGCCTTTGACCCATTGATCTCATACTCGCTCGCGCCATCCCGGTACATGCGGCGGGTGACGGAGACCTCCGAGTACTCGATGGGCAATGCGCCATCGGAGTTATCGATGGTCAGTGTGACCTCAGCGCGGCCAAGGGCCTTGCGCTCACCGGCGCCGGCAAAGATGACGTCCTGCATCTTGCCGCCGCGCAGCGTCTTGGCGCTGCCTTCACCCATGACCCACGCCAGTGCGTCGACGACGTTAGATTTACCCGAGCCATTCGGGCCCACCACGGCACAGATACCGGGCTCGAATTTCAGGTTCGTCGCGGACGCAAAAGACTTGAATCCCTTGAGCGTGAGCGATTTGAGGTGCATTCGACTTAGTTTAGCGCTCGATAAAGCCCGACTCACCGCGCGGTGCGGCCCACTGCTCCACCACGGCGTTCACAACGCCCGGGCGGCGCGTGGTTGATGGTTCTTCGCGCAGCAAGGACAGCAGCTTCTCGCAGTCAGCTCGCGGGCCTTCAGCAACCACCTGGACGCGTCCGTCCTGAAGGTTCGTCGCGTGCCCAGCCAGCCCTAGTTCGAGGGCCCGGGAACGCGTCCACCAGCGAAAGCCCACGCCTTGGACGTGGCCAAGTACGAAAGCTGTGAGGCGTTCATGACCCGCAGAGGCTGCTGCCGTGTCTGCCATCTAGTACTCCCTCAAGTTTGTGCGGTCGCTCAAGTCGAATTCGTGATCGAGACGGCGGCGGTCCTCCGCGCTGCGGCGCGTCACAGGATCGGTACCATCCCAGCACTCGACGTTCTGCAGTTCCGGCAGCATATCACGGTGGAAGACAGGATCCAGGCCCTTGCGGCGCTGCTCGTTGTAGTTCTTCAGCAGCTTGATGGCCACGCCGCACAGCGGCACGATGGCGCACACGTTGAGCAGCACCATGATGGCGGCACCCGTATCCGCCAGGTCGAACACGGTACCCAGCGGGGCCACCGCGCCGTAGAAGACGAAGGCCAACACGATGAGGCGGAAGGCCCACAGTACCCACTTCTTCCCGGAGAGGTACTCCACGTTGGACTCTGCAAGGTAGTAGTTACCCAGAATCGAGGAGAATGCCAAGAAGAACAGGATGAACGTGACGAAGTGGATGCCCCACTCGCCGACCACATTGGACAGCGCGTTCTGGGTGAGGGTCACGCCCTCAATCGCGTCGGAGCCAAAGGTCTCGAACTCGGTGCCCAGCAGAATGATGAAGGCAGTAATCGTACACACCACCAGGGTGTCGAAGTACACGCCGAGGGTCTGCACAAGGCCCTGCTTCACGGGGTGGGAGACCGTCGCCGTTGCTGCCGCGTTCGGCGCCGAACCTTCGCCGGCCTCGTTGGAGAACAGGCCGCGCTGGATGCCCTTCAGCATGGCCATGCCCAGTGTCGCGCCAGCAGCCTCACGGAAGCCGAAGGCAGAGCCGACGATGGAGACAAACATGTCCGGCACCTTGTCAAAGTTAAGGACCACCACGATGAAGCCCATGATGAGGTAGGCACCGGCCATAAACGGCACGATGAACTGAGTCATCGAGGCGATGCGCTGAACACCACCGATAATGATGAGGCCAGCTACGGCAACGACGGCAATACCCACGCCCGCCTTGAAGGCACCGGAATCCTGTCCGAAGGAGGCCGCCAAGGAATCAGAGATAGCGTTGGTCTGGAAAGCGTTGTAGAACCAACCAAAAGTAATGGCGATGGCGACGGAGAAAATGGTTGCCAAGGGCTTCCAGCCCAGACCGCGGGACATGTAGTAGGCCGGGCCGCCGCGGTAGGTATCCCCCTCGCGGACCTTCCACAACTGGGCCAGCGTGGACTCCACGAACGCAGTTGCGCCACCCAGGATGGCGATGAGCCACATCCAGAACACAGCGCCGGGCCCGCCCACAGAAATTGCTACGGCCACACCCGCGACGTTGCCGGTGCCCACACGCGACGCCGCCGAGATGGTGAACGCCTTGAAGGCAGAAATACCGCCGTAATCGGCGTCCTCATCGACGCCGACCCCCTTGGGCTTTTCGACGACCGCTTTGAACATATCCGGCACCATGCGGACCTGCACCAAAGCGGTGCGGATACCGAAGTAAAGGCCAGCAGCGATAAGCAGCCATGGCAGGACATAGGACCACAGGCTGTCGTTAATGACACCGATCACGGTGCTGAAGATTTCTTGCATACGTTACACACTAGTGACAACCCCCGCCATCGGCCTAGTTGGAGCCTAACTACTTCCCCACCCCACGGCGCTGACAGGACGGGCAATAGTGGGTACCGCGCCCGCCCAACACGGTTTTCACGATGTCCTCGCCGCAGCGATCACAGGGCTGCCCGCCACGCCCATAGGCATGCAAGGAACGGTCAAAATACCCGGATTCGCCGTTGACGTTGACGTACAGCGCGTCAAAGCTGGTCCCGCCAACCTCAAGGGCGGAGCGCATAACGTCGGTGGCCGCGGAAATCACCGCGACGGCATCGCGCTGCCGCAGGGCGCTGGCCTTCTTCAACGGAGAAATCTGAGCCGCCCACAGCGCCTCATCCGCATAGATATTGCCCACTCCGCTGAGCACAGTTTGATCCAGCAGGGCAACTTTCACCGCCGTACGTTTTGCGCGCAGGCGCCTCCCCGCCGCGGTGAGGTCAAAGTCTGCTTCGAGGGGATCGGGCGCGATATGCGCCATGGTGAGCCACGGGCCGAGATGCCAATAGCCAAAAGTGCGCTGGTCGACGAAGCTGATGCGGGTGGCGTCATCAAGCACGGCGGCGATGCGCACGTGGGGTGAATCCACCTCACCGATCCGCACCTGCCCCGACATTCCGAGGTGGATAAAGAGCACATCGCGGGCAGGATCAGTGCGGTCCTCATCGGCAAACTCCAGCCACATGAACTTGCCGCGGCGCGCCACCGCGGCGATCCTCCTGCCCACGAGCAGCGCGGACAGCGGTGCCTCCTGCTTGCGATTGGCGCGCGGGTGAAGGACATCGACCGCCGCGAAGGATCGCCCCACGACGTAGGGCTCGAGCCCGCGGCGGACGGACTCAACTTCAGGCAGCTCTGGCATCGAGTCCTCGTGGGTTAGTTCTCTTTGCCGGCGGTGCCCTGCACCAGCAACGGGGTCTCACGCAGCGCCTGGCAGGCTTCTTCCGCCGCCTGCTGCTCCGCAAGCTTCTTGTTGTGTCCCGTTCCCCTACCCACGGTCAAACCGGCCACCGTGGCAACGGCATTAAAGGTCTGATCGTGCTCGGGGCCGGTCGAGGTGGCCGAATACACGGGCATCGCTGCCTTCAGCTCGGCGCACAGCTCCTGCAAGGTCGTCTTCCAGTCCATGTGGCGGCCGGATACCACGGCGTTCTCAACCTTGGCGGCAAACAGCCGCAGCACCACCCCGCGGGCGACTTCGAAACCATGCTGGCGGTAGATGGCCCCCAAGATGGCCTCGGTGGTATCGGCCAAGATGGAGTCCTTGTCACGGCCGCCGGTAGATTGTTCACCCTTGCCCAACAGGACGTGTTGGCCCACCCCGATTTCACGGGCTACGTCAGACAAGCCGTAGCGCGAAACAATGGAAGCGCGCATCTTCGAGATGTCCGATTCGGGGCGCGATGGGAACTTTTCGTAGAGCTTGGCCGCGATGGACAAGCCCAAGACCGCGTCCCCGAGGAACTCCAGACGCTCATTGTTGGGCAGGTGACCGTTCTCGTTGGCAAAGGAACGGTGCGTCAGCGCCAAACACAGCAGCTCATCGTTGAGTTCCACGCCGAGTGCCTTGAGCAGCGGACCGTGGTCTACCTCCGCGAATGCTACGGCAAGTGCCTGCTCGCCGGTGAGTTTCTTCTTCTTGCTCATAGGAATTTCTCCAACCCAGACCACCGCGGATCGACGCGCTCTTCTTCCCCGGAGACCCCCGTGGTCACGCCTTCGGGAACATCTACTTCACAGCCATCCTCACACGTCGGCGCGAAAGGAAGCACCAAACCTGCCTCATCGATCACGGTCTGCAGGAGGTCAAGGACACCGTCCTCAATCTCGGGGATCTCATCGCCGGAACCGCGATCCTCTTCCTCTGTTTCATCTCCGCTGATGAAGGACTCATCCGCGGAGAAAACCTGGGATACGTGGAGATCTAGTGCTGGATGTAGCTCAGCTAAGCAGCGTGCGCATTCGCCGCTGAGGGTGCCGGTGATATCAGCGTCCACCAACACGCCGGAGCCCAACGGCGTCAAGGTGGCGTCCACCTTAACCTCAGCACCTTCCGGGATGCCGATCATTTCCACGCCGATGCGCTCGGGGGCGGGTCCGGTTTGCACGCGGTGCTCAGGCAGCGCTTCAGCTCCTTGGCTGCGGAGCAATTCCGTCACGTCGAACTTCAATGGTGATTTCATAACGCCCACCAGCTTACCCTGTGCTGACCCACGCGCCCTAGACTGGCAAGGGCCTGAATGTTGGGTCATAGCCGCTTAAGCGCTTGCCCACAAGGCTCGATTCTTTCGCCTGTGGCTTTTAGCCTAAAACTCCATGAGCTACACCGCGACCGACACGGCGTCTCTGGGCGCCACGGCACGTGAACTCGCGCTCAGCTTTCCCTTGCAGTGCCTTGTCCCCGCCGTGGTCCTGACCGTCGTAGGAGTGACCTGCCGCCACCTCATCACGCGAGTCCGCCCCAGCATTTTCGGCGATGCCGGCCTCTCCCTGCACCGCGCGGCCCTCGCCAGCGCCCTTGCGGGATTGGCCGTGGGCGCGGTGTCCTTTCTTCCCCTGCATTTTGGGCCTATCGTCATACTCTCATCGGCGCTGTTCTCGCTGTGTGCCGCGCTCATCGCGTGGAGCGCGCGCGAGTCCTTTTCTGCCGCCGGCATGGGGATTGGTGTGATGATGCTGACCGTCGGTGCGGTCGATGTGGTGCTGTTGCTTGTCGACGCCGCCTGGGGCCCCATCCCCGAGCCTCACACCACGGGCACGGACTTCGGCATTATGTGGGTGCTTTATGCACTGCCGGGCCTCGTCGCCGCGGGATTGGCCGCAGCCTTAAGCACCATGCCGGCCAAGGAAGCCGCCCGGATTCGCCGCGCGGAACAGGCGCGCGCTGCGGCGCAGGACTCTACCTCGCTTCACTCGACCTCGCTTCGGCTACGCCGAAGCGTCACCACTAGGTAGTTGCCCGCACCTTAATTCAACAATTCGGCTTAGTAATCACGGGGCGCACGCGGCGCACGGCGCACAGGCTCCCGGGTCTCGCGCACAGCGCTTCGTCCCTCACCATGTGATTCACCGCGGGAACGCACGCCGGCGCCCCGCCGCAGCGCGGAGCGATCGTTGTTGACGGTACGCAAGAGATCGGACAAGGTGGTCTCGAACTCCCCGAGCTTGGCGTCAACGAATTCATCGCACTCGGTGCGCAGGCGGTTGGACTCAGAGTGCGCGGTCTCCACAATGCGGTGCGCCTCATCGTCGGCGCGGCGCACAACCTCGGATTCGGAGACCAAACGGTCCTGCTCGGCTTGGCCTGCTGCGACGGCGCGCTGGTACTCCTCATCCGCCTGGGCGCGGGTGCGCTCGGCGTCGGAGCGTGCGTTCTCTACGAGGTTGGTGGCCTCATCTTCCGCCTGGGCTACCAAGGTGGTGGCGCGGTGTTGAGCGTCGGCAAGCATGGCGTCTGAGTCCTCACGCGCACGGGCAACGGTGTCATCGGCCTCGGCGGTGGCCTCAGAAATAATCTGCTCCGCGCGCTCCTCAGCACCCTGGAGGATCTCGTCCTGCTTGTCTAGGACGTCCTGGGCGTCATCCATTTCAACGGGGAGGGCGTTGCGAAGATCGTCGAGAAGCGCCAGCATTTCGTGGCGCGGAACCATGCAGTTGGAGGTCATGGGAACGGCATAGGCCTGTTCCAGATTGCGAACAAGTTCATCGAGGGACTCAAATACGCGGTACATGGCACCAGCCTATCCAAGCGCACGCACACTGCGACGTATCCCACGCGGGAAGAAATGGCGAAAACCTCCCCGGTAAGCGAGGAGGTTAAGCGCAGATACAGAGATAAGGAAACGGCTAGATTACGCCTTGGGCCAGCATGGCGTCGGCCACCTTCTTGAAGCCGGCAATGTTGGCGCCCGCCACGTAGTCACCTTCCAGGCCGTATTCCTTGGAGGTCTTGTCGATGTTGCGGAAGATATTGGACATGATCTCATGCAGGCGCTGGTCGGTGTACTCGAAGGACCAGGAGTCGCGGGATGCGTTCTGCTGCATCTCCAGCGCGGAGGTTGCCACACCGCCCGCATTCGCGGCCTTGCCCGGTGCAAAGGCGATTCCGCTCTCCCCGAAGTAGTGCGCGGCTTCCGGGGTACACGGCATGTTTGCACCCTCAGCAACGTAGCGGATGTGGTTCTTTACCAGGAGCTTGGCGTCATCGCCGTCGAGCTCGTTTTGGGTCGCACACGGCAGGGCAACGTCGGCGCTGACCCCCCATACGTTGCCGCCCTCGTGGTACTCCACGCCCGCACCAGCCTCGCCGGCGTAGGTAGAGATGCGCTCGCGGCGTACTTCTTTTATGTCTTTGAGCAGCTCCAAGTCCACGCCGTTCGGCGTCGTGATGTAGCCGGAGGAATCGGACATCGCCACGACGGTTCCGCCGAGCTGCTGAACCTTCTCGGCGGCGTAGATAGCAACATTGCCGGAGCCGGAAACAATGACCTTGGCGCCGTCGAAGGACTCGCCGTGGGTCTTCATCATCTCCGAGGTCAGATACACCAGGCCGTAACCGGTGGCCTCAGTGCGCACGAGGGAGCCACCCCAGGTCAGCCCCTTGCCCGTGAGGATCCCGGACTCGTGCTTGTTTTCTAAGCGGCGGTACTGGCCAAACAGGAAACCGATTTCGCGGCCGCCCACGCCGATATCGCCGGCCGGCACATCGCGGTACTCGCCGATGTGGTTGTGCAGCTCCGTCATGAAAGACTGGCAAAAGCGCATGACCTCGGCTTCGGACTTGCCCTTCGGGTCGAAGTCTGACCCACCCTTGCCGCCACCGATGGGAAGACCGGTCAGCGAGTTCTTAAAAATCTGCTCGAAGCCAAGGAACTTGATGATGCCCAGGTTCACGCTCGGGTGGAAGCGCAGGCCGCCCTTGTACGGGCCGAGGGCCGAGTTGAATTGCACGCGGAAGCCGCGGTTGACCTGAATCTGGCCGTTGTCATCCACCCACGGGACACGGAAGATGAGCTGGCGCTCGGGTTCGCACAGCCGCTCGACCAAGCCATAATCAGCGTAGTGAGGGTCCTTGTTGAGGACGATCTTGAGGGAATCCAGGACCTCAGCGAGCGCCTGGTGGAATTCCGGTTCACCAGCATTGCGCTTGAGAAGCTTGCTGTAATAGTCGGAGATTTGCTGGTCGATGGACATGGCAATCCTTTCATTCGGCACCGTGTTTAGCAGCTGGTGCGTCATCCATTGAACAACCGACAGTTTTCTATCAATCGACCTAAATTGCAAGACGAACGTACGGGGAAATTTTTTAAAAGCAGGTCAGAGGGCGAAAATTCTTTCCCGCTTCTGCTTCCATATACTCATGAACATGCGCATACTTGTTGCCCCCGACTCATTTAAAGGCACCGCCACTGCCGCCGAAGCCGCCGCCGCCATTGCTTTGGGCGCGCGCCGCGCCCTCGGCTCTTCCCCGCACGCCGCTACGGCACAGGTGACCACTCTCCCCATGGCCGATGGTGGCGAGGGCACCGCGGAGGTACTCGCCAGCGCCGCCGTACACCGCAACGGCACGGCGGGCCAGACCATTACGCTGCCCACCACCGATGCCATCGGGCGGCTGACTGAGGCCAGCTACCAGCTCGTTGGTGACACGGCCTTCATCGACGTCGCGGCGGCCACCGGCCTGCCCGCTGTCTCCGACGCCCTCGATCCGCTCCACGCGGATTCCTATGGCACGGGAGTGCTGCTTGCCGACGCCGAATCGCGCGGCGCCAAGCACATCGTCTTGGGGCTTGGCGGCAGCGCCAGCATCGACGGCGGGCTCGGCATCCTCGCCGCGCTCGGCGCCGCCGCCCACGATTCCCGCGGCTACGCCCTGCCCAAAGGCGGCGCCCCGCTGGTCAACCTCGATCACATCGACACCGCACAGCTCAACATGAAGGCGGCGATGATGGACTACACCTTGGTTACGGACACCCGCGCCGTGCCCATCCAGGCCGCGACGATGTACGGCCCTCAAAAGGGCGCCGAGGGCGAACAGGTGGCGCTGCTCGCCGGCGCGATGCTGAAGCTATGCGAGGTCACGGATACCGACCCGCAAGCAGAGTTCTTGGGTGCCGCCGGCGGCATCCCCATCGCCTTAAGCTGGCTCTCACGCACACTGTGGGGCACGGCGGAGCACTGCCGCATCGTTCCCGGCGGGCGCTATGTGGCCGAGGCGCTCGACCTACCCGCGCGCATCGCCGAGGCGGATCTCGTCCTCACTGGCGAGGGGCGCTTCGACGAGCAATCGCTCACCGGAAAAGTCGTGGGCACGCTGGCGGAGATGACCGGGCCGCCGACGCTGGGCATCATCGCTGGCTCCGCTACGGCACCGGCGCCGCAAGGCGCACTCCTAGAGGAGCTCGGCGGGGAGGGACGCGGGGACGTCGCCCAGCGCTTGAGCGCCGCAGCCGAACGCCTCGTCCGCAGCTTTCTACAGAGCTAGCTCTCTTCGGGGCTAAACCTTCTCTGCAGGACTAAGGGGTTACTTGCACCGCCCACGGGAAGATGGCCGGGCGCTCGTGGGCGAGCTCATCCTCCAGCAACACGTGATCCTTCGGCAAGACCGAATGCGGAGTTAACAGGCGCGCGAGGACCATGGTCAGCTGGTTAACAGACCCCTTGACGCCATCGACGTCGATGGCGTAGCGGTAAACATTTGCGTCTTCGAGGTCACGCTCTTCGTGCTCCTCCCGGTAGGTTTGGCGCAGCTGCTCTTCCAACCCCTCCGGGAGTGCGGGCTCGTGCACACGAGTAACCTCAGCAGAGGCCAGCGAGTTGCTGTCCACCAGCTTGTGGGTGGCAGTACTAAAGATTTCGGCCACACGCTCGGCTTGGGCATCCGGCACCAGAACATCAAAGTGAATCAATGGCATGTAGGTAACCCTACCCAAACTTGGAGGACAGTAACTATGGCAGATCCCACACTTTCTCGTCTGACCGAGCTCTTAGTGAACGATTCCGTCGATCTCAGCTGGCAACGGGCCTTCTATGAGGATCTGCATGCCCATCCTGAGCTCTCCCATGAAGAGGAACGCACCGCCGGGCGGATTCTGGAACAACTAGAAAACTACGATTGTGAACTCGTCACCGGCATCGGCGGACACGGTATCGTCGCTATCTTCCGCAATGGGGATGGCCCCACCGCGCTGATGCGGGCCGATTTCGATGCCCTCCCTGTAGCCGAGGAAACCGGCGTCCCCTTCGCCTCCACCAACGGCGCGATGCATGCCTGCGGGCACGATGTGCACGCCACCGCGTTGCTCGGCGCGTGCGCGATTCTCGACACCCACCACAACGCCTGGCGCGGCACCTTCCTAGCACTGTTCCAGCCCGCCGAAGAATCGTCCATGGGAGCTAAGTTCATGATCGCCGACGGGCTCACCGAGCGCGTTCCCGCACCGGATGTGTGCTTCGGCCAGCACGTCATGCCGGGCCCCGCTGGGCAAATCCAATCCACCGCCGGCCCCATCCTGGCCGGCTGCGACTCCCTTCGCATTCGCATCACGGGGCGCTCGGCGCACGCCTCCATGCCGCACGAGGCCATCGACCCCTCCTATGTGGCCGCCATGGTGGTCACGCGTCTGCAGGCCATCGTCGGCCGCGAAGTTCCTCCCCATGACTTCTTCGTCATCTCGGTGGGCGAGCTACATTCGGGTGATAAGAACAACATCATTCCAGGCGGCGCCGAGCTAGTGCTCAACACGCGTTATTACAAACCGGAATTGGCCGAGCGCGTCTACGCCTCCCTCGAGCGCATGGTGCGCGCCGAATGCGAGGCGTCCGGGTGCCCGGTAGCACCGACCTTCGAATACTTCGCTCACGGCGAGGTCACCGATAACGACGCTGCCACCCACCAGGCTGTTCGCGCCTCCTTCGATGAGGTCTTCGGCGAGCTCTCCGTCACCGCCGCGCCCTCCACCGTCTCCGAGGACTTTTGCTATCTCCCGCAGGCCTGGGGCGTGCCTCATTACTTCTGGTTCATCGGCTCCACACCGGAAAACCTCCTCGACAACCCGCCCGTTAACCACCAGGCCACCTTCCTACCGGACTATGAGCCCACGATGCGCTCGGCCACTCGCGCCGGGGCCGCCGCCGTTCTGTCTTTCCTTGGACGCTAAGCCTCTGTGCCCAACGCCACTCGGCATCACGGTCTGCGTGAAACGTTGGTCAGTGTCCTGGTCTGCAGGCGCATACAGAACTGGTTAAGCTTGGGAGTTGGTATTTTTCCGCATTTATATGCCTCAAGTGAAGGGATTCTCATGAGCCAACCCCAGCACTCCGATTTCCAATCCGCAGTTCCTGGACACGTTCGCGCCGCAGCCGGCGTCTCCCCCTCTCGTGCGACCGACCGCAAGTTTTGGTCCGGTCTGTCCTCCTCGGTGATGGAGCAGATTGCAGACAATTGGGAGGCCACCCGCAGCGCCTACGCCGCCACTCGTCAGCAGCACTACTTCTCCGCTGAGTTCCTGCAGGGTCGTGCCCTGCTCAACAACCTCACCAACGTCGGGCTCGTCGATGAGGCCCGCGCCGCTACTAAGGCTGCGGGCCACGAGTTGGCTGATGTCCTCGAAGCCGAGCACGATGCCGCACTCGGCAACGGCGGCTTGGGCCGCCTCGCCGCCTGCTTCCTCGACTCCGCCGTCACCCAGGACTACCCGGTGACCGGCTATGGCCTCTTGTACCGTTACGGCTTGTTCCGCCAGTCCTTCGACAACGGTTTCCAGCGCGAGGAGCCGGATGCATGGATGGAAAACGGCTACGACTTCATCATTCGCCGCGCTTCCGAGCAGCGCTTGGTCCACTTCGACGACATGGACGTGCGCGCCATCCCCTATGACATGCCGATTACCGGCTATGGCACCGATAACGTGGGCACCCTGCGCCTGTGGAAGTCCGAACCCATCGATGAATTCGATTACGATGCTTTCAACTCGCAGCGCTTCACCGAGGCCATCGTCGAGCGCGAGCGTGTCATGGATATCTGCCGCGTGCTCTACCCCAACGACACCACCTACGAGGGCAAGGTACTGCGCGTTCGCCAGCAGTACTTCTTCGTCTCGGCCTCGCTGCAGCAGATGATCGATAACTACATCGAGCACCACGGTGAGGACCTCACCGGCTTCGCTGAGTACAACTGCATCCAGCTCAATGACACCCACCCGGTGCTGGCCATCCCGGAATTGCTCCGCCTGCTTCTCGACGAACACGGGATGGGCTGGGATGACGCATGGAAGGTCGTCACCGAGACCTTCGCCTACACCAACCACACTGTGCTGGCTGAGGCCCTAGAGAGCTGGGAAGTGTCCATTTTCCAGAAGCTGTTCTGGCGCATCTGGGAACTGGTGGAAGAGATCGACCGCCGCTTCCGCGAGGACATGGCCCAACGCGGCTTGGATCAGGGCCGCATCGACTACATGGCCCCGGTATCCGACGGCCACGTGCACATGGCGTGGATCGCCTGCTATGCCGCGTACTCCATCAACGGCGTCGCTGCCCTGCACACCGAAATCATCAAGGCTGACACGCTCTCCGAGTGGCACGAGCTGTGGCCGGAGAAGTTCAACAACAAGACCAACGGTGTGACCCCGCGTCGCTGGCTGCGCATGTGCAACCCGCGCCTGTCCGACCTGCTCACAGAACAAGCTGGCTCCGATGCCTGGGTCACCGATCTGACTGAGCTGGCGAAGCTGGCTCCTTTGGCAGAGGATGAGAAGGTACTGCGCCAACTCATCAATATCAAGCGCGCCAACAAGCAGGATTTCGCCGCCTGGATTGACGCGCACCAGGGCGCAACCGTGGACCCGGATTCCATCTTCGACGTCCAGATTAAGCGCCTGCACGAGTACAAGCGCCAGCTGATGAACGCACTCTACATCCTGGACCTGTACTTCCGCATCAAGGTCGACGGCGAGACCGTCCCGAAGCGCACCTTCATCTTCGGCGCGAAGGCCGCCCCGGGCTATGTCCGCGCCAAGGCCATCATCAAGCTCATCAACGCCATCGGTGACGTGGTCAACAACGACCCAGCCACCAAGGACGTGCTCAACGTGGTCTTCGTTGAGAACTACAACGTCTCCCCCGCCGAGCACATCATCCCGGCCGCTGACGTCTCCGAGCAGATTTCCGTCGCTGGCAAGGAAGCCTCCGGCACCTCCAACATGAAGTTCATGATGAACGGTGCCCTGACCTTGGGCACCATGGACGGCGCCAACGTGGAGATCGTCGAGGCAGTGGGCGAAGAAAACGCCTACATCTTCGGTGCCCGCAACGAGGAGATCCCGCAGCTGCGCGCCGAGTACAACCCGGGTGAGCTCTACAACACGGTTCCGGGCTTGGCACGCGTCCTCGACGCCTTCACCGATGGCACGCTGGGCTCTGAAAATGCGGGCATGTTTGGAGATCTTCGCTCCTCGTTGCTCGATGGATTTGGCGAGCACGCCCAGGACACCTACTACGTTCTTGGGGACTTTGCCGACTACCGCGAGACCCGCGACCGCATGGCAGCCGACTATGACGCTGATGAGCTGGCATGGGCCAAGAAGGCATGGCTTAATATCTGCTACTCCGGCCGCTTCTCCTCCGACCGCACAATCGCCGACTACGCCAACGAGGTGTGGAAGCTGGCCCCGACTCCCATCGCCAACGTCTAGGTAGACGGGGTTAATAGGCGCGCTAGTGCCTATTAACCCTTAGATGGGTAGTCCTTCAAGGCTCCTTCAAGGCAAAAGCGCCGCCCCACTCAATTACCCCCTTCCGCCATTGCGGGAAAGAGGCCGAGTGAGGCGGCGTTGCCTTACTGCGCGAGAGCCCTACTTATCGCGCAGCGTCTGACCCAGCTCGTGGACCTGAATCATGTTGGTGTTACCGGAGATTCCAGGAGGCGTACCGGCGATGACGACGATCATGTCGCCTTCCTTGTACTTATCCATCCCCAGCAGCGCCTCATCGATGGCTTCCATCATGTTATCGGTGGACTCCACCGATTCACTCAGGAAGGTCTCGGCGCCCCAGGTCAAGGCCAGCTGCGAGCGCACGGCCGGGTGCGGGGTAAAGGCAAGCAGCGGCAGCGGCGAGTGCAAACGAGCCACGCGCTTTGCGGTATCACCGGAGGTGGTGAACGCTACGATTGCCTTCGCGTTAAGGCGCTCAGCGATATCGCGTGCGGAGTAGGACACGACACCGCGCTTGGTGCGCGGAACGTGCGTCAGCGGAGGAACGCGGCCACCCTGCTCGGCATTCGCGACGATCTTGGACATGGTGCGCACGACATTCTGCGGGTCGATGCCCACGGACGTCTCGCCGGAGAGCATGACTGCATCGGCACCGTCGAGCACCGCGTTGGCAACGTCGGACGCCTCCGCACGGGTCGGCCGCAGATTGGAAATCATGGAATCGAGCATCTGCGTTGCCACGATTACCGGCTTGGCGTTCTCACGCGCAATCTGGATGGCTCGCTTTTGGAACAGCGGAACCTGCTCCAGCGGCACCTCGACGCCGAGGTCACCGCGGGCAATCATGATGGCATCGAATGCCAGCACGATGGATTCGAGGGCATCGACAGCTTCCGGCTTCTCCAGCTTGGCGATGACCGGAACGCGGCGGCCTTCCTCATCCATAATCTCGTGGACCTTGTCCACGTCGGCCGGGGAACGCACGAAGGACAGAGCAATCAGGTCGACACCAAGCTTCAAGGCGAAGCGGAGATCTGCGATGTCCTTTTCCGACAGGGCCGGGACGGAAATGTCCATGCCCGGCAGGGACACGCCCTTGTTGTTCGAGACCGGACCGCCTTCGGTGACCTCACAGACGACGTCGTTGCCGTCGACTTCCTTGCACACGACGGCGACCTTGCCATCGTCGATAAGCAGGCGGTCACCCGGCTTCGCGTCCTTCGCCAGGTTCTTGTACGTGGTGGACACGCGGTCGTGCGTGCCTTCCACGTCCTCAACAGTGATGCGGACGATCTCGCCGTCCTTCCACATCTCTTCACCGTTGATGAAGCGACCCAGACGGATCTTCGGACCCTGCAAGTCCGCCAACACACCGACGGCGTGGCCGGTCTCATCGGTGGCCTCGCGGACCCAGCGATAGTTCGCTTCATGATCCGCGTGCTCGCCGTGAGACATGTTCAGACGTGCCACGTCCATGCCCGCTTCAACGAGGCCAAGGATTCCTTCCTTGCTTGCTACCGCAGGACCCAACGTACAAACGATTTTGGTTCTTCTATCCAACATGGAATGCCTTACTCACATCGGGAGCTTCTAACGGTTCCCAAACTACCCCGGTTTACTGGTCTCGGCCACTACGAATGACGCTCATAGCGCGTTTTCAAGCCTCGTCCCGAGTGCTCTCCGGGGGCTGAGCAAAGCCCCAAAGATTCGGCAATAAACGGGAATAACCGGGCACATCTGGGCATTTCGTACTCATTATTCGGAACCTCAGGCTTCCGAATAAGAGCTCAAAAACACCGTGTGTGATCCCGGCTACTTTTTCTGTTTTCAGCGCCTAAAACAGGCAGACGCTACGAAAGCTGTACCTAATTAAAGCCTGCGGAGCCGCCATTCTTCTCAACTTCCGCGGCACGAGCGGGATCCACTTCCTCCGGTGACTCCTGCCCACGTGGCAACCGGAAGTACACGATGAACGCAACAACGAAGCAGACCACCGAAACGATGACGTTGACGCGCAACCCGAAGATGTGTGTGGCCTCATCAGCGCGCATGTTTTCTACAACGAAGCGCCCCGCCGTGTATCCGGCAACGTACAGCGCGAACACACGCCCATGGCCGAGTTTGAACGCCTTGTGCGCCCACAGCAGGAACACACACACCGCCACATTCCACAACAGTTCATAGAGGAAGGTCGGATGCACTGAGGTCACTACTTCCCCGGTCGAGCGTCCGCTGATTGGTGCGTACGCGCCGCTGTCATTTACTCGGTAGTAGATGTCCAAGGCCCACGGAACCGTGGTTTCACGGCCGTAGAGCTCCTGATTGAACCAATTACCCAAGCGCCCGATAGCTTGGGCCAAGACAAGTCCGGGCGCGACGGCGTCCGCAAATGGCCCCAATGGGATGCCTTTAACCTTGAACATGATCCACACCGCTATTGTGCCTAGCGCCACTGCGCCCCAAATGCCGAGGCCGCCGTTGGTAATCTTCAGCGCATCAACTGGATTGCACGTGGAACAGAAGTACTTTTCGTTATCCGTAATCACGTGGTAGAGGCGCCCACCAATAATTCCGGCCGGTATCACCACCAAGGCCGCATCCCACACCACATCCGGGTTTCCACCGCGGGCGGTATAGCGGCGCAGCGTCATCCACATCGCAACGAGGATGCCGACGATAATGCACATGGCATAAGCGCGAATTGGGACCGGACCTAGATGCCACACGCCTTGCGGCGGAGAGGGAATGTTGGCGAGATTGTAAATTTGCACGGGAAACAGTGTGCCTGAAAATAACGCCCACTACAACGCGTCTAGGTCCTGCGCGAAGGGCACGCCGGATGCTGGCCGGTAGCCACCAAAGAACGCGCCAAGGCCATGGGGTCTTGGGCAGCCATGATGGACTCACCGACCAAGATGGCATCAGCGCCCTGAGAAGCATAAGACAACACGTTTCGCGGGCTATTGACCCCACCCACCGCGATGCGCGTCATGCTCTCAGGAAGACCCGGCGAAATAGTAGAAAAGGCCTCCCGATTAATAGCATCGGAGGCCAAAGACCACGCGTTGATCGCCACGACAGTTCCCCCTGCCTTAATGACGCGATCCACCTCAGCGCACGTACGAACTTCCAGGATGGCGGTCATGCCGAGAGATTCCACGCGGTCTAGGAGAGACTCGAGGCGAGCCTGGTCGAGCAGCTCCACTTGCAGGGGAATCGCATCCGCCCCATAGCACCGCGCCTCATGGATCTGATAGGGGTCGACGATGGTGTCGCGGCATAGCATCGGTATGTCAACGGCGGACCGGGCCGCCCGCATGTCTTCGAGGGAACCGTGGAAGCGGCGGCGATCCGTTTGACACGCCATCACATGCACTCCGGCTTCCTCCAGGCTATGCGCCAACGCTGCCACGGACTGCGGGCTCTCCAAATGCGCAATTTCACCGCCATAAGGTACGGCGCGCTTTATTTCGGTAATGATAGAGCATCCCGGACGCAGCAAAGCCTGTGCAGCATCGCGCGGGGCATCCATGTCTCGGGAACGCGCCTTTACTTCCTTGAAGGGAACGCGGGCCTCCCGCGCGGCGACATCAGCTAGTACGCCGGCCACGAGGTGATCGACGGCAATCGGGGTAGGCATGGAGCACCTCCCTTCCCCGAAGGAAACTCAATGAAAGAAACAGGATGGAGTTCGAGATCACACTTAGGCTAGCGCGCTCTTACCTCCAACCAGAAATCCGGGGTCCCCTTCTATCAGCGCAACACCCCGTGGTGGAGATGAGACGAGCCGGTGGCTCGTGCCGCCACCTCCCCTAGGTGGTGCGAGGATCTGTGGGGTCGATATCGGCGTCCAAAGCGTCCCACATCACGCGGCCAGAATCCTGGGAGGTTTCTAGATCTTCCTGCAGGCGCTCCTGCCGTACAGCTGGTGTCTCATATTTGGCGGAGCGGGGCTTATCGCCTCCCGGATTGCTGGCCACCATGACCGCACCAAAGAGCGCGAGTGCAGCGCCGACGAGGGCGAGGACAGGGCCGGCAGTCGAGGCATCCGCGGAGAGCACCGTGGCCCAGTCAGAAATGGTCGTGGACTCCACGGAGGTATCATTCGTGCCTCCCTGCAGCAGTTCCTCGGCGCGCTCCGCCTCCGGGCCGGCGGTCAGCAACGCAACAGGCCGCCATCCCGCAGCCGCCGCGGCAAGTGCTGTGAGGCCAGATACGATTCGGCGGCCGGTGCGCCGTAGCGCGAAGGCCGCAACACCGCCAGCGAGGACCACAACGCTCAACGCGATGAGCTCGAGGGACCACAAGGAACCCGATAGCTCCGCAACGCTGGAGCCGGCCTTATCATCCTCAACCGCAGCCTTTACCCACGTCATGCGGGAAGACAGCCACAATAGGATGGCACCGACAAACATCAACAAGGGCCCAATGCGCTTAGCCATCATTCTCCTCCCCTAAGAGATCACGTGCATCGAAACAGGTCCGGTCACCGGTATGGCATGCCCCGCCGCGCTGACGAACGGTGAGCAGGATGGTGTCACCATCGCAATCCAAGCGCGCGCCGACCACCTCTTGGGTGTTGCCGGATGTTAGGCCTTTGATCCAATACTCGCGGCGGGAACGTGAATAGTAGGTTCCGCGGCGCGTCGCCAACGTGTAGGCCAAGGCATGGTCATCCATCCACGCCAACATGAGCACCTCACCGCGCTCCGACTGCACGATGGCTGGAACAAGCCCCAACTCGTTGCGCTTAAGTTGCTGAGCAATCTCATCACTCAGCTCATAAGCCCCGACAGCCGTTGGGTCGGTGGTGGGGTTGTCGCTGTTCCTCGTCACTGTCGCACCTCCTTGCCTGCCGCAGCTAGCGCCTGCTTGACCTCGGAGATCCCCACTTCTCCGAAGTGGAAAATGCTGGCGGCCAGCACCGCATCTGCTCCAGCGTCAACAGCCGGTGGGAAGTCCTCGGCCTTTCCCGCACCGCCGGAGGCGATGATCGGAACGGAAACTTTCTCGCGCACTGCCTCGATCAATTCGATATCGAAGCCCGCCTTGGTTCCGTCGCCGTCCATGGAGTTCAGCAAGATTTCGCCGACGCCCAAGTCCTCACCGCGCTTGGCCCATTCCACGGCATCGAGGCCCGCAGAACGCGTTCCGCCATGCGTGGTGACCTCGAATCCGCTGGGGAAATCTGCAGCACGGCGCGCATCCACCGACAACACAATGCACTGCGAGCCAAACACATCCGCGAGCTCGCGCAGTAGCTCTGGGCGCGCGATGGCAGAGGAGTTGACGGAGACCTTATCGGCGCCGGCACGCAGCAGTTCGCGGACGTCGTCGACAGACCGCACTCCACCGCCAACGGTCAGCGGGATAAAGACCTGATCGGCGGTGCGGCGTACGACGTCAAGCATGGTACCGCGGCCGTCCTTCGACGCTGACACGTCGAGAAAAGTCAGCTCATCAGCACCCACGCGGTCGTAATGGGCGGCCAACTCGACTGGGTCGCCGGCATCACGCAGGTTTTCAAAGTTAATGCCTTTGACCACGCGGCCATTATCAACGTCAAGGCACGGGATCACTCGCACGGCAAGAGCCATGGTGACAATCCTCCTAAAGCTCAAAGCGAAATGAAAGGCAGCTCGAATCGAACTGCCGATTGATGAAATTCAAGTCCGGTATGCGGCGCTAGCGACGAGCGCTAGCGTCCTAGGCAAGCCAAGCGCCTATCAACGGCTTCCGCGGGGGTTTCGGGCGATGGCATCCAAGATCGTGGCATGCACCTGCGGGGTACCGCCCACGAATCCCTGTGAATGCGCGGTCCACTCGTTGCCTTCTGGATCACTCACGCGGCCACCGGCAGCCTTGATCATGAGAGCACCCGCCGCGTTATCCCACGGGTGCGGCGAGAAATTCACCGCGCCGTCAAACACGCCTTGAGCCACAAATGCATTATCCAGACCCACGGACCCGGTCATGCGGGGACGCAGCCCGGTCTCCCGGAGATCATTGAACAGGCCCGTCGGCAGGTGCGAGGAGCAGCCCACGTGGCCACGAGCCTCGTCGAATCCCTGGGCTTCTTCGCCACCACCGAAACCAGTGGAGGGGCCGCCGCTGGTTCGCAGCTGCATGCCCTGCGCCGCAACGACGCGGCGGTGTAGCAGAGGGAAATCCGCTACTGCAACAACCGGCTTTGCTTCGTGGATAAGCGTGACAAGAATGCCGCAGCATGGATTCCCGGCTGAGTAGTTCGCGGTTCCATCCACGGGATCCACAACCCACACCGTTTCTTCAAGGCTGCCGCCTGATTCTTCACCGAGTACCGGGATACCGGTGAGCTGGTTCAGCGTCAGTCGCAGCTGCTGTTCAATCAGCAAATCCACCTCGGTGGCAAAGTCCCCTTCGCCCTTGAAACGCGCGGGCGCTGCACCGAGGCCCCGGCGGAAGAGATCATCAACCTGGTCCACCGCTGCTTCTGCAAAGGCCACGAGTTCGCGCGGATCCGACGCGGAGGTTCCTGACATCGGGGCCATTGGCCTACCTCTCCTCGATCGGGTCAATGTATTCTTCGCCCGGCAACGGAGTAACTTCCGCAACCGCCGCGAGCGCCTCCTCCAGTGTGAAGCGCTCCTCATAGAGAGCCTTGCCGATGATGGCGGAATCAATTCCCTCATTTTCGTAGAGGGCCAATTCACGCAGATCATCAAGGGTGGAAATCCCACCGGAGGCTGTTACCTTTGCCTCCGTGGCGGCCGCAACCTCACGCAGCAGTTCGATGTTGGGGCCTTGCAGCGTCCCGTCCTTGGACACGTCCGTCACCACGAAGCGAGTGCAACCAGCGGCGTCGAGGCGCTCGAGTACCTCCCAGAGGTCGCCACCATCGGAAACCCAGCCGTTGCCGCGCGTGCGCCACTCGCCGTCCACCATCCGGACTGCGAGATCAACCGCGATGCGGTCACCATGCTCTGCCAAGACCTTGGCAATCCATTCGGGGTTCTCCAAAGCCGCGGTACCAATATTGACGCGGCGGGCTCCGGTGGCGAGTGCACGGGCCAAGGAGTCATCATCCCGGATACCTCCGGTCAGCTCCACGTTAAGGTCCACGCTCGTGGTGATCTCAGCGAGCAGCTCGTGGTTGGAGCCGCGGCCAAAGGCTGCGTCCAGATCTACTGCGTGCAGCCACTGCGCGCCTTGGGCCTGCCACTTAAGGGCGGCCTCACGCGGCGAGCCATAGGGCTTTTCAGTTCCGGCCTCTCCCTGATCAAGGCGAACCGCCTGACCGTCGACGACATCAACCGCGGGCAACAGTGTAAAGCTCATGGTGGGTAGTCTACCTTTCGAGTGGGCTCTTTAAAGCGTTCCAATCCAGTTCTTTAGCAGCTGCGAGCCGACGTCACCCGACTTCTCCGGATGAAATTGCGTGGCCCATAGCGCACCGTTTTCTACCGCGGCGACAAAACGGTCACCGCCATATTCGGACCACGCCACCTTCGGCGGCTCAGTGATTTCAGTCTCGAGCTCCCAGCTCCGCGCGGCATAGGAGTGCACGAAGTAGAAGCGATCCTGCGCGCTCACGCCATGGAACATAAGGCTATCGTCGGGAAGCTCAACGGTGTTCCAGCCCATGTGGGGCAGAACCGGCGACTGCAAGCGGGTCACCTCCCCCGGCCACTCACCACAGCCTTCCGTATAAACGCCGTGTTCTGTACCGGACTCAAAGAGAATCTGCATTCCTACGCAGATACCGAGAACTGGGCGGCCGCCAGCTAGGCGTTGGCCAATGATCCGTGGGCCCTGGGCCGCACGCAGGCCTTCCATGCAGGCGGCGAAGGCGCCTACGCCGGGTACCAGCAGGCCATCGGCTTCCACCGCCAGCTTCGGGTCTGCGGTCACCGTCACGGTGGCGCCGACCCGTTCCAGTGCGCGCACAGCCGAGCGGACGTTGCCGGCACCATAATCAAGGACAACTACGTCGTGTGAGCTCATCGTGGCTCCTTTCCGGGCCTCCTCGGCCTTCTAATCCTGCGCAAGCGCGTTTGGATGTCATTGAGTTCGCTCACGCGGGTCTTACCCAAAGCTAGGTCAGCAGCCGTCATGAGCAAGCCCACCGCAATGATGGCGGCACCTGCGGAAAAAGCGCCTTTGTATCCTGACATCGCCACGACGGCGCCAAGGACCGTCGAACCAAGGCCAGTACCACCGTCGTAGAAGATGTTCCACACCGCAGAACCCTCGGAGAGCCGCTCGCGTGGGAGGCGGTCAAACATCGACAGCAGCGCCTCGTTTTGAACGATGCCGAAGCCGGCACCGTAGATGACCGTACCGAACACGAGCAGCCATACCGACCACTCTTGCCACAGCACGGCGGCGATGAGTCCCACACCCACAACCGAGGAAGCCTGGGCCGGAATCATGAGTGTGCCAGGCTTGCCCACCCGGTCCGCCACGACACCGGCGACGTAGCGCGCAACCATGCCCGCGCCACCAATCACGGACAGCATGAAGCCGCCCAAAACCGCTCCGCGTTCAGGATCCAATTCGCGCACGGCCGGCGAAATGAAATTCGAAGCCACGCCGTAGCTCACGGAGAAGCTCATCAACGCCAGTGCGGGCACGAGCACAAGCTTCCACATTGGGGCACGCGGAGTGGTATCCGATGGGTCCGGCACTCCCACTGGGGCAGCCTTGATCTGCGGTACCAAGATGCAGGTGAAGAAACCCAGCAGGCCGAGGCCGGCGGCCAAGAGGTACACCACGTTATAGTTGTACGCTGCGGCGACGGCAAGGCCGACGGGCAGGAAGGCCATCTGTGCCGCGCCGATAAAAAGGCCGAAGATTCCAGTGGCCTTGCCCAACAAGCGCCGCGGCGTGATTTCCGCGATGAGCGCGTTTTCTGACACCGTCAGGGCACCAAAGCCAATACCGCGCAGTGCGGAAAAGCCTAGGGCGATTGGGGCGGCGTCGCCCAGCATGTGGCCCAACGCCGGCACGCCCAAGAGCAGCGCCGACGCCGCCATGATCGGCCGGTAGCCAAAGATGCGCAGCAGCATCGGAGTCGCCATTTGGGTGAGCACCGTGGCCAGCATGAATACGCCGGTTGTGGCGCCAGCCAGCGTGGCCGATCCGCCGGAATCCAACACAGCCAACGGCACCACGGGTAGCAAGACTGACCACGCGCCGAAGGCGGAAACCACCGCGATCATGGTTTCCTTGAAGCCGGCAACCTTCCACACACTCTGAGGGGCGTTATCTGTCACTTTGCCGCCAATCCTGCCGAAAAGATGTCGAGGAACCAGACCAACGCGGCGGCCACGGCGACCGCCGCGAGCGCGCCCGCGACCACAGTCAGCAATACTGAACCGTTCTGATACGCCGCCCACGCGCCGCCGACGAGCAGACCGGCGACGAGAAAGAGAATGAGAACCATGACATTCATAGCGTCTTAGAGTGCTCCCTTCGTCGAAGGAACTCCGGTTACTCGCGGATCCCGCTCGGTAGCCTGGCGCAGGGCGCGGGCCACTGCCTTGTACTCGGCTTCCGTGATGTGGTGCGGATCGCGCCCATAGCGCACGTTGACGTGCAGAGTCGTCGCCGAGTGTGTGGCAAAGGTTTCGAAGAAGTGCCGGTTGATCACCGTGGCGTAGTGCCCGCCAATAACCTGCCACTCCAAGTTCTCCGGCTCGCCATTCATGACAAAGTAGGGCCGCCCAGAAATGTCAACGACGGCCTCCACCAGCGTTTCATCCATGGGCAGAAGCTGGGAGCCGAAACGGCGGATGCCGGACTTATCCCCCAGCGCTTCGAGGAAAGCGCGGCCTAGCACAATCGCGGTGTCTTCCACCGTGTGGTGGGCATCGATGTGGATATCACCTTCGGCGTGCACCTGAAGGTCAAAGGAGCCGTGGGTACACACAGCGTTGAGCATGTGGTCAAAGAACGGCAGCCCCGTCGAAATATCCGCCTGGCCGGTGCCATCGAGGTTGATTTCGACGGAGATCTTTGTCTCCCCGGTGACGCGCTCTGCGCGGCCAATGCGGTCGCCTAAGTCGTGGCGTGTAGCTTCACCAGCGCTCATTGTCCCACGCTCCTTCTTTTCATCATGAGCCTTTGCCTGGGCTCAAGTTTCAGTTCTCAGTTAGTCATCTCTACTGTATCTGCCAAGTCCGCCGCGGCCGAAAGGAAGGCGTCATTCTCTTCGGGCAGCCCAATCGTGGCGCGCAGGAGACCCGGCACGCCGTTGTCTCGGATCAGCACATCGCGGTCGAGGAATCCCTGCCACACCGCGTGTTGGTCGGCAAAGCGTCCAAAGGAGACGAAGTTGGATTCGCTCGGCACCACGTAATAGCCAAGTTCCTGGAGCCGTGCGACAACCCGATCCCGCTCCGCCGAAAGCTTCGCCACGGTACCCAAGGTCTCCTCCTTGTGAGCAAGAGCCACTGTGGCCGCGATCTGGGATAGCACGGAGAGGTGGTACGGCAAGCGGACGAGCATCACGGCTTCCACGAAAGCGGGATCCGCCACGAAGTAGCCCAAGCGCCCGCCGGCGAAATCGAAGGCCTTGGACATCGTGCGCGAGACTACGAGCTTGGTCGGGTACTTCGCCAGCAGTGTTGTAGCTGAGGGCGAGGGCGAGAATTCCATGTAGGCCTCGTCCACGATGACGATGCCCGGCGCGGCCTGCGCGATCTTCTCCACCAGTTCGATCGGGGTGACATCACCGGTGGGGTTGTTCGGGGTGGTGATGAAGACGACGTCGGGGCTGTGCTTGGCGACGGCCCCCAAAGCCGCCTCCTCATCGATGCGGAAGTCCTCATCGCGCGGGCAGGAAATGAATTCGGTCTGTGTACCTGCGCACAGGATCGGATGCATGGAGTAGCTCGGCGTAAATCCCAGCGCGCTGCGGCCCGGCCCACCGAAGGCCTGCAGCAGCTGCTGGAGCACCTCGTTGGAACCGTTGGCTGCCCACACGTTCTCCACGCCCACGGTGACACCGGTCTGCTCACTGACGTATTCCGCCAGCGCCGTGCGCAGCTCGACGGCATCGCGCTCCGGGTAGCGGTTGAGTTGGCGTGCGTGCTTCTCGACGGCCTCCACCATGTCCTTCACCAGCGCCTCCGACGGCGGATAAGGATTCTCGTTGGTATTGAGTTGGTTGGTTACCGTCAGCTGCGGGGCGCCATAGGCGCTGGAACCACGCAATTCTTCACGAAGGGGAAGATCCTTCAGCTCAGCCATGGTTTAAGCCTCTCCTTTCTGGGCATCTGTGTCTTCGGCGAATCGTGCGGCGATTGCTTCACCGTGGGCGGGCAGCGCCTCCGCTGTGGCGAAGGCGATAACGTTCTCTGATACCTCGCCGAGTGCCGCGCGGTCATACTCGATGAGGTTTACTGGGCGAAGGAAGGTGTGCGTCGACAAGCCGGCGCTAAACCGCGCGGTTCCAGAGGTTGGCAAAACGTGGTTGGAACCCGCGGTGTAATCACCAAGAGGTACGGGAGAATAGTCGCCAACGAAGATGGCACCGGCGTGGCGAATGCGCTCCGCAACTGCCCGGGCGTTTATCGTGTGCACCTCCAAGTGCTCGGCGGCATAGGCATCCGCGACGGCGATTCCCGTCTCAAGGTCCTCAACCACGACAATGCCCGACTGCTCACCGCGCAGCGCCTCGGCGGCGCGTTCGGCATTGGCGGTGGCGGTATAACGCTGCGCTACCTCCGCGTTCACGGCGGCGGCAAACTCCTCTGAATCAGTAATGAGCACGGAAGCAGCCATGGGATCATGCTCTGCCTGGGAGATGAGGTCATAGGCCACGTAGACGGGGTTGGCGCTATCGTCTGCCAAAATGGCGATCTCCGTGGGCCCGGCCTCCGCATCAATGCCCACCACGCCCTGCACTGCGCGTTTAGCAGCGGCAACAAACACGTTGCCTGGGCCGGTAATGATATCGACAGGCTCCAGTGCTTCCTCACCGGTAACCGGTTCATCATCGCCATAGGCCAGAAGGGCAATGGCTTGCCCGCCGCCTACTGCCCACACCTCGTCCACGCCGAGCATGTGACACGTTGCCAAGACAGTCGGGTGCGGCAGACCACCAAACTCCTTCTGTGGTGGGGAGGCCACGACCATCGCCTCAGCGCCCGCTTCCTGGGCGGGGACGGCGTTCATAATGACGGAAGACGGATACACCGCCTTGCCGCCTGGGACATACAGCCCCACCCGCTCGATGGGGTGAAAGACCTCGGTGACCGTTGCCCCCGGCGCCAGGGTGGTCGTGTGCGAATCCGGCCTCTGGTCAGCGTGGACAGCACGCACGCGCGCGATGGATTCCTCGATGGCTGCCCGCACTTTCGGGTCCAGCTCATCGACTGCTTTCTTTAGCTCCTCCTGAGGAACTCGCACCGCGGCCGGGCGAATGCCGTCAAATTTTTCGCCGAAGTCGAGGGCGGCCGCCGCTCCGCCGTCACGGACCTTCTCCACCATGGGGATAACAGTGCCCATCACCGAGGACACGTCCGTGCCCCCTCGCGGCAATACTCGGCGCAAACGGGAGGTAGTAAGTGCCTCTCCACGCAGGTCGATGGTTCGTAGCATGCTGGGACCTCTTTTATAATATGCAGTGGTTTCTATACCTTCCCATTACTATACCCGGACCGAAAAGCCAGCGAACCGGCAGGTGCGGGTTATAGAATGTGCCACTAGTAACACATTCCGGCATCCCGAATCGGTAGAGGGAGGTGGCGAAATGAGCAACGGCGCCGACGGCCTGGACCGCCAGTCCCCGTCAGACCTGCTTGCCCGCGTCGAACGCCTCACGCGCCGGGAAAACCTTGACTGCATACGGGTAACCGCACACGAGCTCCTCTTCCCGCACTCGCCACTCGGGGAAACCCGCGCTTTCATGGACACTGAGGGCGAGCCGATCCTGCGTTTCTACACCACCCACCATGGCATTCTTGGTTTCGGCGATATCCCCAGTCTCAGCGAGTTCGTCAACGACTGGAACCACGACTGCCTCTCGCCGCACCTCGTGCTCAACTATTCCTCCCCTACCGAAGTCGAAGTGTGGGGTCACTCCTTCCTCGTGGTGCACCAGAAACCCACAAGCGCCCAACTCTCCGCTTCGGTAGTGCCAGCGCTCCACAACGCCGCGGCCTGCCTCGAAGAACTGGCTAAACTTTTCCCCGTTCTCACGCTTCCCCGCCCGGCAGTCCCGGAAGAACAGACAGAACTCGACGGCCCCGTCGCCAGCGTCGATACGGACCGCCTCGAAGCCCTCTTACCCGCTCTGGGAATTTCGCGCTTCCAATCAGATGGCGATGAAGCAGTTTATGCCTGGATCAATGACGTCCTCTTTGCCTTCGCCATTGACTCCGGCCCAAGCCTCATCATCAAAGGCCATTGGGACCCGAACCTACAGGGCAGCGAGTTCTCCAGGATTTTCCTTATTTGCAATGATTGGAACCGGAACAATCACTCGGCCTCGGCCTTCTGCCACTCCAACGTTGACGGGCTGCAGGTGCGCATTGATTACGCGGTCATGACGGGCGCCGGGCTTTCCGACGCCCAACTGATAACCGCCCTCGGCCGCGGCATCAAGCACGTCCTCCACGGCATCGATGACATTTCACGCGATGCCGTGGGCTCCTCCCCCGTCGCGTGGCCCTAGCGCACGTCGACCGCTGCCTCATTTTCTTCCGTTTCACTTTCGAGCGCCACGCTGGGCGGCTCAAAGAACAGCGCGGACCAGTAGACAAACATGGCCATAAATGGTCCCACAAGCCACGCGATGCCGGGCGAAAACTTCGGCACGAACTCCACGAATTCCCCGGGGTTCTCCGGAACATCAGTGGCCGTCGCCCCACCGAAGACATAGAAGGACGCCGCACCGGCCAAAGCCGCCAGCGCCACCCACAGCAGCACACCGACGCCACGGTAGCGCTCTCCCCAGCGGTGGGCGATTGCTCCCAAGGCCATACCGAGGACTCCGGTGATCAGCACGAAGGTGATATAAGAATCGAATTGCACGTCGGCAACGTTGCGCAGGACATAGCCGCCATCCTCCATGCGATGGCCCTCCAGAGTAGGCCGCCACAGCCCCCAGACAGCGCCAACAGCGGAGAAACCAAGGAGCGCTAACGCGAGCAACCCCGCGCCGAATCCAATGGCGCGGGGTATATGAAAGCTAGGTGCACGCAGTGCAGGCACGATAATCTCTAGCCGCAGAAGGTCCAGTTACCGTTCTCGCGCTTGAAGCGCATGGTGGAGCTATCCATGCCCTGGCTGGTGTTGACGTTCACGGTCGCGGAGGCGTCATCGCCGTTAACCACGACATCGTTGATGGACTCAACGCCGGTCTTGGACCAGTCGAAGCCCTCCATCTGGGAGGTGTCCTGGCCAGCTGCGGCCATCATGTCCTTGAGCTGGTTCATCGGCACATCCGGGACCTGGTTGTAGTCCACCTGGTCGAGGCCGGAGTTCGGATCATTACGCACGGCCGCGCAGGTGTGCTCCGGAAGGTACTTCACAAAGGAGCGCATGGTCTGCTGCTCATACATGCCACGTACCAGGGTGTTGATACCGTCGATATCCTCCTGGCTTGCGGCCTCGCCCTGAACCGGTTCAACCTTTGGCATGTTCTGGAACGGGTCAGCGCCCTCTTCGAAGGGGTTGGCCACGGCTTGGTTGCCGCCCTCAGGATTCTCTCCCTCCGGCTTCGGAGCAGCGCTCTCGCCGTCCTTATTCTCTTCCCCCTCCTTCTTTTCCTCAGAAGTCTTCTCTTCCGTCTTCTTCTCAGACGTCTTTTCCTTGGACTTCGTCGTCGTGGTGGTCTTTGCCGCAGAGGAAGCGGTGTCGCCTGCGTTCTCGTCATCGGAACCACAAGCAGCCAAGGAAAGCGGTGCAACGAGTGCAACAGCGATGAGGGACTTCTTGGCAGGTGTCAAAAAGGACAAGGGATAACTCCTCAAATTAAATAGAGAGCGATAGGTAAATCCACGCTAGGCGTGGTGGTTGCTCTTGGGCATCTCCGACAACCCTAACAAGGGCTGTTTGAAGAAATCATATTTTACACCTTGAAGCTTCCTGTGAGCCCCACTAGGGGTTTCTTGCGCCGCGTAGAGTTGGTCGTGTGCATCTATCTCGCGACGCTATCGTTTCCACCGCCCTCGAACTCTTGACCCGCTACGGGCTTGCCGACGTCACCATGCGCCGCGTCGCCACCAACCTCGACGTGGCTCCCGGCGCCTTGTACTGGCATGTAGCTAACAAGCAATCGCTCATCGCCGCCATGACCGCTGAGATCCTCTCCCCCGTCGCGGGTGAAACCACGGCGGAGTTGGTCAGCTCGCTGCACCGGGAGCTGCGCCGCTGGCGCGATGGAGCCGAGGTAGCCATCGCTGGCGCCGCTTTCCCAGAGTCTTCAGCCAGCACCGACTTAGAAGAGTTATTCACAACCACGCTGCAGAAAGAAGCCCCCGATGCGTCACCGGAGGATATCGCCGTCGCCGCTCGTACGCTGATCCACTACACACTCGGGGCTACGTTCATGGAGCAATCCCGCGAGCAGCTCAGTGGGGCGTCGCCCAGCACGGCCTCTCCTTCTCCGGGCACCGCGCCCGTGGACGCCACCTCTGTGCGCGCCGCGGAACTCATGGTTGCCGGTCTAAAGTCACTGCGAACCGATCGCTGCGAATAGAATTGACTAAGCTGAGCCTCATGACTGAGACCCGTGCTGATCTAACGCCATCTCGCCAGGTGTGGCCTGGTTCCCCCTCCCCGCTCGGCTCCACCTTCGATGGAGCCGGAACTAATTTTGCTATCTTTTCCGAAATCGCGGAAAAGGTTGAGCTCTGCCTCATCGACCACGATGGCAGCGAAGAGCGCATTGAGTTGACCGAAGTCACCGCCCATGTCTGGCACGCCTACCTCCCCAACGTCAGCCCCGGACAGCGCTACGGTTACCGCATCCACGGCCCTTATGAACCAGAGCACGGCTTGCGCTGCGATCCCTCGAAGCTGCTTGTCGATCCTTATGCCCGCGCCTTCGACGGTGATTTTGACGGCGATGCCTCGCTGTACTCCTACGATATCTTCGCTGAAGAGCCTGGCACCGGGCGCAACGAGGATGATTCCTTGGGCCACACGATGCTGTCGGTGGTCATCAACCCCTTCTTCGAGTGGCACGGCGACAACCGGCCGCATACCCCGGATAACGAGACCATCATCTACGAAGCCCACGTCAAGGGCATGACGATGACGCACCCGGATGTGCCAGAGGAGCTGCGCGGCACCTACGCCGGCATGGCGCACCCGGCGATCATCAACTACTTCAAGGACTTGGGTGTGACGGCCGTCGAGCTGCTGCCGGTCCACCAGTTCCTCCAGGATGACCGTCTGCGCCAGCTGGACCTGCGTAACTACTGGGGCTACAACACCTTCGGCTTCTTCGCTCCGCATGCGGACTACGCCTACGCCAAGAAGCCAGGTGAGGCAGTGGCTGAGTTCAAGGCTATGGTTCGCGCTTACCACGAGGCTGGAATCGAGATCATCCTCGATGTCGTCTACAACCACACCGCCGAAGGCAACCACATGGGGCCAACCATTGCCTTCCGCGGTATTGATAACCATGCCTACTACCGCTTGGTCGATGACAATCCCGAGCACTACATGGACTACACCGGCACCGGTAACTCCCTCAATGTCCGCCACCCGCACTCCCTCCAACTGATTATGGATTCGCTGCGTTATTGGGTGACGGAAATGCGCGTGGATGGCTTCCGCTTCGATCTCGCGTCTACTCTGGCACGCGAGCTGGATGACGTCGACAAGCTCGCCACCTTCTTCGATCTGGTGCAGCAGGACCCGGTGGTCTCCAAGGTCAAGCTCATCGCCGAGCCCTGGGACGTGGGCCATAACGGCTACCAGGTTGGTAACTTCCCGCCCATTTGGAGCGAATGGAACGGTAAGTACCGCGATACCGTCCGTGATTTCTGGCGCGGGGAACCGTCGAAGATGGGTGAGTTTGCCTCACGCTTGACCGGCTCCTCCGACTTGTATGCCAACAACGGCCGCCGCCCCACCGCATCCATTAACTTCATCACCGCTCACGACGGCTTCACGCTGCGTGATTTGGTGTCCTACAACGAAAAGCACAACGCGGACAACGGGGAGGACAACCGCGACGGTGCATCCCACAACCGCTCGTGGAACCACGGCGTGGAGGGCCCGACTGACGACGAAGAAATTAAGAAGCTCCGCCGCCGCCAGGTCCGCAACTTCCTCACTACCCTTCTGCTCTCCCAAGGCACCCCGATGCTGTGCCACGGCGATGAACTAGGCCGCACCCAGGGCGGCAACAACAACGTGTACTGCCAGGACAACGAGATTTCCTGGATCGATTGGTCGATGTTGGAGCAGGAAAAGAACATCGCCATGCACGGTTTTACTAAGCGCCTGATTAACATCCGCAAGAACCACCCGGTGTTCCGTCGCCAGCGTTTCTTGGCCGGTGGACCCTTTGGTTCTGAGGTGAAAGACCGCGATATTGCATGGCTCGTGCCTTCCGGCAAGCTGATGACTCCGGAGGACTGGGATTTTGAGTTCGGCAAGGCCCTCATGGTCTACCTCAACGGCAACGCCATTACGGAGACCACCGCCCGCGGTGAGCGCATCACGGATGATTCCTTCATCATGATTTTCAACGCTCACCACGAGGACATTGAGTTCACCCTGCCGAAGAAGGACTTGGGTGCTAGCTGGCGGCTCATCGTCGATACTTCTGATTCCGGCGGATACCCGGACGAGGAAAAGCTGATCGCTGCCGCAGGAACCATCATGGTGCAGCCGCGCTCCACGCTGATCTTGCGCCAGACCGAGCCCCCGGTCTTCGACGACAACGACGAATCTGCATAATCGGTTGCTTCGGCAAGAAGCAGCTGAAGCTTTGGCTGCTTCTTCACCGCTTGCTCTCCACCACCAACACCATGCTTTGAAAGGAATCCGTGTCCTACACTGCCCACGGTGCCGTCATTGATGTCACCGCCGAAGCCCTTGTTTTCCGCCGCTCTTTGCTTGCTTCTTCCCTCGGCGCACCAGCCCACGAGAGTCTCTCCCTCGCTGGAGCCACGGGCGTGGAATGCACGGAGCCGACGGCAACGGGTTTTGGGCAGGTCATCGTTCACGGCACTAGCGGTGCCGAAGGTGGTGCTGGTGACACGGTCATCCGTTTTGCACCCGGCCAGGATGCCACGGCTTTCGCGCAGGCGGTGGAGGCTGCCTTGCGCGGCGAAGCACCGGCCGCCAGCACTCGTGTTCAGGGATTGAACTTCACCGCCGTCGATGTGGAAACGGCCAATGACAACTGGGGTTCGGTGTGCCAGATCGGCGCGGTCCGCTTCCGCGATGGCGAAGAGACCGAGTCCCGTACGTGGTTGTGCACTCCCCCGCCGGGCCTAGAGCACTTCGACGACGTCAACATCAGTATCCACGGCATCACGCCAGATGACGTCGCTGATGCTTCGCCCTTTGCGGATGCTGCTGCCGAGCTCTTCGACTTCCTCGGCTCTGACACGATGGTGGCCCACAACGCACAGTTCGATTCCACGGCCTTGCGCAGCGGCCTTATGAAATCTGCGGCGCCGGTTCCGGAGATTCGCTTGGCGTGCTCGCTGGCCCTGGCTCGCGATGCCTCCCGCGCCGGCGTCATCGACGTGGCCAATCATAAGCTTCCGACCGTCACCTCTTACATCGGGGCCGAGGACTTCCACCACCACGAAGCCACAGCGGATGCCCGGGCAGCCGGCGAAATTATTAGTGCCCTGGCCCAGCGCTTTGGTCACTCTGGTTCCATCGAGGACTTGTTCACCATCCGTGACTTTGCCCTGGGCACCTTGAGCGAGGAGTCCGTCATCCCAGTTCTGCGCGCTAACACTGCTCCGCTGTCTGCAGCGGACTTAGGCGCAGGCACGGATTTCCGCGACAAGACGCGCATGGCCGGAACGACCTCGGGTGCGAAAAAGAAGAGCTCCGGGTCCGCACAGCGCCGCGGGCCGGCCCCATGGCAGTCCGTATCCACGCCAGACACCATCCCGGATCCGAACCCCGACGCCGATCCAGAAGGCGCATTGTTTGGCCAGAATGTCACCCTCACTGGTGACTTCGAACCTTTTGATAAAGGTCTGTTGTGGTCCAAGATTGCTGAGCGCGGTGGAAAGGTGGGCAAGAACGTCACGAAGAAGACCACCATCCTCGTCGTAGGCCAGTGGGCCACCAAGACATCGAAGGAAAAGCGCGCCGAAGAGCTACAAGGCAAGGGCCAGGATATTGAGATCTGGCAGACAGACAAGCTCCTCGAGGAGCTTCAACTCGATGAAGCACCTCCGTTTTAACCCGCGATTGGCCTCAAGGCATCCGCGATAAGCCCCAATACAAAGGAATTCTCCTCTTCGCTGGGAACCGGTGGGCGTGGAGCGCAGTCCAATAAGCATAAGGAATCTGCACCTGCCCAACCGTTACGGAGATAAATCCTTATGACCATCGCGCTATCCACTTCCCTCCACGTCGATCGCCTTCTCCCCTCGCTCTGCCCGAGCGAAGAGCTGACCGGAAATAAGCTGTGTGATGATGGTTTTGGGGACTCACCTGCTAGCCTCCAGCTATCGCGCACGCTATCGATGTCCATAGTGCGCGGCACGGGTACGGAGGCCAAGCGTGTGAGCCAGCGCGCTCTGGATGATATGGGCTTGACCGTACGCCAGGCATGGGATTCCGCAGCGTTGAATCTGCAGCGGCGAGCGTTGACGGAGCAGGGACTGCGATTCTTCACCCGCCCTGCCGAACTGGGCTTCATGGGGGCCGAGGCAGGTCTCGAGGTGCGAGCTCATCGCTGCACGATATCGTCCTGGTTGGCCCATCCGCAGGCTTTCGTTATCCTAGACAATCATCTTCAGAGGCTCAGCCAGGCTCGAAGTATCACGTACCTCGTGCCTGATGCGCACACTCTTTATGCGTTGTTCAACGTATCCCCGCATCGCGCCACAGAGTTAGCGTGGCGCGCTGCTGAATTGCGCCCGCGCCATCGAGCCCCGCTCAGCATGCAACCGCTAGTATTAGCTAACGGCTTCCCATTGGAGGTGTAGACGCACCCCCGCGCTTTTCCGCCGTGGCCGAAAGGAGTCACGTTTCACGATGGCTGAATCATCCATGTCCCGCTTGAGCAACCAGTACCATTCCTGGGTGCACGCGCATCCCACTGCGGCGCAGGACTTCCGCGATGCCATCGAGGACTTGCTTAACGACGCCGGAATTATCTTCGACCGCGTAGCTACCCGCGTCAAGCTTTGGCCGTCCCTGAAGGCCAAAGCAAAGAAGCGTCGCAGCAACGGCGAGCTCATGTACCCCACTCCGTGGGAGGATATCCACGATGTCTTGGGCGTGCGGATTACCGTCTTCCACTCCACGGTTATTCCGGAGGCCCTCGAAGTTCTGGGAGAAACCTTCACCGTGCTTCGCTCGGTGGACAAGGCAGCAGAAACGCGGATTTCCGGCGGCTTTGGCTATGGTTCACACCACCTAGTGCTCAAGGTCTCTGAAGATAGTGCCGCTGCCCTTGAGGAACTTGAAGCCTATGTTGGCTGGACCTTTGAAATTCAAATCCGCACTGTGCTGCAGCACGCCTGGGCGGAATTTGAGCACGATATCCGGTACAAGCAGGGCCCCAACCCGCCATCCCCACAGGTGGATCGCCTCTTCACGCTCGCTGCGGGCCTCATTGAGTTGGCGGACCAGCAGTTCGATGAGATCGCAGCCCTCAAGGCCCCCAGCTCCGAGGCGGACGATGACGTGGAAATCACGGCAGAGACCCTCCCCGGCGTCCTCGCCATCATTCTGGGTAACCGCTTTCCGCGTTCGCGCTCGGAGCACTACCGCTTCCTGGCGGAGCTTTTAGAAAACAACGGCATCAATCGTCTAAGCCAGCTCAAGCAGCTCCTCGATGAAGACGCCATCGCCCACGTGCACGACGCCATGCGCTACCGCTTTCGGCCAGGCCAAGTCAGGCTTATCGACGATTTGCTGCTCAACAAGTTCGGCGCCCAGCACATCGAGGCCACCGCCCAAGCCGGCGACCGCAAGGATCGCAAGCGTCGCCTGAACGCGCGCCTGAAGGCCTTAAAAAACTTCCGGAATAATTAGCGGAATCCGCCGCGGAACTTGTCCATCTGCCGGCGCTCCTTCTTCGTGGGGCGGCCGGCACCGCGCGGGCGAACCGGAACCGAGGGTAAAAACTCCTTCGGCGGTGGCGGCGGTGCGTGGTCGATGTAGCAGGTCCGCGCGATGGGAGCGCCCACGCGCTTGGACACGGTGGCGAGCACCTCGAGATCATGCTCGTGGTGGTTGCGCCACACGCGCACGCGGTCGCCGGGGACAACCTGCTGTGCGGGCTTGGTGGCGTTGCCGTTGAGCTTGACGTGCCCGGCGCGCACCGCTGCGGCAGCTTCTGACCGGGTCTTGAACATGCGCACGGACCAGACCCAGGCGTCAATGCGGACGGGCCGCCCGTCGGGCTGATTCACCATAGGCGCTTAAAGGTTGTGGTTTTCGTTGACGATCTTCTGGATCTTTATCCAGTTGTAAGCGCCGCCGACCACGGCGACGATGAGACCAATGGCCATACAGGTCCAGAAACCAGTCAATGCCCAACCCAGGAGGATGCCGCCGGCGACGCCTCCCACGACACACACAGCGCCGTTGCGTGCGTGGGTGCGTACGGCTTGTTTGCGTTGCTCAATGGGATTGTTGGGGCGTCGCTGCATAGTCATGGGGCTTATTTTACATGGCCAGAAGCCCGCAACCTTAAAGCTCCACCCAGGCTGTTCCGGCTTCCTTCGGCTCTACCCCACCCTGAGTCAGTGCCGCGAGCGTTGCAGCGAGTTTCTCCTCACCGCCGGGCTCAACGGACACGGTGAAAGTCACCGCCTGGCCATAAGCGGTATCCACCATGTCGACGCCGCGGTTGCGCAACTCCGCTTCCAGCCGGCCGGCCTCCGCGTGGGAAACCTCGACGGTATAGAGCTCGCGCAAGGCGCGCGTGACATGCTCAACCTGCTCCATCGTCTCGCTCACGGCGCCGCCATAAGCGTGAACGAGCCCGCCCGCGCCCAGCTTGATGCCGCCGAAGTAGCGCACGACCACTGCACAGATATCAAGCAGCCCCGAGCCTTTCAAAACATCAAGCATCGGTTTACCGGCGGTGCCGGAAGGCTCGCCATCATCGGAGGAGCGCTCCACCGGATTCGAGCCATCGACGTGATAGATATACGCCGAGCAGTGGTGGCGGGCGTCGGGAAAGCGGTCGCGGGCGGCGTCGATAAGCGCGCGTGCTTCCGCCTCATTCGTGGCGCGGCCGATGAGGGTGATAAACCGCGAGCGTTTGATCTCAATCTCGTGCTCGACGACGTCTCCTGCGACCGGGCGCTGATAGCTCTCCAGCATTATGCGACGAGGAAATCGTACTCAGGGGTGCCCGGCTGAAGCTGCTGGCAATTCAGCTTCGACTTCTCCATGCGCTCCAGCAGGCCATCGATACCCGCTGCGCTGCCCAGTTCGATGCCCACCAGCGCCGCGCCGGTCTCGCGGTTATTGCGCTTGAGGTACTCGAACAACGTGATGTCATCCTCTGGACCTAAGACATCCTGCAGGAAGTGGCGCAGCTGGCCTGGCTCCTGTGGGAAGTTCACCAGGAAGTAGTGCTTGAGGCCGCGGTGCACTAGGGAGCGCTCCATGATTTCGGCGTAGCGCAGCACGTCATTGTTGCCGCCGGAAATAACGCAGACGACTGTCGAGCCCGGCTGCAGGTTCAGCGTGCGCAGGCCGGTCACGCTCAGCGCGCCGGCGGGCTCGGCGATGATGCCTTCGTTCTGGTACAGCGCCAACTGCTCAGTGCACACAGCACCTTCGGAGACGACATCCCAGTGCAAGCGTCCTTGATTGGCCTCCAAAATCTTGAAGGGCAGCTCACCGATGCGCTTGACCGCAGCCCCATCGACGAAAGGATCCACGGTGTCGAGCGTTACCGGCTCGCCGGCAGCGAATGCAGCGCTGAGCGACGCCGCCCCAGCCGGCTCAATGCCCACCACCGCGGTGCGCGGGGCCATGTCAGCGAGGTAGGAGGTGATGCCGGAGATCAGGCCACCGCCGCCCACGGGGACCACCACGGTGTCGAGGGATTTACCGATGGACGACAGTTGGGACACGATTTCCGCGGCGACGGTTCCCTGGCCGGTAACGGTATCGCGTGCGTCGAAAGGCTCAATAAAGAAGGCACCGCGCTCCGCAGCATCCGCGTGCGCGGCGGCAGCTGCTTCATCGAAGTTGGCGCCGGTGACAACGAGTTCCACGACGTCACCGCCATGGACCAGGATGCGGTCGCGCTTTTGCTTCGGGGTCGGCTCCGGCACGAAGATCTTGCCGTGGATCCCCATGGTGCGGCAGGCATAAGCCACGCCTTGGGCGTGATTGCCGGCAGAGGCTGTAACAATCCCCTGCTTCCGCTGCTCTTCGCTTAAATTCGACATGCCGTACAGAGCGCCGCGAATCTTGTAGGAGCGCACGTCCTGCAGATCTTCGCGTTTTAAGTACACCTCATAGCCGGTTTCTTGGGACAGGCGCGGGCAATACTGCAGCGGAGTCGGGGCAATCTCCGAGCTAATTCGCGATTGTGCCAGTTGGATATCAGAGGCGTGGATTGGCTCGAAGTCTTGCGGGGTGCTTGTCATGGTGGCTCATTTTAGCGCCCCAGCTCTCTCGCGTCGCACATTACCTAGCATTCGACCGATTCACCCAACGTTTACCTAGATATCGTTTGTTTGCAACGCTGCGTTCCCCAAAAGCACCATGGACGGTACGTACGGTGGTTCGGAAACTTTTTCGTTCCGCTTCAAGGAGTCTTTCTCAATGTCTCGCTCTTTCTCCCGCCGCGCTCTCGCGCTGTGTGCTGCGACCGCGACTAGCCTTAGCCTGACCGTGCCGGCATCCTCGGCCGCGATTGTGGACAACGTCATCGAGCATTCCGCCGCTGACGCCAGCCTCAAGGTGACCCCGATCGGCACCTATGAGTCCGGCGTGTACGCAGAATCAGCCGCGGAAATCGTGGCCTTCCACCCAGCCTCCAAGCGCATCCTTACGGTTAACGCGCACGCGGGCCAGATCGACGTCCTCGACGCCGCTGACCCAGCCAAGCCCACCTTGATCGGCTCCATTTCTGCCGGTGAAGGCAAAGAGATCAACTCCGTAGCCGTACGCCCTGATGGCCTGGCTGTGGCCGCCGTCCAGCAGGCGGACAAGACCGAGAACGGCGAGGCGCTCTTCTTCAACGCCGCGTCCGAGGACTTGTCCACCGCCGAGCTGGGGCGCGTGGTGGTGGGCGCTTTGCCGGATAACGTCCACCTCACTGCGGACGGAAGCTACGCCCTCGTGGCCAACGAGGGCGAGCCGTCGAACGAGCTCAACGCCGAGGGCACCGATTACGTCGCCGACCCAGAAGGTTCCGTCTCCGTTATCAAACTGCCGGCGGGAGTTGCGGCGCCGACTCAGGCGGATGCCCGCATCGCTGATTTCACGGCTTTCGACGGCAAGCCACTGCCTGAAGGCGTGCGCGTCTTTGGTCCCTCCGGGCACGAGGCGAAGCCCTCCATTGACTTCGAACCGGAGTACATCTCCTCCCAGGCGGGCAAGGCATACGTGACGCTGCAGGAGGCCAATGCAATCGGTGTCATCGATATTGAGTCCGCCACCGTGGAAAAGATTCTGCCGGCCCACATTGCGGATCACTCGCAGGTGCCGCTCGACTCCTCCAACAAGGATGATTCGGCTGAGCTGCGCACCATCCCGGTCAAGGGTCTGTCCATGCCGGACTCCATCGGTGCTTTCACCGCCGGCGGCCAGACCTACTTCGCCACCGCGAATGAGGGCGACGCCCGCGAGTGGGGTGTCAAGGAAAAGGACGGTGGTTCCGGCGTCTACACCGATGAAGTCGAGCTCAAGGACCTCATCGAGGACGGCAAGGTGTGCGAGGGCGCGCTGGGCGACGTCAATCCGGACGAGCTCGCCGACAAGAAGCAGGCCGGCAACCTGAAGCTCAGCAACGCCTCCGGGTGGAATGAAGAGAAGGGCTGCTTCGACGAGCTCTATTCCTTCGGCTCTCGCTCCTTCAGCATCTACGACGCCAACGGCACGGTCGTCTTCGACTCCGGTAGCGATTTTGAAAAGATCACCGCTGAGCTGAATGAACCGGGAGTGTTCCACCACAACGCCGACAACGAAGCGGCCGAGTTTGATGACCGCTCTGACAACAAGGGCCCTGAACCGGAGGCCCTGACAATCGGCAAGGTTGGGGATCGCACCTATGCTTTCGTTGGCGCCGAGCGCGTCGGCGGCGTTTTCGTCTATGACGTCACCGACCCGGCCAATGCCTCCTTCGTCACCTACGTCAACAACCGCGACTTCTCCACCGATGAGTTCGCCGCTGCCGGTGACCTGGGCCCGGAGGGCTTCGCCTTCGTCGATAAAGCCGACTCCCCCAACGGCGAGCACCTGCTCATCGTGGGCAACGAAGTCTCCGGAACCACCACTGTCTACTCTGTTGAAGATTTGCTTGACGACGAAGACTCTACCGGTGACAAGGACGACGAGGACAAGAATACCCACAGCTCCCACTCATCCACTGCGGGCATCATCGCCGGTTCTGTCATCGGTGTCATCGCTGCGGTGGCTGCCGCAGTCGGCCTGCTGAACGCTCCGGGTGTCCGCGAAACAGTCCTCAGCCTTGCCCCAGCACCGCTGCGCGAGCAGCTGGAGAAGTTCCTGTAATCCCTACCTTCCCTCGGGGCGGGCTGCTACATTGAAGTGGGCTTAGGACAAGCTAGCCCACCCCTTTTTCTCGCACCCCCTTCGCACCTTCTTTCAAGGAGAACTCCTGATTATGCGCCTTTCCACCTCCCTTATCGCAGTGTGCGCGACGACGATGGCCCTGGTCACCCCGTTGGCCACAGCCGCAGAATCCGCTGAGAGCAGCCAGTCCCCCGCTTCCTCCCAGAGCCAAAGCTCTAGTGGCGGAAGCTCTCAGGGCCCCAACGGTGGAAGCTCGATGAACGTCGGTCACATCGACACCTCCGATCTCTCCAAGGAATGTGCGGACGCTGTGCACAAGGCGCGTGAGGAGCACGAGCAGGCGGTGGCTGATGGCACCGCAGGTTCTTCCTTCATGGGGCCGCAGGAGCTGGGGCTCGGCATCCTTAACGGTTATGGTTCCTCTGGCATGCCAGCAGAGCCAGACTGCGTCCAAGCGGAAAAGGACGCCGAGTTGGAGAAGGAATGGGACGAGATGCCCGAATGGGTACAGTCCGCCCGCCCCAATGACACAGCCGAAGAGGTCTTTGCGTGGGTCGGCGGCATTATCGCTCTGGTCGCCGTCGCTATTAATGCGCTGACCGTGGTCGCACAATTCGACCCATCCGTTCTCGACGGTCTGCGTGCCTTCCTCAAGAGCCACGGCTTCTACTGGGATAACTCCCAGAAGAAGGAAGGCGAGAAAGCGGCTGCGAAGTAACCGCCTCCCCACCAAAAATTAAACGCGCGAACCGAGCAGGTTCGCGCGTTTATTTAGTTTGCTCGCTGGTTCAAGGCCGCTCGCTGCTTAGAACAGCTCCTCGGTGGCAATCTGCGCACCCTCCACGAGGGACTCCAGCTTGGCCCACGCGATCTGATGGTGCAGACGGCCGCCGAGACCACAGTCCGTCGATGCAATCACGTTTTCTGGGCCCACCAGTTCAGCGAACTGGATGATGCGGTCTGCTACCAAGCGTGGGTGCTCCACAGCATTGGTGGAGTGCGAGACCACGCCCGGGTAGATGACGGTGCCCTCCGGCAGCTTGTGGTCCTTCCACACGCGCCACTCGTGCGCGTGGCGCGGCGAGGCCCCCTCAAAGGAGAAGCCGCCGACCTTGGCCTGCAGGATCTCCTCAATGATGTCCTCGAACGGAATATCCGTTACGTGCGGGCCATGCCAGGAACCCCAGCAGATGTGCAGGCGGGTCTGCTCGCGCGGGATGTCCTTGATGGACTCGTTGAGGATCTCAATGCGCTCATGCAGGAAGGCCTGGAAGTCCTCAACCGTCGGCTCCGGAACCACCGAGTCCCAGGCTTCAGCCAGGTCCGGGGCGTCAAACTGCACGGTCAGGCCGGCATCCGTAATCGCCTTGTACTCCACCTTGAGCGCCTCACCGCAGGCACGCAGGAGGGCAGACTCGTCCTCGTAAAACTTGTTAGGAAGGCGTGCCGCTGCGCCCGGGGATAGGGCGGCGACGAAGCCTTCGGTGCCATCAGGCAGGGCGTCGGCAAGCAGCTTGACGTCTGCTTCCACCTGATCTTGGCCGATGTAGGTAACCGGGCCGGTGAACTCCGGGTTGGCAACCTTCTTTCGGCCGGTAAAGATACCCGAATCCGGGTCGTTGTAGGCCTCGGCGAACAGAGCGCGGTCGCGGCGATCCTTCATCGAAGAGAGACGAATCTTGCCTGGCTCGGAACGGATCTTGTCACCGATTTCCCAACGGTCCTTATCCGTCATGGTCAGGCCGCCCAGGCGGGTAAAGGAATAGTTCCACCACGCGCCGTAGTCGACGGCGCCGGAGGTGATGTGGCCGTACTCGCCCTCGTTGATGATGTCGACGCCAAGGTCGACCTGCCGCTTGACGACGTCCGCGACGGATCGCTGAAGAATCTCGTGGAACTTCTCATCGGAGATGGTGCCTGCGGAGCGCTCGAGGTTAGCTTCCAACAGCTCCTTCGTGCGCGGCAGCGAGCCAACGTGGGTGGTGCGGATCTTATTGACCATGGGAAACGGGGTTCCTTTCTTCTAGACTGTGCTGTCTAGCCTAGCTGTCAAGGCCCGTCTACCCATAGCGAAAGCGAAGATAAATTCACCCGAGGATGCCGGCGCCCATTGTCGCTTTGAGATCACCCATGAGGTTGCTGGAGCGCTCCACACGCAAATGCTCACCAAGGACCATCATGGTGGACTCTTCGCCGTCGACAAGCGTGAGGTACACATCCGACTCGCCCTTGTTGTTGACCAGGACCTGCTTGAGGCGCGCAATGTTGTCCATCGTGCACTGATCCGTGCGCATGGTCAGGCGCAGCGGTAGGCCGGCACCGTTGCCGGGGCCAAGATCGGGGATGCGGATATCAGAGCAGAACAGGGACATGCGCTCATCGCGGATCTTCACCTGCACCTTGGCCAGGATGATGTTATCTTCCGCGATTTGCGCGGCCACCAGCGAATACACCTGGTTAAACACGAGGATGTCCACCTGTGCACCGTTGTGGTCCTCCATGCTGACGATGGCCCAGGGCGAGCCATCACGCTTGGAAAAGCGCCTGTCAACACCCGAGATGATGCCGCCAATCACCAGCTCTTGGCCATTGCCCACCTCACCGTTGAGAATCTTCGTAATCGGGGTATCGGTCTGCGCGTTGAGGGCTTCTTCGAATCCGTCGAGCGGGTGGCCGGAGACATACAGGCCCAGCATTTCCCTCTCCAGTGCCAACTCGTGCTTGCGGTCCCAGTTCTCGTCCGGAATATCGATGGCGAAGGCGGAAACGGACTCGCTTTGTCCTTCCTCCCCGCCAAAGCCGGCGAAGAGATCGAATTGGCCCTTGTCGGCCGCCTTCTTCGTCGTCTGCACCGAATCCACGGCATCTTCGTGGATGAGCATGAGTCCCTTGCGCGGATGACCCAAAGAATCGAAGGCACCGGCCTTGATGAGGGATTCGGTGACGCGCTTCGAACAGGCCGCCAGCTCGATTTTGTCCAGGTAGTCGGAGAAGGACGTATAGGCGCCTTTCTCCCGCCTAGTCTTCACGATGGAATCCACCACGTCCCCACCAACGTTGCGGATAGCACCCATACCGAAGCGGATATCATCGCCCACGGCCTGGAAGGTCTCCACCGATTCATTGACATCCGGGGAGAGCACGCGGATGCCCAGGTGGCGGCAGTCGGCCAGGTAGATGGCGGACTTATCCTTTTTGTCACCCACCGAGGTCAACAGCGCAGCCATGTATTCCGGCGCATAGTAGGCCTTGAGGTAGGCCGTCCAGAAGGACACCAGACCGTAGCCTGCGGCGTGGGACTTGTTAAACGCGTAGGAGGCGAAGGGCTCGATGGTTCCCCACAGAGCATCCATCGCTTCCTTGGAGTAACCGTTGTCCTTCATGCCGCCCCAGAACTTGTCATACTGTTGCGCCAAGACTTCGGGCTTCTTCTTACCCATGGCCTTACGGAAGCCGTCTGCCTCGCCGGCGGTGTAGTTTGCCACCTTCTGCGAGATACGCATGATCTGCTCCTGGTACACGATGAGACCGTACGTCTCATCGAGGATTTCCTTGAGCGGCTCCTCCAGTTCGGGGTGGATCGGGGTGATTTCCTTGCGCCCATTCTTGCGGTCCGCGTAATCCCAGTGCGCGTTCACGCCCATTGGGCCCGGGCGGTAGAGCGCCAGCGAGGCCACAATATCCTTAAAACCCGTCGGCTTCATGCGCTTGAGCAGCTCCTGCATGCCGCCCGAGTCCAGCTGGAACACGCCCAGGGTATCGCCGCGCGAGAGCAGGTCATAGACCTTCGAGGCTTTCGGATCGTCGGCGTGGAGGTCTTCGAGGTGCACTTCCTCGCCACGGTTTTTCTTGATGTTCTCCAGGCAGTCACCAATCACGGTGAGGTTGCGCAGGCCCAGGAAGTCCATCTTCAGCAGGCCGATGGCCTCGCAGGCCGGGTAGTCCCAGCCGGTGATGTAGGCGCCGTCGGCTGGGCGCTTCCACATCGGAATGTGGTCCATGAGGCGCACCGAGGCCATAATCACGGCACATGCGTGCACGCCGGCTTGGCGAACCACGCCCTCAAGGCCACGGGCGGTCTCGTAGATCTTCTTGACGTCCGGGTCGGTCTCAATCATCTGCCGGACCTCGGCTGCCTCCGAATAGCGCTCGTGCTCCGGGTCCATGATGCCGGCGAGCGGGATGTCCTTGGCCATGATGGCCGGTGGCAGAGCGCCGTTGATGCGGTCGGCCATCTGGAAGCCGGGCTGGCCAAAGTGCACCTTCGCGGAGTCCTTAATAGCCTGCTTCGTCTTCACGGTGCCGAAGGTGATCACCTGCGCCACCTTGTCCTCGCCCCACCTCTCGGCGGCGTAGGTAATCATCTCGCCGCGGCGGCGATCATCGAAGTCGATATCGATATCCGGCGCGGAGGGGCGCTCCGGGTTCAGGAATCGCTCGAAGAGGAGATCGTGCTCGATCGGGTCAATATTGGTAATCGTCAGCGCGTAGGCCACGAGCGCACCGGCCGCCGAACCACGGCCCGGACCAACGCGAATGCCGATGGAACGCGCGTGCTTAATAAGCTCGGCCACGATAAGGAAGTAGGACGGGTAGCCCTTCATATCGATGACGCTGATTTCGTACTCAGCACGGTCGATGTACTCCTGTGGAACATCCCCACCGGGGAAGCGATCCTTGAGTCCTTCCATAACCTCATGGGTCAGCCAGGAGGTTGGGGTGTGGCCTTCGGGGACGTCGGCAATCGGCATGCGGTCGTGGGTATGTTCCTCCCAGATCTTGCCGTAGTCTTGCACGCGCTCCGCAATCCACAGAGTGTTATCGCAGGCTTCCGGGACCATATGGTCCCACAGCTCACGCATCTGGGCGGCAGATTTGATGTAGTAGCCGGTGCCGTCGAACTTGAAGCGGTCCGGATCCATGAAGGTCTTGCCGGTTTGCACACAGAGCATCGCCTCGTGCGCGGGGGCTTGGGTTTCCAGCACGTAGTGGCAGTCATTGGTCACCAGCGGCGGCAGGTCCAGCTTGCGGCCGATCTCCAACAGGCCATCGCGCGTGCGCTTCTCGATGTCCAGCCCATGGTCCATGAGCTCCAAGAAGAAGTTGTCCTTGCCGTAGATGTCTTGCCACATAGCGGCGGCCTCTAGCGCCTCATTGAACTGGCCCAGGCGCAGGCGGGTCTGCACGTCACCCGACGGGCAACCGGTGGTGGCGATGATGCCCTCGGCGTGCTCGGCAATCAGCTCCGCGTCCATGCGCGGCCACTTGCCCAATTGGCCTTCATAGGAGGCCAGGGAGGACAGCGTGAACAGGTTGCGCAGGCCGGTCTCATTTTCCGCCAGCATGGTCTGGTGCAAGTAGGCACCGGAAGCGGAGACGTCATCACGCTTCTGGTCCGGGGTTCCCCACAGCACGCGCTTCTTGTTGAAGCGTGACTCGGGCGCAAGATAGGCCTCGATGCCGATGATGGGCTTCACACCAGCACTCGTCATCCTTTGGTAGAAGGCATTGGAGCCATACATGTTGCCGTGGTCTGTCATGCCGACGGCAGGCATTCCTTGGCGAACCACCTCATCCGCCAACATATCCACCTTGGCCATGCCATCCAGCATGGAGAACTCGGTGTGGTTGTGCAGGTGGACGAAGGAGGAGTTTTTGGCCATGCGGCTCATCTTAGCGGGGACGTCAAACTTCGCCCGTAGGTCCTCGCTGAGGTACATTTTCTTAAATGTTCTACACCATTGCTGCCTATCTCATGTGGGGCTTCTTCCCAGCGTATTTCCCGCTGCTGCGCCCCGCCAGCCCTTTCGAGATCTTGGCCCACCGCATCGTGTGGACCGCGGTTCTTGTCACCGCAATGTTGCTGGTGACCGGCGGCTGGCGCGAGTTACGAGCGTTCAGCTTGCGCACCTGGGGGTGGATGCTCGCCTGCGGCGTGGCCATCACCATCAACTGGGGCACCTACGTCATCGCCATCAACAGCGATCACGTGGCGGATGCCGCACTGGGCTACTTCATCAACCCGCTTGTCTCCGTGGCCCTAGGAATCATCTTCCTCAAGGAGAAGCTGACGAAGGCGCAGGTGGCGTCGGTCAGCATCGCCTTCATTGCAGTGTTGTGGCTGACCTTCATGACCGGTCAGGCCCCCTACTACTCACTGGCCCTAGCCTTCAGCTTCGGTATCTACGGCCTGCTTAAAAAGCGCATCACGGTCTCCTCCATGGGGTCGGTCGCCGCGGAAACAATTGTCATGCTCCCCTTCGCGCTCATCTACCTGGGCTACCTGCAGGCACAGGGCGAATCCACCTTCACTACCGAAGGCCCCGGGCACGTCGCGCTGATGATTACCTCCGGCCTCGTCACTGCCCTGCCCCTGCTGTGTTTCGCGCAGGGTGCCAAGCACCTGCGCTTGTCGACGCTAGGCATGCTGCAGTACATGACCCCCATCATGCAGATGCTGTGGGCGCTGTTCGTGACCCAGGAGCACATGTCCACCGAACGCTGGATTGGCTTTGCCATCATCTGGGTTGCGGTGATCATCTACCTTGCGGACTTGGTGCGCATGGGCCGCGCTTCTCGACGCCGCGCCCGCCTCCACCCCGCCGACACATCACGCGCCACTGCAGAGGACTAGCGGCGCTTCAGCTCCTCGCGCGCTTGCTTAGCATGGGCGCGCCGGGCGGATTCCTCGCGCGCGTTGAGCGCCCACCGCGGCATGAGGATGGCCATGGCGATGCAATAGATGGCCACCACGACGAGAATGCCGAAGGTGAGCTTGTCGGCACCCCAGATACCTTGCGCGATGGCAGCCCCGGAGGCGATGAATGCGCCCGCCCACATCAAGAGGTAAGCAAAGCGGTAGTTCGGCGGCCACGTAGAGGTGTTCGGAAACAAACGCATGTCTTCTCCTTAACTGTTCTCATTCTGTCCGACGTTAGCGGGCGGGCGCACGCCGAAGGATCCCCAGGCGGCATCGTCGGGGGCAACCTCGACCGTCTCGACCCGCGGGTCGGAGGCGAGTGCGCGCAACTGACTCCCTTCGGAATAGACCACGACGGCGTCGACCTCCGTCGGCGCCTCCTCCCCCATGTCACCGGCTTGCTCATCCACGCGGGCGAACACCGCCTCGATGACGTCGGCGCGCTCGGCCCCTGTGACGGGTTCGGGAACAGCGATGGGGGCAGCCAAGCCGATCACGATGGCATCCATGCGCTGGATTGGTTGCAGGGCCTCAGAGACGTCGTGCGGACTCAGCGGCTTAGTAAAACCCACCAACGCATAGGCTGGCTTATCCGCCTGCGCTAGCGAGGCCTCCGCGCGCTCGCGGTATTCGGCGGCAGTCTCGGTTCCATCCGGGCCCAGCTGGTCTCCCTGCAACGCCGAGCGAGGCTGCGTGCCAAGCAGACCGAAAAGGACAATCACCACCAGCGCCAGCACGGCCAGCAGCACCAGTGCCGCGGTGCGGCGGCGCCGATAGATGCGCTGGCGTGTGCTCCGCTGCGGGCTCATCCGCGCAATACCTCCACGGCGTGCTTGAGATCGTCCGGGTAGGGTGCGGTGCATTCGAACCACTTGCCGGTGCCCGGGTGGGTAAAACCGAGCTCGACCGCGTGCAACCACTGGCGGTTAAGCCCCACGCGCTTGGCCAGGTTCGGGTCGCAACCATACATCGGGTCGCCCACGCAGGGATGTCCAGTAGCAGACATGTGCACGCGGATCTGGTGGGTGCGGCCGGTCTCCAGGTGGACTTCGAGGAGGCTGGCCTCGCGGAAGGCCTCGAGCAGCGTGTAGTGCGTCACCGCCGGCTTGCCGTCATCAATGACCCCAAACTTCCAGCCCGCGGAAGGATGACGCCCGATAGGCGCATCAATGGTGCCGACGATGGGATCGGGCAGGCCCTGGACCACGGCGTGATAGGTCTTTTTCACGGTGCGCTCGCGGAAGGCGTTCTTGAGCTGCGAGTAGGCCCGCTCACTAGCGGCGACCACCATGACGCCTGAGGTTCCCACGTCGAGGCGGTGGACGATGCCCTTGCGTTCGGTAGGGCCGGCGTCGGCAAGCGCATAGCCCGCCGCCCGCAGCCCGCCGATGACGGTGGGCCCATCCCAGCCCAAAGTCGGGTGGGCGGCCACGCCCACGGGCTTGAACACGCAGATGACATCCTCGTCCGCGTAGAGGACATCCATGCCCTCCACCAGCTCTTCCTTAGGAATGAGCGGCTCCTCGGGCGCTGGCATCATGACGTCGATCCAGCCACCGGCGCTTAAGCGCTCGGACTTGCCCACGGCCGCACCGTCGATTTCCACATCACCCGCAGTGCACAGCTGGGCCACGCGGGCGCGGGAAATGCCCAGGAGCTTGGCCAAGGCGGCATCCACACGCATGCCATCGAGCCCTTCGGGCACCGGCAACCTACGGCTTTCGCGCATTACTCTCCCCCCGTTTCCTTTTCTTCAGCTTTCTCGTGCATCTCCGCCCAAAACATCGCAATGATGAATACCACGACGCCACAGGTAATGGCCGCATCCGCGATATTGAAAACAGCGAAGCTGCCCACGGAGATGTAATCCACCACGTGGCCGAACCAAAACCCTGGCTCGCGCACGAGGCGGTCGATGAGGTTGCCCAGAGCACCGCCGGCGATCATCGCCAGCCCGATGGCCTGCCACTTGTCATGAATGCGCGGGGCGGCGATTGCTACACCAACAACGAAGGCGAGTTGGATAGTGGTAAACAGCCACGTCGAGCCTTCCCCTCCCATGGAGAAGGCGGCGCCGGGGTTAAAGAGAAGGTAGAAGCGGAACCAGTCACCGATTACCGGTAGGGCTTCGCCTTCCGTGAGGATGGACAGCATCAGTGCCTTCACGGCTTGGTCGACGGCGGCCACACCGAGCACCACCGCAACCATCACTCCGATATAACTCCTTGCTTTCACCCGTTCCATTCTAAACAGGCTCATCCGGTAATTTGGAATGCGTGTTTCGTGTGAGAGCTCTAGCAGTCCTGTCCGCCACCGTCTTGGGAGTCAGCGGCGCGCTCGCCGGCTGTTCCTATTCCCAGCCGGCCAAGCCAGTAGAGGAGCCAGTGGGCTTAGCCCTCGATGCCCCGCGCGTCACCCTCCTAGAACCCGGTGACGACGCAAGCCGCGTTGTGGCTTATAAGGATCTCGATGCCACTCAGGAGCTGACCTATGAGGTCGCCACGGGTTTTGACCAGCAATTACGCAAGGACGGCAGCTCGGCTCCTGCACCAGCGTCCAAGGACAAGGTCACCCTTCCGCTACAGGCCTCGGTGGAGGCTGCCACCGAGGATGTTGAGGGCCAGTTGCCGGCCAGCCGCAACGCCTTCGTTACCGTGGGCAAGCCTGAGGCTGACGGCGCGGACGTCTCCTCCGCCGAGGGTTTCCAGTTTGGGTGGCGCGGCACGGATAGCGGGCAAATGAACTCGCTGCGCCTTGCCGCCCCGCAGGCCGCAACCGACGAGGCCCGCAGCGCTGTGGAGCGCGCCATCACCAGCCTGACCTCGCTGCCCATCGTCTTCCCGGATGAGGAAATTGGCTCCGGTGCTCAGTGGGTCGTGGAATCGCGCGTTACCGGCGAGTCCACGCTGCTGCAAACCACGACCTATACCTTGGACAAGCTCGACGGGGATATCGCCACGCTCAACGTCGAGGTTGAGCAGCGGCCGTCCCTCGGCGCGCTCTCCTTCGACGGCGCTGACGCCCCCGAGGAGCTGCGGGGCAAAGAACTCAAGGTCATGGACACCACGTCGACGTCGAAGGGCACGGTCACCGTTGATCTGACCAAACCGCTTCCCACCGCCGGCGATGTCTCCGTGACTACCGCCATTTCTTATGGTGCGGACAGCTCCGATCTCCGCGTGGTGCAAACCAGCGCCACTGATATGACGTTCACCACCGACTAGTCCGCTGCGCGCCGCGCCTGCCCCGCATCAGGCAACCGCGCGCCGTCCTTCAGACAGCGCAGCGCCCGCCACCCACTGGCTCTCAATCCAGTGTGGTGGCGGGCGCTGAAACTTGAATCCCAGTCTTACTGAGCCGGGGCGTCGGCGGGCGCCTCTGCGCCTTCCGGTACGGAATCAGCACACATCTCCGGCACCTCTTCCGGCGGGACGATGTTGGTGACCAGGACACAGGCCCACGTCTTGGACAGCTTCCACGTGCCGCCCTCGTTGATGAACTCCACCTGGTCGGCGGTCTGCTGTTGGCCGTCCGGGGTATTGATGTGGACGGTGGCCAGCGCGGAATCCGGCACGAGGCCCGGGATGACCGGGGCAACGACCTCGAAGGTGGCGCCGGACTCGGCCTGGGACTGCGACATGACGTCGAAAAGCTCCGGCGCCGTCTCGCTGCCCTGGACCAGCTGGACCTTCTCTTCCTGCGGAAGGTTCGGGTCGGCGGCCTTGGTCAGGATCTCATTGAGCTGCTCCACGGTAGGCATCTCGGTGGAGGCCACCTGCGATGCGGAGGTTTCGCCCGAAGGCTTAGCGGCGGTGCTGTTCTCGGTGTCTGCATCCTCGGAAGACGAGCAGGCAGCCAGGGCAGTCGCGGCGCCCAGGGCCACAACGGCGGCGCTCAGCTTGAAGGATTTCACAAATACTCCTCACGTAGGGGATCGTGGTTTATCCCTTTTACTTTAGCGTCCACGACCGCCGCCCTGGGGTTCCCGCGCAGGTGCGTGCCTGTAGTAGCCTGCTGTCATGACTTTCGCCCTCATCGCCACCGGTGGCACCATCGCCTGCACGACGGTCCGTGACGGATCCCTGGTCCCCACCGTCAGTGGGCAACAGCTAGCCCAATTCCTCGACGCTGAAGTCGGAACACACGACATTGAGGTGGTGGAATTCCGCGCGCTGGATTCCAGCTCGATTACTTTGGCAGACCTCGATGAGCTACTGCTGTGTGTGCGCCAGCACCTTGCGCGCCCAGAGATTGATGGCGTCCTCATCACGCACGGCACCGATTCCATGGAGGAAACCGCGCTGGCGTTATCCCTCTTCGACCTCGGCGAGGGGCCCATCGTGCTCACTGGCGCGCAGCGCGCCTTCGACCACCCGGCTGGTGATGGCCCGCGCAATCTGCGCGATTCCTATGAGCTCCTGTGTTCCGGAAAGGCCGGCGTGTGGGTGCAATTCGGCGGCAAGACCATTCCCGGACGCGGCGCGCGCAAGTGGCATACTTCGCAGCTCAACGGCTTTGAGGAGCTACCGGTGGGTGACTCCGCTCTGGCGCCGTTGCCGCTCTCCCCCATGGCGCAACACCCCGTTGAGATCATCGCCGCCTACCCGGGTGCCGGCGCCGCGCTTGTCGACGCCTCCCTCAACCACACCCATGGCCTCATCATCGAAGCCATGGGCTCGGGGAACATGGGTGAAGAGATGGGAGAAGGGGTGGCCCGCGCGCTGCAAGCTGGCGTGCCCGTGGTGATTAGCACCCGCACGCCCTACGGAGCTACCAAGCTGGCCTATGGCGGCGCAGGTGGCGGTGCCACCTTGGGCGAGATGGGCGCGGTGGCCTCCGGCGGATTCCGAGCCGGCCAAGCCCGCATTATGCTCGCCGCGGCACTCGCTACCGACACACCGGTGGCAGAGATGTTTAGCACTGCCCCCTCCGCCACTGCTTATACCGCGGGCTAGCTATCCTCGCGTGGCGGTTCCTCCCCAGCGGGGTCAGTCACAGGGGCATCGGCCTCGGTGGCGTCGCCTGGCAGCGCCCCTCCCAGGCCAGTGAGTCCAATGGATCGGCCGGGTGGAGATCTTCATCCTCAGCCGCGAAAGAGCGCACAAACCCCGGGCCCGTAGCGCGAGTTTCAAAGCGCACGCTGACCACCCCATGGCCGGCGCCTTGAATCCAGCCGTGTCCAAACTCGGGGTGGTAGACGTCCTGCGTAGCGTGCCAGCGGCGCATCGAATCCGATCCCGCTTCTCCCAGCGTTTCCGACTCTGCTCCGGGCTCTGCCTCGGGTTCCGGCGCGCCGGGCAGGTGGTCGCTGACGCCAGTCTCGTAATCCGTATCCGGAGCTGGACGCACGACCTCGCGGTCGAGCTCAGGAAATAGCACGTCTTGGCGGGCCTCCTCCAACCCCGAGTAGCTCACCCCGACCAGCCTGATGGGCCCGAGCTCCTCCGGGTAGCGCGCCAAACTCAAGGCCTTAGCCTCGAGGACCTTCAGGTCATCCGTGGCATAGGGCAGCGTGGCCGAGCGGGATTCGATGTGAAAATCCGCCATCCGCAGCTTCACCGTCACCGTGCGCGCGCCGCGGCCGTCCTTGAGCAGGCGGGAATGCGCGCCCTGCGCCGCGCGGATTAGTGCCGCATCCACCTCCGCCGCCGTGCGCAGGTCCGTGGGGTAGGTGAACTCGGTGGAGATTTGTTTGGCAATCGCGCGCGGGGCGACCGGGCGCTCATCAATCCCTTGGGCGAGCTTCCACAGCTGCACGCCCACCACGTTGCCCAATGAGATCTCGACTTCCTTGCGACTCATCGCCGCCAGCTGGCCGATAGTCTCCACGCCAATGGCTGCTAGCTTCTGCTGGGTGACTGGGCCCGCTCCCCAGAGCTTGCCCACCGGCAGCGGGTGGATGAGCTCATCGAAGCGCTCCTGGGGCACGATGAAAGTCCCGTCCGGTTTGGCCTCCCCTGACGCAATCTTCGCGCTTTGCTTGCCTGCACCGGCGCCGATGGAGCTGGGAAGGCCCGTCTCAGCTCGAATCACTCGGCGCAGATTCTCCGACCACTCACGGACTTCGGCGGGCGTGGCTCCGGCGAGTGCGGCCGGTTCCATGAAGGCCTCGTCGATGGAGAGCTGTTCGATGACCCCCGCATGCTGCGCAATAATTCCAAATACCCGGCGCGAGGCCGCCACATACACCGCCCGGCGCGGCTGCACCACCACGGCTTTATAGCCCACGAGCTGCTGCGCGCGGAACATGGGCATTGCGGAATGAGCTCCATATGCGCGGGCTTCATAAGAGGCACCGGCGACGACGCCGCGTCCGCTCGTTCCACCCACCAACACAGGCCGGCCGCGCAAGGTAGGGCGGGTGAGCTGCTCCACCGACGCAAAGAACGCGTCCATGTCGATGTGAAGAACCCAGCGCTGCATGTGCTCCAGTTTAAACACCGCATGTCCGTCACCCATTATTCATGTTTCTTTACCACCTTCGTAACTTCAACGCCCCCATCCGCTTACTTTATCGCCCTAACCTTTTCCGCCGTGACTTCTCAACTCTCGCCCCAACCACCTGCCTCCCAGGCCCACGTGGTCGTTACCGGCATTAAGCGCGAGTTCGCGGACAACACTGGTCTCCATGCCACTGACCTCGCCATTAACACCGGCGAGTTCATCTCCATTCTCGGCCCCTCCGGTTGCGGTAAGTCCACGCTTCTGCGCTGCATCGCAGGCCTCGAAACCCCCGATGCTGGCACCATCACCTTCTCCGATAAAGAAGTGTTCGGCCCACACACGAACGTTCCCGTTAATAAGCGCAACCTGTCCATGGTGTTTCAAGATCTGGCGCTGTGGCCGCACATGACTGTGGAGAAGAACATCGAGTTTCCCCTCACCACCGCGGGTAACAAGTTGTCTTCTGTGGAACGCACAGAACGTGTGCGCGCGTGCATGGACATGGTCGGAATTACCCCGAAGGCACAAGCTCGCCCTAATCAACTCTCCGGTGGCCAGCAGCAGCGCGTAGCCATCGCCCGCGCGCTTGTGTCCAACCCGCAGTTACTCCTAATGGATGAGCCACTCTCTGCGCTCGATGCTGCCCTGCGTGTTCAGATACGTGCCGAGCTCACTGCCTTGGTCCACGACTTAGGACTCACGGTCATCTACGTCACCCACGATCAATCCGAGGCTCTGTCCATGTCGGACCGCGTCGTCGTCATGAAGGACGGCGTCATCGAACAGTTCGCCGATCCTGTCACCCTCTACGACTCCCCTGCCACCCCCTTCGTCGGTGGCTTCGTGGGTACTATGAACCGCCGCGCTGGGCTTCCCGACGTCCGCCCGGAAAACCTCACCGTCCTTGACGCGGAGGAAGACATCGGGTCTTTCCCGCACCACGTGGACGGAATCGTCCGCACCGCTCAGTACATCGGCGGACGCTACGAGCTGCACTGCGATGTCGAAGGCGCTGACGAGCCTTGGGTGGCTTACAGCCGCTCTCGAGTCGATCGTGGTTCGACGGTACGTCTTGCGTACTAGTCACATCCGTTTTCTACTTTAAGGATTCTCCATGCTGTATAAGAAACTTTCTCTCGCCCTCGCTGCCGCCGCTGCTTCTGCCCTGGCTCTGACTGGCTGCGGTTCTGTTGATTCCGCTGACTCCACCGACGCATCCTCCGCCGACAACACCGGTGCTGAAACCAGCGCCGAGGCCTGGGAAGCCCCGGAGGGACTGTCCGGCGAGCTGGACTACTACTCCGCGAACCCGCAGGGCCTTACCGACGCCCTCGTCGAAGCCTTCGAGGAAAAGACCGATGTCAAGGTCAACGTCTTCGCCGACACCACCGGCAAGATCACCGCCAAGCTCAAGGCGGAAGAGGCTAACCCGCAGGCAGACGTGGTCTACTTGGCTTCTTGGTCCGCTGCTTCCAAGCAGGACAAGGCCGGCGCTCTGGCGGAGTACACCCCGGAAGGTGCTGACAAGATCACTTCCAGCTGGGTATCCAAGAACGGCACATTCACCGGCCGCGATGGCTCCGCCTTGGCACTGGTGACCAACACCAACGTGGTGGACTCCGCTCCTCAGGACTGGGAGGACCTCGCTGACGAAAAATACAAGGATCAGGTCATTATGCCGGATCCGCGCGAGTCCGGCACCGCCGCTGACCTCATTGCCGCCATGGTGGATCAGTGGGGCGAGGACAAGACCTGGGAGCTCTTTGACAAACTCTTCGACAACGGCATGATTGTCCAGGGCGCTAACGGTCCGGCCCTGGACCAGGTCACCTCCGGTTCTCGAGGCATCGTCATGGGTGGTGTGGACTACTCCGCATACTCCGCTCAGGCCAAGGGAGAGCCGCTTGAGGTTGTTATCCCCTCCTCCGGCACTACCGTCACCCCGCGACCGGTCATGATCCTCAAGACCACCGACAACAAGGACGCTGCCGAAGCTTTTGTCGACTTCATGTTCTCCGATGAAGCACAGGAGATTTCTGCTTCCAAGAACATGATCCCGGCCAACACCGAGATCACCCCGAAGAACGGCCCGAAGCTGGAGGAGATTGAAACCCTCAACGAGGATCTCGATGGCATCGCCTCCTCCTCCAAGGACATCAAGGAAAAGTTCGCTGAGCGCTACCTGAAGTAGCCTCTACTATCTCACCACGGAGCAACCCCACCTTATGAGCACCACCACCCGCAGCCCTCAGCGCACTCTCGGCATTTATGCAGTACTCTTCGTGCTGCTCGTGCTTGTCGCTGCGCCGTTGGCATCGGTGCTCATCAGCGCTGTGGTGGGGTACCGCGATGAGCCTTCTTCTCTCCACAAGATTGTGGAGCCGGGCATGGGAGAGGTGCTACTCAATACGGTCGTCCTCTCCCTCCTCGTGGTGGTCTTTTCTACTCTGTTCGCCGCCCCGCTAGCTTTCCTGCGCGCGTGGACGTCTTTTTCTAAGGCGAACTGGATAGAAATCGCCATCATGATTCCTTTCATGACCCCGCCTTTTGCCGCAGCAATGGCGTGGATGGATTTCACCCGCCGCGGTGGAGTCTCCGAATTGCTCTTCGGGCATACCGTCGGCAAGCTCGCGCATGACGCCATTTACTCGGTTCCTGGCATGGCTTTCATCATGGCGTGCGAGCTCTTCCCCTTCCTCTATCTCATCCTGCGCAACTGTCTGACCTCAATTCCTGCATCCTCTCTGGAAATGGCTCAAGTCGCAGGCGCCAGCCGGTGGCAACAGATTAGTCGCATCATCCTCCCCACCGTCGTGGGCCCCTATTCACTGGGCGCACTGATCATTTTCATCAAGGCTGCCGGCGAGTTCGGCACCCCAGTTACCTTGGGAAACGCCATCGGTTTCACGGTCCTCGTCTCCTCCATCTACCAAGACGTCACCATCGACCCGTTGAGTTTCTCCGATGCAGCAGCCTCCTCATCGGTGTTGTTTGCACTTGGTGTGGGCGCATGGGCATTCCAGCAATGGGTCTCGCGGCGCGACCTTACCGGTGGTGGACGAGTATCCCGCCAAGTCTCGCTCCGCATCGGCACCGCAGGCAAGGTCCTTGGCAGCTTAGTTGCTTTCCTCATCATCGCCTGCTCGGTGCTCATCCCGTATATTTCCATCACCCTGGCAGCCATGACCATTCTGCGATCCGCGCCCCCAACGCCTCAAAACCTCACCTTCGACTATTTCGCCATCGTCCTGCAGATGCCTTCCGCTCAAGAAGCTTTGCTGCGTTCCATCGCCCTCGGTGCAATTGGCGCCACAACGGCGGTCATCCTCGGCATCGCGGTCACCTTGCTCACCCAGCGAACCAGGCAGATCAGCGCCCGTGTTGTCGACTTCCTTGCTGTAGCACCGGATACCGTCCCCGGAATCGTTCTCGCCATTGGCTTCATTCTCCTATGGAACGCTCCCTGGCTGCCATGGACACCTTATGGCTCCATGATCATCCTCGTCATGGCTTTTACTGTTCTCTTCCTGCCGATGGCGGTGCAGAACATCAAGACCTCCGCTGGCGCGGTTTCCCCTTCGGTCTACGAGGCAGCCGCCGTGTCCGGTGCCTCCGCCTCCCACACGTTGCGCAGCATCACCTTGCCGCTGCTTGCCCCGGGTATCTTTGCCGGTTGGCTGCTGGCGTTCTTTGTGGGCTTCCGCGAGCTCGTCATGTCCTCCCTGATCCGCCCGAGCCAGCTCAATCTCCTTGCGCCGTGGATCATGAACCAATTTGACCAGGGCCACCGCGCTGAAGCCATGGCTATGACGCTCATCGGTGTAGGAACCTCCACTGTCGTGCTAGTCCTAATCACTTGGTGGCAAGGAAGGAGGGCGCGTGGCTAGTATCCTCATTTTCGCGGACCTTCACCTTGGCCGCCCCGACGCGCCAGGCATGGAGTGGGTGCTAAACGTACTGGAGGTCACGACTGCGGATGCATGTATCTGCCTCGGTGACATCATTGACCGCAAAGCCGACGCAGCCACCTACGTACCCCAAGCACAGAAAGTCATGGCTCGCGCATGCGAGCTTTTCAGCGACGTCCATTTCATCTCCGGGAATCACGACGTCCACCACGAACTCAGTCTCTCTTCGCCTGTAACGGTTCATTCCGCCGACGTTCACTCCTTTCACTGCGCCGGCGCTACCGTTGTCACCGCCGCGGTAGCTGCCGATCCCGATCCCCGCACACTCACCTTTCCAACGCGCCAGAGCAACGAGCCGCATCTGGGATTACTGCACTCATCAGTGACCGGTGAATTCTCTAAAGGCATATGCTTGCCCACGACACCCGAACAGCTACAGGCCTGTGGCTTCGACGCATGGATTCTTGGCCACGTCCACACTCCACAAGTGCTTCAGGACAATCCCTTTATCGGTTGGGTCGGTATGGGAGAGGCAGTGCTTTACGACGTCCCCACTTCCTCCCTCACTCGCCTCTAACACATCTCCTACCTGACCACACGCGCCGCTCAGAGAACTAGCTCTCACTTGCCCACCGCGTGATCAATGTCTCACGAATTGGCGTTTGCGCTAGACCGAGAGCACCGCATGCATGCATCATGTATACATGCAAAAAGACAAGGTACCCGCCGCGGAACGGGCCTACGATCACCTCAAGCGCCGCATCATCGATGACGACATCGATGACTCGGAGATGCTCTCCGAAGCCGCCCTTGCCGCCGAGCTGGGAATGAGTAGAACCCCGGTGCGCGAGGCTTTCCTCCGTTTGGAGGTGGAGGGCTTCTTGAAGCTCTATCCCAAGCGCGGTGCGCTGGTCGTACCGATTAGCCCCCGCGAAATCCGTGAGGTCTACGAGGCGCGCCTCCTCGTGGATGAGAACTCTGCCCGCCATATTTGCGGACTGTCCGCAGAGGAGCGCGGTCTCATCGCCGATGTCCTCGTCGCCACCATCGATGAGCAAAAGGCCGCCCTCGACGCTGGCGATCTGGGCTCCTATACCCAACTGGATGCGAAGTTCCACCAAACCATCATGGACAACGGCGGCAACCGCCTCCTCGCCCACCTCGGCCACACCTTGCGCGAGCGCCAACAGCGATTTACCGCAACTGCCATCGGCCGCAGCGTCGAGAAGGCACGCGGCTTCGTGGCCCAGCACGCCTTGCTCGCCGACGCCCTCCGCACCGGCGACATCGACACCTACCTGACCGAACTCCATTCCCACCTCAACTCCTCAAGGAAGCAACTGTGACTGTCTCTGCGCATTCGAACCCGCTTGTCGAGGCGCCTACTCCCCAACCCGACGCCCCCACAGACGCCGACACCACCGAATGCACTGAAAGCGCTGCCACCCCAGGCTTGCCCAGCCGCTCCGCCGAAGCGCCGCTGCCTAAGCGCGCGTGGTTCCCCGTCGCCGGTTCGATGATCGCCGTGGCGTGGGGAGGAAACGAGTTCACCCCGCTGCTCGTGATGTATCGCGAGACCTCGGATTTTTCGCAGGTTACGGTCAACGGTCTCCTCGCCGCCTACGTGGTTGGCATCATCCCCGCACTGCTCATCGGCGGCCCGCTATCTGACCTCCTCGGCCGCCGCCCACTGTTGCTCCCCGCGGCACCGCTGTCCTTGGCGGGATCTTTCTTGCTCTCCATCGCTCCCAACGAACCACTCATCATCGCGCTGGGACGCGTCTTGTGCGGTATGGCATTAGGCCTAGTCATGGCGGTGGGGTCAACGTGGATTACGGAGCTCATCACGCGCGCCGGCGGCGACCCAGCGTCCGGCGCTCGTAAGGCTTCGTTGTGTTTGACCGCCGGCTTCCTCGTCGGCGCGGGTATCGCTTCGGTGCTGGCCCAGTGGGGGCCATGGCCGACTCACACGGCCTATATCCTCCACATGCTGCTCACGCTGTTGACTGCCGTGTGGATCCTGCATACGCCTGAGACCCGCCAGCCCAGCCGAGGCGATGTCAAGACCACCATCCTGGAGCTCAGGGTGCGTGACATGCTGGAGATGCTCCACATCCCCGCCGCTGCGCACAAGCGTTTCCTGCGTGTCGTCGTGCCCGTGGCCCCCTGGGTCTTTGGCTGCGCGGGAGCGGCCTATGCGCTCCTTCCACAGCTGCTATCCGAATCCGCTGGAAACGCCCCCATCGCTTTCTCCGGTCTGATGACCGTCATCACCCTGGGCTGCGGCGTGGCCGTCCAGATGCTGGGCCGCCTGGTTGATACCCACAAGTCCGCGCGAGCCTCGGCCCTGTCGATGTTCGTCATCACCGTCGGCGCAATCCTCGGAGCGTTTGCCGCTCACTCACTGTCCCTGCCGCTCGGCATCGCGGCCGCCGCCACGATGGGCGCGGGATACGGTTTGGCGCTGGTGGCTGGATTGTCCGAGGTCCAGCGCATCGCGGGCGAGCGAGAGCTCGCCGGCTTGACCGCCGTGTACTACTCCATTTCTTACACTGGCTTCTTCATCCCGATGGCCTTTAGCGCGCTTGCGCCCTACATCGGCTTCACGGCGTTGTTCAGCGTCGGCAGCTTCTTGGCGCTGGTGTGCCTCATCAACGTCATCCTTGCGTGGCGCGCACACCTGCCCGGCACCCGCCGCTAGCGCACACGCCCCGTCATCGCGGCCCCTCCGGGCCGCCCTGCGCCACCAGTGCGCAAATGCTCAAAGCTCCGCCTCCCACTCGAGGGAAGCGGAGCTTTTCGCTGCGGATTTAGGCCTTGGCCACGGTAGCCGTCACGCCCTTGAGGACATCATGGATGTTCTGTCCATCGCTTGGCTCGAGAGCCTGGGTCGTCACAGTGAAGTCGACAGCAAGCACCTCCGCCGCGATGTGCTCGCTGTGGCGATGAGCCCACTCTTCCTTCTCCGCCGGGACGGAGAGAACCACGGTGATGCGGTCAGTCACCACGAAATCCTCGGCCTTACGCGCATCCTGCAAACCACGGATGACGTCCGCAGCCCAGCCCTCTGCCTCGAGCTCCTCCGTCACCTCGGTATCCACGGCGACGAGGCCATCGAGCCCTTCCACACGAGCCGTCGACTTCGCATTCGCCGCCTTGAGGCGCTCGGTGTACTCGTCCGGGGACAGGCGGATATCGCCGTCGACCACGACGTCCTCGCCCTCGCGCACGTAGTTGCCCGCCTTGAGGTTCTTGATGGCTCGCTGAACATCCTTGCCCAAGCGCGGACCGGCTACCTTGGCGTTGCACACGACCTCGAAGGTGCCCACCGCGTCGACATCGTCGGTAAGCTCAACGTCCTTAACGTTGACCTCATCCCGGATGATGTCCTTGAAATCCGCCAGGCGCGCCGAATCCTTCATCGCCACCGTCAGCTTCGGCAGCGGCAGGCGGTTGCGCAGCTTGTTGGACTTGCGCACCGAGGACGCCGCGGAGGCCACCGCGCGGGTGGCATCCATGGCGGCCACGAGGGCATCATCAGCCGGGTAGTCCTCGGCCTTCGGGTAGGAAGCCAAATGCACGGAACGCTCGCCCGTCAGTCCACGGTAGATGACCTCGGCCACATGCGGCAGCAGCGGCGCGACCACGCGGGAAACCGTCTCCAGGACCGTGTAGAGCGTGTTGAAGGCTTCCGGATGGGCTTCCTCGCCCTCCCAGAAGCGGTCACGGGAGCGGCGCACGTACCAGTTGGTCAGCGCATCCGCGAAGAGGCGGACCTCCTCCGTCGCCGAGGCGATGTCAGTATTCGCCAGCGCGTCGTTGGTGTTCTTCACCAAGTCATGAGTCTTGGCCAAGATGTAGCGGTCCAGCACGTTGGTGGAGCTGACATCGAACTTTGCGTCCTGGGAGGCGTAGAGCTGCAGGAAGGTGTACGAGTTCCAGATCGGCAGGATGGCCTGGCGCACGCCCTCGCGGATGCCCTGCTCGGTGACGATGAGGTTGCCGCCGCGCAAGATCGGCGAAGACATGAGGAACCAGCGCATCGCATCCGAGCCATCGCGGTCGAAGACCTCATTCACATTCGGATAGTTGCCCTTGGACTTCGACATCTTCAGGCCATCATTGCCCAACACGATGCCGTGGGCGACAACCTTCTTGAACGCCGGGCGGTCGAACAGGGCGGTGGACAAAACGTGCAGGAGGTAGAACCAGCCGCGCGTTTGGCCGGAATACTCCACGATGAAGTCCGCCGGGGAATGCGTCTCAAACCATTCCTTGTTCTCAAACGGGTAGTGCTTCTGAGCGAACGGCATCGAGCCCGACTCGAACCAGCAGTCCAGCACGTCCGGCACGCGGCGCATCGTGGACTTGCCCGTCGGATCATCCGGGTTCGGACGAGTCAGCTCATCAATGTACGGGCGGTGCAGGCTCGTCGGACGCACGCCAAAGTCACGCTCCAGCTCATCCAGCGAGCCATAGACATCGACGCGCGGGTACTCCGGGTTATCGGATATCCACGCCGGGATCGGAGCGCCCCAGTAGCGGGTGCGGGAGATGTTCCAGTCGCGAGCGCCCTCCAGCCACTTGCCGAACTGACCGTCGCGGATGTGCTCCGGCAGCCACTCGATCTCATTGTGGTTGAGCTCGACCATGCGGTCACGGAACTCCGTCACCTTGACGAACCATGCAGGCAGCGCCATGTAGATGAGCGGCTCGCCGGAGCGCCAGGAGTGCGGGTAGGAGTGCTCGATGGTCACGTGGCGTACCACGCGGCCAGCGGCCTTGAGGTCCTTGATGATGGCCTTGTTGGCATCGAAGACGAGCTGGCCCTCATACGGCGGTACCTGGGAGGTAAACTTACCGTCCTCATCCACCGGGATGACCAGGCCCACGCCGTACTTCTGGCAGGTGAGCATATCGTCCTCACCGAAGGCCGGGGCCTGGTGGACCACGCCCGTGCCGTCCTCAGTGGTGACGTAATCAGCCAGCAACACCTGGTACGCATTCTCGACATCCGGGAAGAAGCCGAAGATGGGCTCGTACTTGAAGCCCTCCAGCTCCGCGCCCTTGAACGTCTTGAGGACTTCCACCTCACCCAGCTCCTTCGCCAGGGTGCCGGTCAGTGCTTCAGCCATCACGAAGGTACGGCCAGCAAAGTCGCCCTCGGTGGCCTTGAACAGGACGTAATCAACTTCCGGGTGGACCGCCAGAGCCAGGTTGGACGGCAGGGTCCACGGGGTGGTGGTCCAGGCGAGGAAGGAGGCGTCGGCAAGCTCGGCGTTCTCCGCCAACGTCTTCTCCGCCGCACTTCCCTCCACGGCACCAGCCACCGGGAACGTCACCGTCAGGGTCGGGTCCTGGCGCATCTTGTAGGAGTCATCCAGGCGGGTCTCCTGGTTCGACAGGGAGGTGTGCTCCGCCCAGGAATACGGCAAAACCCTAAAGCCCTGGTAGATCAGGCCCTTGTCATAGAGCTCCTTGAACGCCCACATGACGGACTCCATGTACTCCAAGTCCATGGTCTTGTAGCCGTTCTCGAAATCCACCCAGCGAGCCTGGCGGTTGACATACTCTTCCCACTCATCGGTGTACTCGAGGACGGACTTGGCGCAGTACTCGTTGAACTTCTCCAGGCCCATCTCCTCGATCTGGCCCTTGTCGGTGATACCGAGCTGCTTCTCTGCCTCCAGCTCCGCCGGCAGTCCGTGGGTATCCCAACCGAAGACGCGCGGGACGTGGTTGCCGGCCATGGTGCGGTAGCGCGGGACGATGTCCTTGACATAACCGGTCAGCAGGTGGCCGTAGTGCGGCAGACCGTTGGCAAAGGGAGGGCCATCATAAAAGACATACTCGGGGCAGCCCTCTGTCTGCTTGAGGCTGGCTTTAAAGGTGTCGTCGGCCTTCCAGTACTTCTGGACTTCCTGCTCCATATCGGGGAAACGGGAAGACCCAGCAGTCATATCGACTTTGGGATAAACACTGCCGACGTTCGCGGGGTTATTACTCATCTAAAAATTCCTTCACTCGTTCGCTGTGACGGGGACGCGCCGTACGGCTCGCGGTACCACCCCGCTTGGGCGCCGAGGCGCCCCGCTTCGTTGATGTGAAGGAGATGACGGTCCCTACCCGCCCGGTTCTAATAATGCGACGCTCACGCGCCTCACGTTCTTCCGGAATGCTCCCCGGTGATAGCCGGCTCACTGCATATAGCTCCAAAGTATAACCGAGGGGTCAAGTTTTCACAGGCGCAGGTTCCCGTGAACCCCAAGATAGAAACGACAGTGCACAAAAGAGGTGCCTGAGAAACGGTTTTCCACAGGAACATTTTTTCTAATGCGCGCAGCTCAGAAGGTGTTTTATGCTCCACAAATATGAACGCGCTACAGACTTTCCTCAACGCACTCGGGGCCGGCATCGATGTCATCGCCGAGTGCGAAGGCATGTCTGAAGCAGACCTCATCGCCGCCGGCTCCCCAGACAAAACTGCCGCGCAGTTGGTGCGGCTGCACACGAGCTTCTTTGGCAAGACCGCCATGACCAAGATGCAACGTGATGCGGTGAAGGCTGCGCGCCACCGCGGCCACTCATTGCCCACCCTGGAAGTCATTGACCGCTATGCCCGCAAAGCCAAGACGCAGGCATTGGGCTGGAAGCTGCGCCTGGAGCTGTGCCGGACCAGCGCCGATACCCTCGCGATGGAAACACTGGCGAAGAAGAAGCTCAAGGAGCACTCGGCCCCGCCCGCACCGAAGGAGGGCGTGACCATCTACCGCCGCCGCAATGCACCGTGGACGATGGCAATCACAGGCCCCGCGCAAATGATTGCAGAGCTTAGCGACGCCGTCGACCGCGAACGCCCCCTCGAATCCATCCGCGAAGCTTTCTTCAAAGGCGCCGCCCCGCGCCGCGGTTTGCAAACCAATATCTTGGTCCCGCTGGATGCAATGACGAAGATTCTCAACGGCGACGGCGAGGAAATCACGCTGCAGATGACCAACGGCGCAACGATGACCGGCGCGGAATACCTCAACAAGGTCCTAGCCGAAGAGATCGACCTCGATGGCGCGCTGGCGACTCTATTCCACCCCTATCACGGGCCAGTCAACCTCTACTACGAGGAGCGCTCCGCCAGCATCAAGCAACGCATCATGGCCATGGCCGAGTTCCCGGTCTGTGCTTGGGGCTCCTGCATGAAGCCCGCCGATGAATGCCAAGTTCACCATCTCATCGCGTGGAAGAACGGCGGGTATACCAACCAGGAAAACCTGGTGATGCTGTGCCCGTATCACAATGGCGTGAACCAGGACGATCCGAACGCGCCACCGGGACGCGGCCGCATGGCCCGGGTCAACGGAACGGCCATGAGGACGTACGGTCCCCTCCCGCCGCCCACGCCTCTGCAAGCGCCTCCCGGGCTATTCGACGCCCTGGAAAGAGACGACTAGGAGCGACACAACTAGGAGTCTTCGCAAAAGCCCTCCACCCAGAATTACTGCTGGGGCGAGGGCTACTCGTCGTGCTTGCGGCGCAGTTTAATCACGGTATCTGCGATAAACAGAACAATGCCTACCCCGGCAGAAGCAAAGAGCAGGTACAGAGACCACTCAGCGGCGGAGAGGATGTAATTCACGAACGCCAAGAAAGCCACAAAGGCCAAAAGCAATGCACCAATAAGCATGCGCGCTCTCCTTCCCCGTCACTGCCTGAAAAATCAATACCTACTGAGAATACATACCCACAGAAAAGAATAACGGCGCCCCCGCAGGGACGCCGCTGATTCAGTGATTAATTGTTGGACTTGCCGGCTTCACCGTTGGGAGCAGCGGTGCCGCGGGACTCCAGCTCCTCAAGCTGAGACTGCAGCAGCGTCTTGAGGCGAGTACGGTACTCGCGCTCGAAGGTGCGCAGCTCGGAGATGCGAGCCTCCAGAGCGGTCTGCTGCTGCTTGACCGTGTTCATGACCTCGGTGTGCTTCTTCTCGGCATCGGCCTGCAGCGCAGCTGCCTTCTCCTCTGCCTGGCGAATCTGCGCCTCGGCGCGGGACGTAGCGTCGGACTCAGTCTGCTTTGCCTTGTTCTCAGCGTCCGCCACCAGCTTCTTGGAGCGGGTATCGGCCTCCTGCAGCTGAGCTTCGTAGCGCTTCTGGGCGTCCGCGAGCTGGGCCTTGGAATGGGAGTCAGCGTCGGCAAGCTGCTTCTCTGCCGCCGTGCGGGCCTCAGCCAGCATGGACTCGGAATCAGCCTTGGCCTCGCTGGTGAGGCGGTCCGCCATCTCCTGAGCCAAGCCCAGCACGCGGGCTGCCTGCATGTGAGTATCCGGGGTAGCCAGGCCCTCTGCGTTGGACTGGGCAGAGCCCGCACCAGCCACGGCAGCGGCGGAAGAGGCCGTGGTGGAGGCTGCGGAGTTCTTCTTTGCGGACTCCAGCTCCTTCTTCGTGTTCGCCAGTTCCTTCTTGGAAGCCTCGAGCTCGCGCTTGGCGGCGGCAGCTTCCTCGCGAGCTGCCTTGAGCTCGGCGGAGTTGTCCTTTGCCTGAGCAGCCGGCGCCTGGGAAGACTGTGCCTGAGCAGCCTTTGCCTGCTCCTGCGCACGCTTCGTCTCTTCCTTGGCCTTGGCAATCTCATTCTTGGAGTCAGCCAGCTTTGCCTCGTACTCAGCGCGAAGCTTGGATTCAACTTCCTTGCGCACAGCGGCCTCGTCGACCTTAGCGGCAGTAGCGCCGCCAGCGGCGCCGGCCGAAGTCTGAGACTTCAGTTCCTCAACCTGGGCGTGGAGATCATCGTTCTCGTCCTGCAGCTGAGCAAGAGCATCCTCAACGAGGTCGAGGAACTGATCTACCTCATCCTCGTTGTAGCCACGCTTGCCAATTGGCGGCTTGCTGAAAGCGACGTTGTGTACATCAGCGGGTGACAGTGGCATTGACTTCTCTTCCCCTTACGAATCGGTCAAACCTCTAGAGGTTCCAGAGGCCGGGTACATGTGCGGTTAATAATACGGATTTTGCTAACTCATTGTATCCGAATCAACACATTATCTAACGCTGGCACGAGTCTCAACGTTAACAGGAGGGTTTAATACACCCGTTAGTTACACAGCAAGTCCGCTGGGGCCGAAAAATAGCCACGAAATCAGTTGCGAAAGAATGGACAAAAGCAGGAACAAAACAATGATGGAAACGTCGAGCGCAACGCCTCCCAACTGCAGCGGAGGAATCACCTTTCGCAGCGCCTTAACCGGCGGGTCAGTGACTACGAAAAGCACCTCTGCAACCATCATGAACCAGCGGGGTGGATTGAATTGGCGCGAAAAAGATTGAATCATTTCGATGACGATTCGCGCTAACAAAATCCACGAGTAAAGACTCACGGCGACGAGGAGAATTGAACCTAAAGCATTCACAGTGCCCGAGCCTATCCGAACCACCCCCGCTAACGGTATTCCCCTGCCCTCCGGTTCGCGCTCGGCGAACATGAACGGCTAATCGTCGGCTGAACTATCCCCGAACTCAGTTCGCCGCCGGCCTCATAAATACGAAACCGCCCCATCGCTTCCCCTCCCCTAAGCCAACACGGGAGAAAAGAAATCGATGAGGCGGTAGAACGCGACGTACTTAGCGCAGATGCGCTGCGCGCTCCAGCTCAACAGTGGAGATATCGGCGCCCTTCGGCACGATGGCAAACACCTTACGGCTGGTGTCCACGCCCTTGGTCAGGTTCTTCATGCGGCCCTCCAGTGCAAAGCAGAGGCCAGCGGCAAAGTCGACGAAGCGCTTTGCGGAGCCACGGTCAGCGTCAGTGAGCTCGAAGACCACTGCGTCACCGTCGCGGAAAGGGCCACCGACCTTCGCTGCATCGTCGAAAGAGACGAGCGACAGCGCCACGATGGTCGGGACAAATTCCTCTTCCGGCTTCTCGTAGGAAGGTGCATACGCCGGTGCGCTGTAGCTGCGCTCGTCAGCGTAGTAAGCATCGTCGGTGTCCATGTCCATCGGGCCCAGCCCGAAGAACTCTTTAGTCCTATCAATCAGTGACATTCTGGGTCTCCCTCTGACCTAGTGTGTGCTGTTCATTTGCTGTCTTGTAATGCACTTTTGCAATGTCAATTAACCTAGCGGGCGAGCTCCCATGATTCCGGTTCCGACACGCACGATATCCGTTCCAGATGCAATCGCCGCCTCCAAATCTGCGCTCATTCCGGCTGACATTTTTAAAGCCCGTCCGAGCTTCGCCGCGACCTCGTCGGTCAGCGCCCTTACCCGAGCGAATACCTCCGCAGGCTCGCTCTCCAGTGGAGGAACCACCATGAATCCCTGCAGCTGCACATTCTCCAGCTCTTCAACGACATCCACCAGAGCGGGGACGTCCTCCAGCGGGCATCCGCCGCGTGCGGTGTCGCCATCGGCGGAAACCTGAATGAATGCCGGAAGGGCGTCCTCGCGTTGCCCGCGTTCTTGGGCAAGCGCCACTCCTCGGTCCAGCGCCCGGGCAAGCTTTTCTGAGTCAAGGGAGTGCACGCTGTGCGCCCAGCGGGCGACGTGGTTCGCCTTTTTGGTTTGAATCTGGCCGATCATGTGGAAGCGAATCTCGGGCAGCGCCTCTGCTTTGGCGCGCGCCTCCTGCTCACGGTTTTCTGCTACATCCGCAATTCCCAGCTCCCCCAGCAGCGCGATGTCCTCTGCCGGGTGAAATTTCGTCACCGGCAGCAGCTGTGGCACGGGACGGTCATACGTGGCGGCAAAACGTCGAATCTCAGCGCGGGTGCGCTCCAACCCGGCCCGTAGTTCTTCGCGACGCTCAGCGGGGTCCTTGCTAGTCATTTAATCCTCCAACCAAATCACACCGGCTTGACGCCCGGTGACGCCCTCGCGGCGATAAGAAAAGAAATCAGTGTCTTCGATCGTGCAGCGTGGATCCGACTCAATGGCCGTAACCCCCATCCCCATCAGCTGGCGAATCAGGCCGGCGCGCACGTCAACTCCCCACGTACCAGACGAGGTGCGAGTCTTGGAGCCGGGCAGGTGCTTCTCGACGTCGTCCGCCATCTCCTCCGGCACCTCATAGTTGCGCCCAGAAGCAGCAGGCCCCATAAGTACCTGGATCGACGCGGGAGTCGCCCCCAGCTCAACCATTGCGTTCACGGTGTTCCGGACGATTCCGTTGCGTGCGCCAAGGCGCCCGGCGTGGGCGGCGGCGATGACGCCCGCGGAGACGTCGACAAGCAGCACCGGTGTGCAATCAGCAACGAGCACGCCTAACCCCAAGCGCTTTTCGGTGGTTACTACGGCATCGGTGGCGGGGACGGGTTCGCGGACACCGCGGCGTTCGGCCCCCACCACCGTGACCGTGTTGGTGTGGAGCTGTTCCATCCACACGATGTCTTCTAGACCAGTCACCCGCAGAAGCCGCTGGCGATTGGCGGTCACGGCCTCGGGGTCATCACCAACGTGATCACCCAAGTTGAAAGAGTTATAAGGGGACGACGACGCCCCGCCGGCACGGCTGGTGAAAACCATGCGGACGGGGCGTTGTGCTACGTGTGCTTCCTCGTTTACTGGCATGCACTCCAGAGTAGCGGGCTGGGACTAACGCATGAAGGACGGCACGTCGAGATCGTCGTCGCCGTCATCATCGAAGTCGCGGCCACGGCGCTCAGCGGGGCGCGAGAGGCGGTACTCGTCATCGGCGCCGCGGCGGTACTCCTCACCGCGGAAGCGGTCCGAGGTGGTAAACAGCCCGCTGGACGGGGCCGGCTCGGCCGGCTGCTCGCGCTCGTAGGAGTGGCGCGGGGTGTACTCCTCGCGCTCGATACGCTGGGCGTCGACACGCTGCGGCTCAGCGCGGGTGTAGTCCCCACGCGGGGCCTCAGCGCGGGATGCGGCGGGGCTTTCCGCCTGTGCCTCGGCGCGGTTCTCAAAGAGGGAACCCGGGCGGGCAGCTGGGGTGGCCTGCTGGCCCGGCTGTGCAGCCTGACCGGGCTGTGCCGGCTGCGTAGTCATGTTGGCCTGGGCATCGAAGCCGGTGGCGATGATGGTGACGCGAACTTCATCACCGAGGTTGTCATCGATGATGGTGCCGAAGATGATGTTGGCGTCTTCGTCGGCACGCTCCTCCACCATGGAAGCGGCTGCATTGACCTCGTGGAGACCCAGGTCGGAGCCACCGGCGATGGACAGTAGAACGCCCTTGGCGCCTTCCATGGTCGACTCCAACAGCGGAGAGTTGATGGCCTGCTCGGCGGCGTTGAGCGCGCGGTTGTCCCCACGAGCGAAGCCGATACCCATGAGGGCGGAGCCGGCATCGGACATAACGGAGCGAACGTCCGCAAAGTCGACGTTGATCATGCCAGGAATGGTGATGAGGTTGGTAATACCCTGAACACCATTGTGCAGAACTTCATCGGCGGCGCGGAAGGCCTCGACGATGGACAGCTCCTCGCCGCCCAGCTGCATGAGGCGGTCATTCGGAATAACGATGAGGGTATCGCAGACCTCGCGCAGCTCTTCGATGCCAGCCATGGCCTGACGGGTACGGCGCGCGCCCTCAAACTTGAATGGGCGGGTAACGACGCCAACGGTCAGCGCACCCATCTTCTTCGCGATGGACGCCACGACGGGGGCCGCGCCGGTGCCGGTTCCGCCGCCCTCGCCGGCCGTCACGAAGACCATATCGGAGCCTTGGAGGGCGTCTTCGATTTCGGTCTTGTGATCCTCCGCGGAGGTCTTGCCCACCTCCGGGTTGGCGCCGGCGCCGAGGCCGCGGGTGGCCTCGCGGCCGATGTCGAGCTTGGTGTCCGCATCGGAGAAAATCAGCGCCTGGGAATCGGTATTGATGGCGACGAACTGGACTCCCTTGAGCCCTTCTTCGATCATGCGGTTGACAGCGTTGACACCGCCGCCGCCGACGCCGACGACCTTGATGTCCGCGAGGTTGTTGCTAGATGAGATCATACGAGGGTCTCTTGCCTTTCGAATAAGCTTTTAATGTAAACGAGGAGGCGCCTCTTTTCGCGAGAGGCGGTTACATCCATCTTTAACGACAACGGGGTAATTTCGGCGCACATTTTGCCGCGTGTCGGTACCCTCAACCTCTACTTTAGGGTTGCTGACATGCGGTTTTCTTAACAAGCGCCACACCCGTCCCACTCGCGACGGACCTAGCGGCGAGTCACCAGCGACGGGTTGGAAATGTTCCAGGATTCACCCTCGAGTTTGAGCACATCCTCGAAAGCGATTGCCTTGTTCTTATTGTCCTCCGAGGCACCCCAAAAGATGGTCTTGTCGTCCTTGGTTCGGAACGTCAGCGAGTACCTATCCTTGACCTCGAGGGCCGATACCTTTTCCCGGATTGGAGCGGGAAGGGCCGCTACGGCATCGACGGCCGCTTGCATCTCCGGGGAACCGGAGTCGGTGTGCCCGGTGACTTCCACGGCTTCGGGCGGCGCCTCGGCTTCCACGAATTCCTTGCCGTGGTTATCTACTAGAACGGTGCTGTCACCGTCGCGCACGAAAGCCACTGCCTCATGCTCGACGATTTCAATGTGCACCGTCGAGGGAAAAGCCCGCGACACCGTTGCGCTTTCCACCCAGGGGATCTCCGCCACGCCCTGCGCGGCCTCGCGAGCGTCCAGGCGCGCAAGGTTCGCGCCCTTAGGCACGCCACTGGCCTGTTCCACATCCTCAGCCGTGACATGGTCATTTCCCACTACCTCGAAGGACTTCACCGTGAGGATCGGGAAAAGCCACACCGCTGCGGCAGCGATCACCGCTACGAGAAGGACCGCGCCCACCACGAGCGCTCCAGCCTTTTTAGACATTCGGTTCCTTCGGCTCCTCCGCCTGGTCCTTATTGCCCAGCTCGGACAGAATCTCGCCAGCCACGTAGGTAATCGTGCCCGCGCCGATGGTCAGGACGATATCGCCGGACTGCGCCAAGGAGATGACGTCGCTGGCGGCTTCAGAGAAATCGGGCTCGAAGATAACCGGCATGTCTTCCGGCATCTTGTCGGTGATGATGCGGGAGGTAATGCCTTCAACCGGTTGCTCGCGAGCACCGTAGATGTCGAGGACGACGGCGGCGTCGGCAAGCGCCAGCGCTTGGGCAAATTCGGCGTCGAATTTCATCGTCCGGGAGTACAGGTGCGGCTGGAAGCAGGCGATGACGCGCGCGCCCTCGCCCTCCGCATCCGCCTTTGCGCGGGCCGCACCGAGAACTGCGGCAACCTCCGTGGGGTGGTGCGCATAATCGTCGAAGACGCGGATGCCGCGCTCACTTCCGCGGTACTCAAAGCGACGGCGCACGCCCGTAAAGTCGGTTAAGCCCGCGGCGAGCTCCGCCGGATCCCCGCCAGCGAGCGCACCGGCCAACAGAGCAGCAGCCGAATTGAGCACCATGTGGTGGCCGGGAACGTGCAGGTCATAGCTCAGCTCCTGCGGTGCCTGGCCCGGCAGGGTCAGGCGAACGCGGACGTGCGCGCCGACGGCGGAGACGGTTTCTTCTAGGATCTCCGCTGCGAGGGGCACAGCCGAATCTTCACCTACCGCACTGTGTGCGCCGTATCCCAGCACCTGAATACCGCGCTCAGCGGCACGCTCACCGGTGGCGGCCGCCTGCGCATCCTCGAGGCAGACGACAAGGTAGCCGCCGTCGACAATGCGGTCGGCGAAGTCATCGAAGACCTGGTAGTAGCTCTCCGCGGTGCCGAAATAATCGAGGTGATCGGGCTCGATGTTCGTAATCACGGCCACGGATGGGCTGTAGCGCAAGAGCGAAGCATCGGACTCATCGGCCTCCGCCACGAAGGCATCGCCCGTACCGCCGTGTGCGTTCGTACCAGCACGGTTCAGCTGTCCACCGATAGCGAAGGAAGGATCCAGCCCCGCCTGTTGGAGCGCGGATACCGCCATGGACGTGGTCGAGGTCTTTCCATGGGTTCCGGCAAGCAGCACCTGGCGGTGGCCTTCCATCAACTCGGCCAATAGATCGGAACGGCGAATAACCGGAATACCGGCGGCGCGCGCGGCAGCGAGCTCAGGATTATCCTGCGGGATGGCGGCGAAGGAAGTCACGACAACCGTCGGCTTATCGCCGGCCATTTCAAGGTTCTCGGCCGCATGCCCAATGGCAATGTGCGCGCCCATTGTGCGGAGGACGTCAACAGCCGTCGATTTCTTAACGTCCGAGCCGGTGACGACCGCACCCCGGCTGACCAGGATGCGCGCGAGACCGGACATGCCGGAGCCTCCGATACCGACAAAGTGAACGCGGGACAGGTCCGTGGTGGAGGGGGTGTCAGTCATAGTGAAAAAATCCTTCTTTAATAAACCTGTACTGTGCGCCTAATCGCGGACGCCGGCGGCGACGCGTTGCGCGATGCGGTCAGCGATGACAGCCGCAACGTCGCCGGCCTCGCTGGCATCGGCAGCGGCACGCATGGCTGCCAGGGCCTCGGGGTGGTCAAGAATAGCGCGAACTTCTCTGATAAGGCGCTCCGAGGTCAACTCGGCGTCCGGAATCTGGACCGCGGCCCCCGCCTCCACCAATGCCCGCGAGTTCAGCGCTTGCTCGCCATTGCCGTGCGGCAGCGGCACGTAGAGCGCGGGTAGACCGGCGGCGGAAACCTCGGCCACGGTCATTGCACCGGAGCGGCACACCATGAGGTCAGCAACCGCGAGCGCGCCAGCCATGTCATCGATATAAGGCACCGCCGTGTAGTGTTCGCGCCCAGCCTGCGCCTCGTTCTTCTTGCCATAAGCATGCAGCACTTGAAAATCCCGGCACAGGTCTTCGAGTGCGCCGGCCACGGCAGTGTTGATGCTCACCGCGCCCTGCGAACCGCCGGTCACCACGATGGTCGGGCGATGTGCGTCCAGGTTCCAGTTCTGGCGAGCAGCTGCCGCCTTTGCGCCGTCGGGGTCCTCCCCCATGCCCGGCCGCACGGGGATGCCCAAGACATCCCCGGGCATCCCAGAACCTTCTTGCGCGTTAATGCCCGTGCCGCCCAAACGCACGCCTAACTTGTTCGCCATGCCGGCCAGGGCATTGGTTTCGAGAACGAAGAACGGAATGCCTAAGGACTTGGCCGCCAAATAGGCCGGGGCGGCGACATAGCCGCCGGTTCCAAACACAACGTTGGCCCCAACGTCTTTGAGCACCGCGCGGGTTTCCCGGACAGACTTGAGGACCCGCCACGGCAGCTTCGCGGCATCGGCGTTGACCTTGCGCGGGACCGGGACGGGAGTAATCATGCGCAAATCGACTCCGCGCTCCGGCACGATGTCGCGCTCTAAACCACGCGGGGTTCCCAATGCGGTCACCCGCGCGCCGTGGCGCAAGCGGAGCTCCTCCCCCACCGCGAGCGCGGGTTCAATGTGACCGGCAGTGCCGCCACCTGCGATAACGACGGAAATCGGCGTGTCATTCATGCTCTACACGCTACCAGCGCGGCCCCGCCCTACCGACGCTCGCCGCGCCGACGCTCTCGGCGGTACTCCCGCCGCTGCTCCTCACGCGGTACCTGCGCACGCGGCGAGCGCCCCGTCACAGCGCGGCCAAACCTTTCCTCGCGGCTGCGCTCCACCTGTCGTTGGGAGTGCTCGCGGCGCACGCGCTGAGGGTGCTTGCCCTGCGCGCGTTCGCGCGGGGCTCGGTGGGCTCCGCCGCGGCGCTCGTTGGGCGGCGTCGGCTCGGGGATGAAGAAAATGCGGTCGAAGAGCGGGCGGCCGAAGTTCTGCATCGCGGACACTTGGAGCGGCTCATGGCGCGCCACGTTGCACAGCAGACCCATCGAACCGATCGTAATCACCGCAGCCGTACCGCCCGCGGAAATCATCGGCAGCTGAATACCTGTCACCGGCAGCACGCCGATGACGTAGCCAATGTTGATGAATGCTTGCACGACAACACCGACCGCCAACGTGGCGGCCAGCAGGGACTGGAACTGATCCTGCGCGCGGGTTGCGGTACGCAACCCAAAATAGCCCAGCACGGCAAAAAGCCCGATGACCATGGCACCGCCCCATAGACCCAGTTCCTCGCCAATGATGGCGAAGACGAAGTCATTCTTCGCTTCTGGGAGGTAGAACCACTTAGCGCGCGATTGGCCGAGTCCCACGCCCCAGAAGCCGCCGTCGGCAAGCGAAAGGAAGCCCTGGTAAGCCTGGAAACCTGTACCTTGCGTGTCCTCAATGTTTCCGCGCAAGGCATCGAAGTAGGTGTGAAAGCGGTGCGAGCGGAAGCCACCGGCTAGGAAAACGGTGATCATGCCGATAGCGCCGAAGACACCGACGACGGTAGGAACGCGCCAATCCACGCCTGCGAAAACCAGGGTGAAGACGACGATGAGAGCAAAGGATACGCCCATGCCCAAGTCACCCTGGGCAACGATAAGTACGAACATGATGCCGGCGATGATGGAGTACATCATGAATGGATCCGTCAGACGCATCGAACGGTGCGTCTTATCCGCCAGGGCCGAGGCACCGTACATGCCCACAGCCACACGCGCGAACTCTGAAGGCTGGAAGGCCACGCCTCCCGGCAGCATGATCCATGACTGCGAACCGACCTCCGCGCGGCCAGTACCGATCCCGGGAACGAGGACGAGGATGAGAAGCAGGATGGACAGCCCCAAGAACCAGGGCACGAGCGCCCGCAGCGTGCGTGGTGACATGCGCAGGCCAATCCAGAACACAATGAGGCCGGCGACGACGAGCACGCACTGGCGTAGGGCGGCTGACCACGGGCTATCGCTTTCTGAAAGGGACGTCGCCATCGACGAGGAAAAGGCCATGAGCACGCCAATGCCAATGAGTGAAAAGATGGCAATACGCAGCACCAAGTAATCGAGCCCGGGATAAGCGCGCAGGCGCTCACGGAGATCACGCAGGTGGTGTCCCAGCGTGCGTGGTGGCTTCTGGGTGCTGGTGGCAGTCACGGCTTCTGGGTGCTCCTAGCTAGCGGGCGAGACGGCGGGCAGCGGCGGCAAAGATGTCGCCGCGCTGGCTCATTCCGGTGTACATGTCCAACGATGCCGCAGCGGGCGCCAAAAGTACGGTATCGCCGGCCTCGGCGTGTTGCACGGCGGCGGCAACTGCCTGCTCCATTGCTGCTTCTGGGTCGTGGCTATCCACGATGATGACGGGGACGTGCGGCGCTTCCTTTGCTAGGGCTTGGGCAAGCACATGCTTGTCGACGCCCACCAGAACCGCCGCCTTCAACCGCGCCGCGTGGGTGCACAGTAGGTCCGAAACGTCGGCGCCTTTGAGCTGACCGCCGGCGACCCACACCACGGAGTCGAGACCACGCATGGCTACCTCCGCGGCGTGCGGGTTCGTGGCCTTTGAATTATCGATATAGGTCACGCCAGAGTGGCGGTGAACGACCTCTCCGCGGTGCCCCGCCACCACATAGGAGGCGAGGCCTTCGGCGATGGACTCGGGGCGCGCACCGGCGAGACCGGCAACTGCAGACGCAGCGGCAGCGTCCAGCACCCCGGCTAAGCCGGCGGGCTGGATGGTGGTGACGTCCTCGACGACGGCGGCTTTCATCCCAGCGACCTCGTTCACCACGAGGCTTCCAGCGCTAACTCCCACCTCACCCGCAGCGGGCTCGGCGTGGCTAAAGGCAGTCGCTTCCGGAATCGAGGAAGCGAGAGCTACAACGTGCTCGTCATCTTTGCCGTAGACGGCGTGCTGCCCGCGCAGGATCTTGGCTTTGTCGGCGGCGTAGGCGTCGAAGGAACCGTGCCAATCCAGGTGGTCATCGGCGAGGTTGAGCAGCGCTCCCACCTCCGGGCGCAGCTGGGAGGACCAGTGCAGTTGGAAAGAGGACAGCTCCGCCACGAGGATGTCCACGCGGGGCTCAGCGGCCAGGGCATCAAAGGACGAGACGCCGATATTGCCTACCGCTAGTGCGCGCTGGTCGGAGCGCTGCTCGTCGGCAGCCATGATGGCGGCGAGCATGCCGGTCGTCGTGGTCTTGCCGTTCGTACCGGTTATCGCGAGCCAGCGGCGAGGGGCGCCGAAGACCTCTGCGCGGTCGAGGCGGTAAGCCAGCTCAACATCGCCGATGACCTCAAGTCCTTGGGAAGCGGCCGCGACGAGCAACGGCGAGTCGGGGCGCCATCCTGGTGAAGTCACGACGAGCGAGTACTCCGAAAGGTCGGCCGCAGCCGTGTCTACGGCAGCGACGCCCAGCTCGGAGGCGATGCGGTTGCGGGATTCCGCATTGCCGTCAGCCACCGTGAGGTCCACGCCTAAGCTGGCCAAGACCGCCGCGCAACCGCGACCAGATACGCCTGCGCCGGCGATAAGGACACGGCCGGAAAGAAATCCTGGACGCGTCATGCTCCAACTCCAATGCCCGCAGCGGTCAGCCAATCACCGTAGAAGATGGCGACGCCGGCCATAGCCGCCATGGCGGCCAGCAACCAGAAACGGACGACGACGGCTGTTTCTGCCCAGCCACCATTCTCGAAGTGGTGGTGGATCGGAGCCATACGGAAGAAACGCTTGCCGGTGGAGTGGAAGACCACGATTTGGATGACAACGGACACCGTCTCGATGACGAAGAGCGCGCCGATGATGATCATGAGCAGCTCGGTGCGGCTGGTGACGGAGATGCCGGCGACCAGACCACCCAGCGCCAGGGAGCCGGTGTCTCCCATGAAGATCTTTGCCGGGGCGGCGTTCCACCACAGGAATCCAAGGCAACCGCCCAAGCCCGCAGCCGCGAGTACGGCCAGATCGAGGGGATCGCGCACTTGGTAGCAACCAGCGGCGAAGTTGGTGGCACAGGAGTACCGGAATTGCCAGAAAGTCATCAGCGAGTAGGAGCCCATGACGATGGCCGTGACACCGGCCGCAAGCCCGTCGAGGCCATCGGTGAGGTTGACGGCGTTCGACCACGCCGCGATGAGGATGTACATGAAGATCAAGAACACGATGGTTCCGATCACGGTGCCGCCGACGGCGAGGTCAAAAGTCTTCAGGTCACGGATAAAGGACAGCTTCGTGGAGCCGGGGGTCAGGCCATCATCATTGGGGAAGCGCAGAACAAAGAAGCCGAAGAGCAGCGCCAGCACGAGCTGGCTGACGAGCTTTGCGGTCTTGTTGAGGCCGAGATTGCGGTGCCGGAAGAGCTTGATGAAGTCATCCGCAAACCCCACTGCGCCAAGTCCCAGCGTCAAACCAAGAACGAGGAGACCCGACGCGGTGAAGCCCTCATGCCCCGTCAGGAGCCCGTAGATGCTGGCAACGAGATAGGCCACAAGGATGCCGGCCAGGATGGCGAGTCCACCCATCGTCGGCGTACCGCGCTTGCGCAGGTGGGACTTGGGACCGTCTTCACGGATCTCCTGTCCGCGGCCAGTGTCGGAAAAGTACCGGATAAGAACCGGGGTGGTAAAGATCGCCACGAGGAAGCTAACCGCACCAGCGATGATGATCTGAGTCACGAGCTTGAAGTCCTTTCTAGCGGCTAGCTGTTGTTCAGCTGTTCCGCGACCAACCAAAGACGTTGGGCATTGGAGGCCTTAATCAAGACCACGTCCTTAACGCTACGGCTAGCCCAATCATCGACCCCTGCCGGGGCCACGCGCAGAATGCCGTCGACAGCCTTTGCAGCCGCCGCGGCATCGGCGCACACCACTGTATTTATACCCTGCTGCATGGCAGCCTTGGCCATTGCCCGGCAGTTGGGATTCTCCCCGACTGCTACTAAGTGCTCCACGTGGTATTTGGCCAAAATCTCACCGAGCTGGCGGTGAGATTTTTCCGCATCGCCGCCGAGTTCTCCCATCTCCCCCAGCACCGCGATGGCACGAGCATCGGGGCGCGCGGCGGCGGTATAGGCCAAGGCGGCGATCGCCGCGCGCATCGAGTCCGGGTTAGCGTTATAGGAGTCATCGATGACAGTGACGCCATCGCGGCGTGTACGCACGTCCATGCGGTGCTCGGAGGCGAGGCGATGCCCAGACAACGCAGCAGCCACGGTGGCGGCCGATACCCCGAGCTCGATCGCTGCGGCCGCAGCGGCAAGCGCGTTGGATACCTGGTGGGAGCCAAAGACCTGCAGCTTCACGGCAACGGGCTCCGCATCCGGGCTATGCAAGGTAAAGGAGGGACGGGCGACGTCATCGAGTTCGATATCGGTGGCGTAATACTGCGCTGCCGGTGCGCCTCCGCGGCGGTTTTCCGTGGAGTAGTACACCACCTTGGCCGCCGTGCGGGGAGCCATCGCAGCGACGAAAGGATCATCGGCGTTGAGAACGGCCACGCCGCCGTCTTCGGCCTTCGGCAGTGCTTCTACGAGTTCTCCTTTGGCCTTCGCGATGTTTTCACGCGACCCAAACTCACCAAGGTGTGCTGTGCCGACGTTGAGAACAACGCCGACGCGCGGCGCGGTGATGTTGGTCAGGTGCCGGATGTGTCCAATGCCGCGGGCCGACATCTCCGCCACGAGGTAGCGCGTGTGCTCATCGCAGCGCAGGGCCGTATAAGGCAGACCAATTTCATTGTTGAAGGAGCCTGGCGGGGCAACGGTCTCCCCCACCTCACGGAAGATAGTGGCTATCAGGTCTTTGGTGGACGTCTTTCCTGCCGAACCAGTAACGCCCACAATGGTGAGCTCCTGTTCGGCTGCAAGCCGCTGGGTTACTGCTCGGGCGAGCGCGGAGAGTGCTTCAACGACGGCCGCGGCGGAGCCATCGGCATCATTGGCATAAATGTCCGCATTGGCACCGTCGCCTTCGACGCGCCCGTGCGGCTCGACGACGATCGCCGGAACGCCCACCGGCCGCGCCGCCAAAACAGCCGCGGCCCCTTTGTCAATCGCGGTGTTGGCAAAGTCGTGCCCATCTACCCGAGCGCCGGGCAGCGCCACAAAGAGACCGCCCGGGGTGACCTTACGAGAATCGAATTCGACGAACCCAGTCACTCGGGTATCTGGATCGTTGACATTATCCAGGCGGCCGCCCGTGATCTGAGCGATCTCAGCGAGGCTTAACGCAATCATGCTTGCTCCTTGGATTCTTCGTTACTCAGGGTAGTCGCAGTGGCCATGGCATCAAGGGCGCGAGCCATCTCCTCGCGGTCATCGAAGTGATGAACGGTATCGCCAATCAACTGTCCTACCTCATGGCCCTTGCCGACGACGATGACAGCATCACCCGGCTGCGCCCACGTCACGACCTCATCGATGGCCTCGGCGCGGGAGCCAACTTCTCGAATATCGGCCGACGGGTTCGCCTCGCGGGCTCCCGCCAGCACGGCAGCGCGGATGGCGGCCGGGTCTTCGGTTCGGGGATTGTCGTCGGTGACGACAACAAGGTCGGCGCCATTCGCGGCCGCCGCGCCCATAAGCGGGCGCTTGGAAGAGTCACGGTCGCCACCTGCGCCAACGACGATGCCGATGCGGCCCGCGCTGCCGTCCAACTGCGTACGCAGGGTGTCCAGCACGGCCGCGATTGCAGCCGGCTTGTGTGCGTAGTCAACCACGGCGACAAAGTCTTGGCCGCGGTCGATGCGCTCCATGCGGCCTGGGACCGCCACCTTTTCGACTCCTTCGAGGAAAACTCGTGGCTCGACTCCCACAGCGGCGGCCATTCCCGTCGCGAGTGCCGCATTGGCAATGTTGAAGGTGCCCGGCATGGGCAGGCGGAATTCATAAGTACCGGCCTGCTCACCAGAGGCGACCTTGAGTTCCACCTGCTGTGCACCGGTGACCTCGGTGCTGAGCTGGCGGCCAGTGATATCAGCCTCGCGAGCCTCCGAACCCGTCGACACCTGAATCACCGGGCGTGCAGCTGCCCGCTGCGCCATGCGACGCCCCCATTCGTCATCGATGCAAATCACTGAACGGTCGGCGGCTTGGGGGCCGTCGAAAAGCATGGCCTTGGCCTCGAAATAGTCCTCCATTGTCGGGTGGAAGTCCAGGTGGTCCTGGCTCAGGTTGGTAAATCCGCCCACGTTGAAGTGTGTGCCTTGAACTCGCCCCAAGGAAAGCGCGTGGGAGGACACCTCCATCACGACGTGCGTGACACCCTCGGAAACCATTCGCGCAAAAAGCTCCTGCAAGGTCGGCGCCTCCGGAGTGGTCAGGGAGGTCGGGACCGGCTCGCGGTTGATGCGAGTGCCCGTCGTGCCGATGAGACCGACCGAATAGCCTGCGTGCAACAGCCCCGCCTCAAGGAGGTAACTCGTCGTAGTTTTACCGGAGGTGCCCGTCACGCCGAGGATGGTGAGCTTTTGCGTGGGATGGCCATAAATCTCGGCAGAGACGGTACCGAGGATGGCGCGGATATCCTCCACCACGAGAATCGGCCGCGACTCCCCTGCTTCGACGAGAATACGCTGGCCTTCGGCATCCGTGAGAATGGCAGCCGCAGCGGTATCTGCGGCGAACTTCGCGCCATGTACGCGTGTTCCAGGAAGCGCCGCGAACAGGCCACCGGGCGGCAGCGTCGCAGAATTCAATCCACAGACCCCCACGGTGATCGAGGCATCCCCGATCACCGTGCCCCCAGAAATCTCTGCTAGGCGCTCAAGGCTGGTGCTGCTTGTCACGATGCTTCCTCTTCTCTGTTCTTCTGTGCTCTAGGTGTATCTATCGGCGCTGTTGCTCTTACTCAGCACGCAAGGTCAGTTTCGGTGCTGGCGGGGAGGGCGGGATATTGTCGCGGTCTAGCAACCAGGATGCAATATCGCTGAATACGGGGGCCGCGGATTGACCGCCGGATCCGTCGTCGTTGACACCGGATTCAGGTTCATCAAGCATGACGGCGACGACGAAGCGGGGGTCGTCGGCAGGCGCAACGCCCGCAAACGTGATCCAGTACTTGGAATTGGAATAAGCCCCAGTTTCCTCATCGACTTTCTGCGCGGTACCGGTCTTGCCGGAGAGCTGATAGCCCTCGATATTGGCATTTCCGGCGGTACCGTTGTTAATGCCCTGCGGGTCATCCTGGAAAACGGCTCGGAACATATCCACGACTGTGCGCGCGGTTTCGGCGCTGACCACGCGGGTGGTCTCGGGCTCCTCCAGCTCTTCCTTCGTTCCGTCCGGCGCTGTAATCGAGTCAATGATGCGCGGCTCGATGCGCTCACCATCATTGGCCAGGGCCTGGTAAATAGATGCCAATTGCAAGGCGGTCCATGATTGGCCCTGGCCGATGGGCAGGTTAGCGAACGTTCCGCCCGACCACTGCGAGCGATCGGGAACAAGTCCCGGGGACTCGTTGGGCAGCTCGATGCCGGTCGTCTGGCCGAGGCCGAACTTCTTCAGGTAGTCGGCATACTTATCTTGTCCGAGTCGATCCGCCAACATCAGCGTTCCCACGTTCGATGACTTACCGAAGACGCCAGTCGTGGTGTAGGGCTCGACGCCGTGCGGCCAGGCATCGTTCACAGTCACGCCGGCCATGTCGATGGAACCGGGCACCTGCAGAACCTCATTGGGGTCAGTAAGACCCTCTTCAATGGCTGCTGCGGCGGTGATGATCTTTGCCACCGAGCCCGGCTCGAAGGGGTGCGAGACAGCAAGGTTATCGAAGGTCTTATCCTTGTCCAGCTGCTTTTCGATGTCCTTGTTCGGATCAACCGTTCCAGTATTTGCCATCGCCAAAACCTGGCCGGTAGCTGCGTCCAAGACGACTGCCTCGGCGCTCTTCGCCTTCGAGTTGGCCTTCGCCTTCTCCAGCTTTTGTTGCACGTAAGTCTGCAAGTCGAGATCCAGCGTCAGCGTCACGTTCTTGCCGTCGGTGGTGGGCACCTGATCGCGGAGAGTACCTGGGATGACCTGGCCGCTGGCGGAAACGTCTTCCGTCGAGCTGCCATCGATTCCCGTGAGTGTGGTATCTCCGGAAGCTTCGAAACCGAATTGTCCCTGGCCATCCATGGATACCTTGCCAATGACGTTCTCAGCGATCGATCCGTTGGGGTACTGGCGGATTTGCTGTTCATCGGCAGCCAGGCCGTGGTATTCCTCAGCGATGGCTACCGCGACATCCGGGTCGACGTTGCGCACGAGAACCTCGTACTGGGTATCGGCGCGGAGCTTATCCATGATCTGCTCCGAATCCACGTCCCCGGCGTCGATGCCCGCTTCCTTCAGCTTGTCCGGGATTCCCTTCGACATGTCGGTGAGCCTCTCAGTCACCTTGTCGTCGAGGTAGGTCTTCTTTGCGTCGGGCGCTAGGGACGCAAACTCGGCCTCGTCGGAGGCCTTCTGCTCTTCCTGTTCACGAAGCTCATCGCGCAGGCGGGTCGGTGACACAGTCAAGGACCGAGCGCGCATGGTGTAGGCCAAACGCTGGCCATCGCGAGCAAGAATCTCGCCACGCCCAGCGGTATCCACATAAACACGAGTTCGCTGTTCTGCGGCCTTCGCTGCCAAGTCTGGGCCCCACACGATCTGCACCCATGCGAGGCGCCCCATCCACGCCAGCATGACGACGAGTAGTACCGCCGCAATGACATGAACGCGACGGTGCATCGTCTTTTGCTGGCTCATAAACGGCTTGCCGGTACGCGGGTTTCGGGAACGGGTCGCGGGAACGACGCGGTCGGCGTCGTAACGCTGCCGTGGTTGGTGAGAGGTACCGCGCGGTTGGGCGGCACGGGCGGCGGAAACGCGCCTCGGGCGCCGGCCACCTGAGTGTGGTGGGGTCACACGTCACCTTTCTATCTGCAGCGAGGATGGGTATTTGAACAGCTAAACATCGTGCCCCACTGGTGCGGGGGTGGAGATGAACTCATCCCGAATTGTGCCCTATGATCGCCGCCCGTCCACGCAGGCACGCGCGGAGCGGGAAGGGATTCTACCCCCGAGCGGCGTAAGGAGCCTGAGCTGGGATGTCCGGCAGCTCTACGTTTCCTTCACCCGACTGACCTCCCTCGGAGTTGTCTCCCGAACGTGAATCATTCGGGGAAGAGCTCTCACGCTCGCCCTGCCTTCCGTTGAGATTCGGGCGGGCGTTCAGGTTGTCGGACATGTTGGCGGTCGCGTTCGGGTCACTGGAAGCCTGTCCCGGGCGGACCGGCTCGCCGTTGACATCGATGACCGATTCCATATCCGGAGTTGCCTCACGCTTTTGTTCCACGTTGCCGTCCGGACCGACTTCCACAACGCCCGGCTGGACCGGGATACCCATCTTGGCTTCGTGGGCACGGCGGGCAACATCGGAGGCGGAGCGAACATTTTCCAAGTCTCGGTTGAGAGTTTCTAGCTGGTTATCCAGCGTGGATTCCTGGGCGGTAAGCTCCTGAATCTTGAAAGTCTGGGACGTCGACAAGCCCGAAAGCCACATGGCCGCAGCCACACCAGCGATAAGTAGGCCGATGGCAATGAAGGACAGGCGGGCGAAAAGACCAGTGACCCGAGTGGGCTGCACAACACGGCGCCCACGATTACTCACTACCTGCTTCGACCCAAGGCGGTTTCCCCGCAGGCTGGTTGCACCCCGTCGTGAGGGCACTGTGCCGCGATGCGGAGTGCGGCTGGGCAGCGGCGTGGTACGGCGACCCCGCTCAAGCAGTGCGGTCCCCTGCCCCGAGACGTCGGCTCCAGTAGTGAAATCGCGGCTAGCGCCCATGGTGTGGGTCCTCTCGTGGTCGCGGCGGTCGGTTGCCTGTGCAGTGCGGTCTCTCAACGTCATGGCCTACCTCCCGGTTCATGAAAAGACGGGGTCCCTTCAAGACGCTCGAGAGCGCGCACCCGGACGGATGCCGCCCGCGGGTTCTCCGCAATCTCTTCCTTGCTCGCCTTCTCGGCCCCACGCGTCACAATGGAGTAGTGCGCCGCGGTGCCCGGGAGATCCATGGGCAGGCCCGCCGGTGTGGTCGAGGTGCTGAGTTTGGTGAAGGCATGCTTGACGATGCGATCTTCGAGCGACTGGTAGCTCATGAACACCGCGCGCCCACCAACGGACAGGGCATCCGTGATTACGGGGATAACCTGCTCAATCGCTTCAAGCTCGCGGTTGACCTCGACGCGCAAAGCCTGGAAGGTTCGCTTCGCAGGGTGGCCGCCGGTGCGGCGAGTTGCCGCCGGGATAGCGGCGTACAACAGCTCAACTAATCGCGCGGAATTGCTGAAAGGTTCCTTTTCCCTTTCTTTGAGCACAGCGGACGCAATCTTGCCGGCGAAGCGCTCATCACCATAAGTTTTGAGGATGCGGGCAAGCTCGCCGTGACTATACGTATTCAGAATGTCGGCGGCCGTCATTTCCTGGCGTGGGTCCATGCGCATATCCAGCGGCGCGTCGGTCTTGTACGCAAATCCGCGGTCGACCTGATCGAGCTGCATGGATGACACGCCAAGATCAAACAGCGCCCCGGCAATGCCGTGCTCCCGCGCGATAGAAAAGATTTCGTGCTCGCCCTGCGCAACGGCGCTTCCTACCTCGTCGAAACGCGCGTTGACGGCGACGAAGCGGTCAGCGAAGGGACTGAGACGGCGAGAAGCATTGCTCAAGGAGGCGGAGTCACGATCCACGCCAATGATGCGTGCGGCGGGAAAGCAGTTGAGGAAGTACTCGCTGTGGCCGCCGGCGCCGAGGGTGCCGTCGACAATCACTGCGTTCTCCCCTGCCGCTTCAACCGCTGGGGCGAGCAGCTGAGCCATGCGCGCACGCATGACGGGGACATGGCCATGGTTGTCATTCACGTCGTAGGTAATAGTGCCATTGCGGTCCACAGCTGCTGTCCCCCTTTCCGTTCAGGCGCCTGAGGCTGCTGTCTGATGTGGTCGATAAAAAATCGAGTGCGTATAGGGCCCTGTCCGAGGAAGGGTTCTGATGTCGGGGAAGTACACCAGCTCATCCTCCTCGGGCAGAGTCCGTACACGCACTCTCGGTGCACCGGGCTAGCCCTAAAGCAGTCCGGCAAGTACGTCATCGGCGTCTGCCGCCGAGTAAGCGTCTTCAGTTTGCGCCTGGTATTCAGCCCATGCGGCTGCGTCCCAGATTTCGAGGAAGTCGACCGAGCCCACAACCACGCATTCCTTCGTCAGGTTTGCGTACTCACGGTGGCCTGCAGACAGCGTGATACGCCCGTGCCCATCGGGACGCTGCTCGTCCGCACTCGCTGCCAAGTTACGGATGAACGCACGTGCGTCCGGGTTGGTACGAGACACAGCCGCAGCCTTCCTGGCTCGTGCCGCGAACTCCTCGCGCGGGTACACCGCAAGCGAGTGATCCTGCCCCTTGGTGACCATGAGGCCACCGGCCAGTTCTTCGCGAAACTTCGCTGGAAGCGTAAGCCGCCCTTTGTCATCGAGCTTGGGAGTGTAGGTGCCGAGAAACATCCCCGGGTCCACCTTCCTGTCACTCGAAAACTCCGGATTCCTCTCGCGACAAGAGAACAACTCTCCTCCGCTGCGCCCCACTCTACCCCACTTTCCCCCACCACCAACACCTTTAGCACCCCACCCTCCCGCGTGTCACAATAAATCCCCAGATAAAAGGATGTTTTTCCGGTGGGAAGTTTTCCCGGCGCCCCCTTGACATACCGCTAAAGTAGGGACCCTCCCCGGGCAATCACCCACGCAACTTCCACCCCTTAGAAACTAAATCTCCTCACCAGCCCCAGAATCCTGCAACTTTGCCCGCCCCACCCCAACAAAACCGCCAGCGGCACCCAGGCTCCAGCCCCCAGCCCACACGCAGTGGGTGAAAGTGGGGAATTGAGGGAAAGCGACCAAAAGCGCCGCCACCACCGCCTCCCTTTTTAGAAACGCCGCGTTCCTATGATAGAAACAGTGTGTTGCCATCTTGAGAACCACGGGATGGCGCTCCATTAGTTTTCTTCACCCACTAGGAAGATCCCCTATGTATCTAGCTTGGCGCGAGATGCTCTTCGCGCGTACCCGATTCATCCTCATGGGCGTTGTCCTTGCCCTCATGTCCATGCTCGTCGTCATCATCTCCGGCCTCACAGCAGGTTTGGTCAACGACGGCGTCTCCGGACTAAAAGCAATGGATGCCGACGTCGTCGCTTTCGCCGACGGCACCCAGAAAGACTCAGCTTTCACCCGCTCGGTTGTCGATGCCTCTGATAGCGAGTCCTTCGCTCAGCACGACGGCGTGGAAGAAGCCGCTCCTCTTGGCCTGACCATCGCCAATGCCCATAACCAAAACGGCACGGCAGTGGACCTGACCCTGCTGGGAGTAGAACCGGACTCCTTCGTGGCACCGGCAGGTTTGCCCGCACTTGACACCAACCGGGTCGACGGCCAGCCCAGCAACACCAAGCACGACATCATCGTCTCCTCCACCCTGCACGATGAGGGCATCGAGGTCGGCGACACCATCACGCTCGATCGCTTGGATATCCCGCTGAATGTCGTTGGGTTTACCGATAACCAACGCACCTTCGGACACGTGGACGTGGCCTACCTTCCGCTCGACATCTGGCAAGAGATCCACGCTGGCGGTCGCCACGGCGAAGCCGTGAACCCAGACGCTTATGACGAACTCTCCGTCATCGTCGCCCGCACGTCAGACAAGCCGGACACCGAGGCCCTCTCGGAACAGTCCGGCCTGGATGTTCGAACCCTCAAGGAAAGCTTCGACTCCTCCCCCGGCTACACCGCCGAGATGATGACCTTATCCATGATCACGTGGTTCCTGTACGTCATCGCCGCACTCGTGACTGGCGCCTTCTTCCTCGTGTGGACCATTCAGCGGGCCGGCAATATCGCCACCCTCCGCGCGATGGGCGCGACCAAGGGTTTCTTGTTGCGCGATAGCCTCGGCCAGGCAGTCGTCATCCTTGTCTTGTCCATCCTGGCGGGTGCGCTTGTCGCCGTCGGCCTGGGCAGCCTCCTGGAGCAGACTGCCATGCCTTATGCCACCGAATTCAGTTCCGTCATCAGTGGCGGACTCATCCTCTTCGTCGCTGGTCTGCTCGGCGCTTTCATCGCCGTTGTCCGTGTCACCCGAACCAACCCCCTCGCAGCCCTAGGAGAAAACCGATGAGCCCAGCTTTAGAACTAAAAGACGTCACCGTCAGCTACACCGATGGCGACTCGCAGGTTAAGGCACTCGATTCCGTCAACCTCAGCATCGATCCCGGCGAATTCGTTGCCGTGGTCGGCCCATCAGGTTCCGGCAAGTCCACGCTGCTCGCTGTTGCGGGCGCATTGACGACGCCCGATTCCGGCCAGGTCCTCGTCGCGGGCGAGGACATCGTGCAGCTTGGCGACGCCCAACTGGCGCAGATCCGCCGCAACCACATCGGCTTCGTCTTCCAGTCCACCGGAAATCTTCCTTCCGCGTTGACTGCGGAGGAACAGCTCGAGCTGGCCAGCAAAGTCATTGGAAAGACTGGGCGCTACTCCAGCACCGAACTCCTCGACAAGGTTGGCATGAAGCACCGCGCCAAGCACCGCCCAGGAAGCCTGTCTGGCGGTGAACGGCAGCGCGTTGGCATCGCGCGTGCACTCGTTGGCGACCCCCAGGTGCTGCTTGTCGACGAGCCCACCGCAGCCCTGGATCGTGCACGCTCCCAGGAGATCGTTGCGCTCTTGGCAAAAGAATGCCACGACTTTAACGTCGCGGGCATCATGGTCACTCACGACTACGAGGTTCTCGATCACTGCGACAAGGTCTATGAGATGGTCGACGGCCGCTTAACACCGGCCACCGCATCCGCCCAGCGATAAGCAAAGAATGCGCAGCTTAACGTAGACTCACACGCATGCCAAAGATCACTGAAACGACAGTAGCCGAGCACCGCGCCGTCCAGCACCGCGCGGTGCTCGAGGCTGCCGAAAAGCTGATCATCACTAGCCATGGTGCAGTCCCCACCTTGGCCGAAGTTGCCGCAGAAGTCGGGCTTGCCCGCCCCAGCATCTATCGATACGTATCATCCCAGCACGATCTACTGGTACAGCTGCTTATTCAGGCGACCCAATCGTGGAATGAGCAACTCGAGGCCGCCATAAAGGTAGCCTCCCCGGAGCCTAAGAAGCGCATCCACGCCTATGTCGACGCCACGCTCGATCTCTTTATTCATAGTGCACACGGCCATTTAATGACCGCCGCACAGCACTTCCCCCAGGCCTTTGCTGACGAGGCAGTACAGAAGTCTCATGGCGGATTCGCCTCCATCGTTGACGAGTTCTGCCCCGGCGTTTCCCCAGTAGATATCTCGTTGCTCAATGCGGCCATCGTCCGCGCCTCTGAGCTGGCGGACGGCTCACCGGAAAAGCTCAACAGCGCAACGCAAACCCTCTACGCAATGGCCGAAGCCATCCTACCCTAGGCCACCACATCAAAAGAGCCCTCCGCGGATTAAAGCGGAGGGCTATTCAGGACCAGTTTTGGGACCGGTTCTAGACGCTTAGCGGCCTTCAAAGCGACGACGGAAATTGTCTTCGAGGCGGTTCCCAACGTCGCTACCACCCTTCTTGGATTGCTTGCCGCGATCCCGAGTGGACGACTGCGCACCGACTGCAACCAGAGAATCCTCCGAGTTCCCGCGCAGCATCCAGACGCCGGATCCAAACATGACTAGAAAGCCGAGGACCGAGAGGCTCACAAACCACAGGGATTGCTGGGCCAACGCAATACCGCCCACCATCATGCAGAGACCGACAACAATCAGGGCAACTCCGCGGAGGGTGATAGCGCCCGAGTTTGCGCCGAAAGAAGTTTCACCGGACACCGACGCACCAAAATCAGGATCATTGGCCAGCAACGACTGCTCAATTTCACGCAGCGCTTGCTGTTCGTGCTCAGAAAGGGCCACAGCGTCCTCCGTAGTGGGTTGGGTTTAGGTAGTGGAACTGGGAAATAGGATTACTACCTCTATAACGTCAAGGATAGCGAGATAGTTCCCGCAAAGACAGTCCACACGTTTTAAACGCACTACGCCCCACTACTGTGGCCCCGCGCTCCGCATTAAGCCGCGAGACCACCGAAGCCCAGCTCAGACTCAGTCGCATCCACATAGCGGGCGGCAAGCGCCACATAGCGATAGACCGTATCAGGATCAGGGACCGGATCCAGTCCGGATGCCACTCGCGAACGCACACGCGAGTAGTCCTTAAACTCCGCTGCCCACTGCGCATCAGCCGGGCCGATGAGCGCCACTTGCTCCCAAGCGGAGGTAGGCAAGCGCCGGCGACGTGACACCGTGGACGCCGCCACCCGAGCACCGGCAGCGCGCAGCGAGGCGCGATAGGCCATTTCCAAAGCGTCCGCGAAACGCCCCTCCGCCGCGCTCTGGCGCGCCTCCACCAACAAATCCAACGCTTGACCCACGAAACGATCGCGGCGTATGCACTGCAACGCCTCCCGGTTACGGCTCCGCGCCGCTGCTGTTGCTGAGATTACCTGTGCCATGACCTCTCCCCCTTGGGCTTCTTCCTGAGCTTGTCAATAGAGACTGTGTTGTTGATTTCCTGTCGTTGTTTGTTGACGCGATTCACCTTAAAGCCGCCTTCCTACATCCACCCCCAATGTTAGTCCACATGTTCGAATTTGACAATAGTTTTACCGAACTTCTCCACGTTTTTCGAACATGCACATCAAATTTGCCTGCGAAGGGTTCGTTGCCTGCTTTCACATACCGCAAGAATCTGTTGTTATTAGACATGTGAGTTACACGCTGCGCCGCCTAAGCCCCCAAGAGTTCGCCATTGCCCTCCCGCACTTGGTGGATATCTACATTGCAGCGATGAACTACGACCCCTCAGTACGCAACAGCTCCATCATGCGGTGGCGCGGGGATCTCATACGCCCGGGGTTTTCCTGCGTGGCGGCCACCTCCGAAGACGGCATCACCGGCTTTGCCTACGGCTTTCTAGGCTCTCCTGATACCTGGTGGGATAGGCAACTCCGCCGAGCGCTCTCCAACAACGGCGGCGCAACCCCAGAGCAAGAAGAGGTTCTCCACAACTATTTTGAGTTGGCGGAAATCCACGTAGTGCCCGAGGCACAGGGCCACGGTCTGGGCCGTGCGCTGCTTGAAGCACTGGCCTGGAACCTCCCCGCCCGCTACATCCTGCTCTCCACACCTGAGGTTCCCAATGAAGCCAACTCCGCCTTCGGCCTCTACCGCAAAATGGGCTTTAGTGACTTCCTTCGCCAGCTCCATTACCCCGCCGATTCACGCCCCTTCGCCATCCTGCAATCAGCTGTGCCGCTAGCACCAGCCGGTACCGCTTAACCTGGCGTCTAATCCGTGAGCCTGCCCAGGTAGAGTGGCAGGCGTGACTACTCCGCAAATACCTTCCCTGGACGATATCCCCGTAGCCGTACGCGAGGAGCTCAAGCTTTTCCTAGATAGTCAGCGCGACGCCATCGCGTCCATCGGTTCCCCGGTGACTAACGCGATCTCCTATTTGGAATCCTTCGTGCTGGACGGCGGAAAACGTATCCGCCCTCTCTACGCGTGGGCAGGTTTTATCGGCGCACATGGGCTCGAGGGCACGGAGTCCCCGCAGGCGATGCTCCGCGCAGCTTCTTCCCTAGAATTCATCCAGGCTTGTGCTCTCATCCACGATGACATCGTGGATGCTTCCGATACCCGGCGCGGCAATCCCACCGTCCACCGTGGCGTAGCCGCTCGCCATCGGGAGCTCGGGCTCAGCGGTGACGCTGACTTCTTCGGGCAGTCTCTCGCCATCCTTGTGGGCGACATGGCCTTGGTCTGGGCCGAGGACATGCTCCAGGATTCCGGCCTAAGCCCCGAGGCGCTCGCGCGCGCTCGGGCGCCGTGGCGGGCGATGCGCCGCGAGGTTATCGGCGGGCAAATGCTGGATATTTGCCTCGAAGCGGAAGGCTCCGAGGATGCAACGTTGGCGGACTCAGTAAACCGTTTCAAGACCGCCGCGTACACCATCGAGCGCCCGTTGCATTTGGGCGCAGCCGTAGCAGGAGCACCCGAAAAGCTTGTTGCCGCTTTCCGCGGCTATGGACAAGACATCGGGGTCGCATTCCAGCTCCGCGATGATTTGTTGGGGGTCTTTGGTGACCCAGCAATTACTGGCAAGCCCGCCGGTGATGATCTGCGCGAGGGCAAGCGCACGGTCCTCTTGTCATTGGCTCTGCAACGTGCGGATACCACTGATCCCGCTGCTGCCGCGGAGCTTCGCCGACTCATCGGCCAGACGGAGGATCCCGCAGATATTGCCCGCATGGCCCAGATCATTGCCGATTCCGGGGCACCGGATGTCGTCGAGCAGCGCATCAGCGATCTCACGCGCTCGGGCCTTGACCACCTTCATAATGCCCAGGTCGCCCCCGAAGTCACGGCAACGCTGGAAGAGCTTGCCCACAAATCCACCGCACGCCGGATGTAGCATGGCCCGCTCCGCATCCGCGCGCGTATCCCTGCGCATTCCCAACCCCCTTCCTTTGGGCATCGTCTCCGCGGCGATCCTTGCTCTCGCCTCCTTCTCTGGTGGCGCAACCCGGAACCGCGGCGGCTTTCTTGAGGCACTCAATATCGGATTTCTCGCGTATGGCCACGGCCGCAACATCGGCATAGTCCTCTATTGGGTTGGCCTCTTTGGATTGGTCGCCGCGTGGGTCCTGGCTGGGCGTTATCTCATCGCCCCACAGCTCAAGAACCCGCAACCCGACGGCGCGCTGTCTGACATCCGCCGAATGCTGATGTGCTGGGTTGCCCCGCTGTTGTGCGCGGCCCCACTGGCTTCGCGGGACGTGTACTCCTATCTCATGCAGGGAGCCATGGTGCGCGATGGTTTCGATCCTTATGTCGAAGGCGCGGCTGTTAACCCCGGCCCCTTCCTGCTGGAAGTCTCACACGACTGGCGAAACACCACTACGCCTTATGGTCCGCTGCACTTGTGGATGGGCAACGGGGTAACCAACCTCGTGGGGGACAATGTCGCCGCGGGCATCATCGTCTATAAGGCGATATCGGTCCTCGGCTTTGCCGCCATCGCTTGGTCGATTCCACGCCTTGCACGCAGCATCGGGGGCGATCCGGCGCTAGCACTGTGGTTGGGTGTAGCGAATCCAGTGATTCTATTGCACCTCATCGGCGGCATGCACAATGAATCGGTCATGGTGGGCTTGGTATCGCTGGGATTGCTCGCCGCGGTTCACAACAAGTTTCATCTCAGCCTCCTTCTTGTCGGCGTAGCGGTGTCGCTCAAAGCCACAGCTGTATTCGCCGCACCGTTTATCGTGTGGCTCATGCTGCACCACTGGGCGCCGAAAGGCACCACGCCACTCAAGCGCTTCGGGGTCTTTCTCCTGTCCGGCATCGTTGCCGTGGCGGAGGTCGCGCTGGCGGTGGCGGTGATTACGTGGGCGTCGGGAAGCTCGTGGGGCTGGTTGTCACAAATCAGCGGCAATTCCAAGGTGATCAATCCCCTGGCCGGCCCTACCTTGCTCGCCGACATTCTGGTACCGCTCATCCAGGTCTTCTCCCCCGATACCACCTATAACGGGGTGCTCAGCGTGTTGCGTTCAATTGCGATGATCCTCATGCTCCTCGGCCTCGTCATCGTGTGGTGGTGGGGGCGAACGGGCGTGCGCCGCGCGATTGCCGCTACGGCTGCTGCCTACCAGGTGGCGTTCGTCTTCAACTCTGTGACGCTTCCCTGGTATTACGCCTCCGTGCTCACGCTCATGGGAACCTTCCGCCCACCGCTGCCCTTGATCAAACTAACCACCGGCGTGGCCCTCTTTATCGGAGTGGCCTTCGCTGGCGACGGAAACCACCAGCTCTATAACTGGTTCTGGGACATCGCCATGGTGGTCGTGGCATGGTCAGCAACGCAGTGGATTTTCGATGGTGTTCCACGCACCACCGCGGCCATGGGTGAGGCTGCTACTGCTAAAACGCCGAAGCCTGCGCGCGCCGAATAACCTCGCGCGCAAGGTGCCCGTGGAGCGCGTCAATGGGGCGGCCTGGCAAAGACTCATCTTCGGTAAACAGGTGCGCCAGAATCTCATTGTCGCCCCACCCGTTGTCCGAAAGAACTGTAATGACACCGGACACGTGCTTGGAAATGACGCCCTTGGAATTGAAGAATGCCTCCGGGACGAGGCGCTCCCCCTCGGCGTTTCGCCACACGATGAATTTACGCGCGTTGAGCAGGTCGAAGACGCGAGTGATGGGAAGATCGAGCTTTTCAGCAACCTCAGCGAGCGTCAGCAGCTTTTCGCCGGCGAGGAGCTGCGGTAGTTCCGGGTGCGGATTCTCGAAGTTGTTCTCAGAATTAGTCACGGACACAACTGTAGCCGGATCACACTTTGGGGCGCTGATCGGCCATACTGGAATCCATGACAAGGCTGAACGTGGGCGACATTCTTGAAGGACGCTACCGCATCGATCAGCCGATCGCTCGCGGCGGCATGTCCACCGTGTATCGCTGTGTCGACATGAGATTGGGCCGCGCGGTCGCCGCCAAGGTCATGGATGAGCGCTATCACGATGACCCTGTCTTCGTCACCCGCTTCGAGCGCGAGGCCCGCGCCATGGCGCAGCTAAGCCACCCCAACCTCGTCGCCGTGCATGATTTCTCCGCGGATGGGTTGCCCATCTATCTCATCATGGAGCTCATCACCGGCGGAACCTTGCGCGAGCTTCTTGCTGAACGCGGACCCATGCCGCCGCATGCCGCAGCCGGGGTCATGCACTCCGTGCTGGCCGGGCTCACCGAGGTCCACCACGCCGGCCTCGTGCACCGCGATATCAAGCCAGACAACGTTCTCATCACGGACAACCACCGCGTTAAGGTCGGCGATTTCGGCTTGGTGCGCTCCGCCAAGGCGGAGCACGATAGCTCGGGTCAAATCGTCGGCACCGTCAGCTACCTCTCCCCCGAGCAGGTTACGGGTGCGGATATTACCCCGGCTTCCGATGTCTATTCGGCCGGAATTGTCCTGTTTGAGCTCCTTACCGGCACGGTCCCCTTCCACGGCGAGACCCCACTGGCCCACGCCACAGCGCGCGTGCACGCGGATGTGGTGGCGCCGTCCTCACGCATCGAGGGGGTGCCTATGCTTTTCGACGCCCTCGTGGCCACCGCCACCGCGCGCCAGCCGGCCGAAAGGTTTGCGGATGCCGGCGAATTCCTCGATGCGCTAGATGATGTATCCCGCGAACTGCAGCTCCCGCAATTCACCGTCCCCGTCCCGCGGAACTCGGCTGCTGCACGGACAGCCGCTGTGCCCACGGATTTTTCGGGGGCAGGCAATACCCGGGTCTTCGAAGCCACGTCCACGATCCCGGCGCCTCAACCGCCCACGCGGGAAACCCGTGTAGAGCCTCGAAACGATGCTTTTCTCCCGCCGGCCGCACCGGTAAATCCCCCGGCACCGTCCCCTGCGGTAGCAGAACCTTCTGCGCCGCTTCCCCCGGCCGGTGCCGAGGAGGAGCCAGAAGAGCGCCCTTTGAGCAACCGCAGCGCCATCGCGCTTATAGGTTTCCTCATACTAGTCGGGCTTGCCACCTTGGCCGTCGCCGTGGCAGCCTGGTGGTTTGGCTCCGGAGAATACGGCACGTGGCCGATTCTCTGGAGGCCATATTAGCCTGCGCAACTTCTAGTTGCGCAGCATCTCCGCGATAAGGAAGGACAGCTCCAGCGATTGCTGGGTGTTCAGGCGCGGATCCACGGCGGACTCGTAGCGGCCCGGCAGATCCACGTCCGTGATGTCCTCAGCGCCGCCGAGGCACTCGGTGACGTCCTCGCCGGTGAACTCTAGGTGGACACCACCCGGGTGGGTACCCAGTTCACGGTGCACCTCGAAGAAGCCCTGAACCTCGTCGACGATCTTGTCGAAGTGGCGGGTCTTGTAGCCGTTCGATGCCGTGAAGGTATTCCCGTGCATCGGATCGGACTGCCACACAACCTTGTGGCCGGAGTCCTCCACGGCCTTGATGATCGGCGGCAAGACGGAACGCACCTTGTCGTGGCCCATGCGGGCGATCATGGTGAGGCGGCCAGGCTCACGGTTCGGGTCCAAACGCTCTGCGTACTGCACAGCCTGCTCCGGGGTTACTCCTGGGCCAAGCTTGATGCCCACGGGGTTGCCAATGATGGAGGCGAAAGCTACGTGGAAATCGTCGAGGCCGCGGGTGCGCTCGCCGATCCACAGCTGGTGAGCGGACAGGTCGTAGAGCTTGGTCTCGCCGTTAGAGTCCGTACCCAAGCGCAACATGGAACGCTCGTAATCCTTCAGCAAGGCCTCGTGAGAGCAGTAGATCTGTGCCGAACGCAGGGTCTCGTCTGAGACTCCGCAGGCGTTCATGAAGGCCAGGCCGTTCTCAATTTCATTTGCCAGGGCCTGGTAGCGAGCGCCTGCCGGAGAGTTGGCCACAAACTCGCGATTCCACTCGTGGAGTCGGTAAAGGTCAGCAGTACCGGATTGGGTCAGTGCGCGGACCAGGTTCATGGCCGCCGAGGAGTTCGCGTAGGCACGGATCATGCGGGCGGGATCGTGGCGGCGGGATTCCTCGTTGGCTTCTACGCCGTTGACGATGTCACCGCGGTAGTTGTACAAGCCGTTTGCGTCCAGATCAGAGGAGCGCGGCTTCGCGTACTGGCCGGCGATGCGACCGAGCTTAACCACCGGGGTGGACGCGCCATACGTCAAAACTACGGCCATTTGAAGCAGCGTCTTGATGTTGCCGCGGATGTGCGGCTCCGTATTGGACTCGAAGGTTTCCGCGCAGTCGCCTCCCTGGAGGAGGAAGGCGTTGCCCAGGGCGACGTCGGCAAGCTTGCGCTTGAGGTCCTCAATCTCTGGAGCCACAACGATAGGTGGGACGGATTCCAGGATCTTGCGCACGTTATCGGCTTGCAGCTGATCCCAGCTGGGTTGCTGCTTTGCCTCGCGGGCAATCGCATCTTGAAACTTCTCGTTGATCCCCTCCGGCAGCGGTGGCAGATCAGGGAGCACTTCTTTGGGAATATCTACTGTCCAACTCACACCCAGTATTTAACCATCTTGGGTCTATCGCGCGTTAGTTAATGGCATTTCGGCCACGGTATTAATTCACGCTTTATTAACGCGGTTGCCCCTAGTCAACGGCAAGTGCTGTTCACAAACCCGAAATTTGGCCAGATTATGGCGGGCGTCGACCAACGCGTCATGGTTGCCGTTCGGGACTGGAGGCAGCTTGGGGCGGCCGGCGAATTCCCAATACTGCTTAAGCTCCCGGGTATAGCGCGGCAGGCCCTTGGGCAGACTCGCCATATCGCCCCAGAGTTGCGCAACAACCACGTGGTCATAAGCGCCCACCCAGGCCCACAACTCGATGGGAGTGGAGTGCCGGCCGAGGAATTTCAGGAGATCTTCGCGGATGGTTTCGCGCGATTTCCAGACCGGATCTGCTGGACTCGGCAGCTTATCCAAAACATTCTCACGCACCCATGCGTTTGCCTTGGCCGGATCGAAGTCTGTGGATACCGCGTAGTATTCGTTACCGTCTTCCCCGACAATTCCGATGGAGACCAATTCAATGGTCGATCCGTCCTCGATAAATTCGGTGTCGTAGAAGTAGCGCACGCCCCGTATCCTAGTCTCCCGCCCACATAGGCCTGCCCACTGGGGTCTATACTCAACTGCGTGAAGAAAGCTCTCTCCTCCCCTCTTCTCCCCTTGTTCATAGCAGGGCTGGCCTCCCTAGCGTGGATTATCCAGCTTCCGGCATTATTCAGCAGCGGCAGCATTGCACCTTATTACCACATTGACCTCGATGTCTATCGCGAGGGAGGACGCGCGCTTCTACGCGGAGAGAATCTTTACGCACAGAGCTATGTGCTCGACAACGGTTTTTCGCTGCCTTTTACCTACCCGCCTTTTGCTGCAGCGCTTTTCGCCATGGTGTCATGGCTCCCGTTGTGGCCGCTGTCCGTTCTTCTTACCGCAGCATCGCTCGGGGCGCTGTGGGTTTGCCTGTATGCCGTGATTTCTCGGAGCTGTGCTACTGAGCGACCTGGTTGGTGGTCCTCGTGGGCATTGTGCGCCTGCATGCTGATGGAACCGGTTACTGAGACGCTCAGCTTCGGCCAAGTGAACCTTTTGTTGACCGCGGCGGTCGTTGTAGATTGCTTACTGCTGAGCCCACGAAGCTCGTGGCGTGGTGTGCTTACGGGCATTGCAATAGCCATCAAGCTCACCCCAGCGGTGTTCCTCGCCGTGTTTTTCGTTCGCCGCGACTGGCGCGCTCTTGCCACTGCGGTGGGGTCCTTCGTCACATGTGGCGTGGTGGGGCACCTCGCCTCCCCGGCAAGCTCCGCGGTGTATTGGACCGATACCCTTCGTGATTCCTCGCGCATCGGCGGGCTGGCCTACTCCGGCAACCAATCACTCCGCGGCCTGCTAAGCCGCATTGTCCCCGAGCAAGCATCAGCTCTTTGGATTCTCGGATGCATCGCCATCGTCGCGCTTCTGTGGTGGCTTATGGAGCATACATCATCGCAGGTCGAGCTCGTGCTGCTCGCTTCCTCGGCGGCGCTGCTGTGCTCCCCGGTCTCGTGGTCTCACCATTTCACGTGGCTCTGCTTAGCAGCGGTATATCTGACCGCCCGCCGACACTGGTTCCTAGCTGCCCTCACATGGCTGACGTTGCTGGCCCGCGGCCACTGGCTCGTCCCGCACAATGAGCAGCTGGAGCTGACGTGGTCGTGGTGGCAGCAGATTCCGGGCAACGACTATTTCTTGCTCGTCGTGTTTCTTGTCGCGGTGAGCTGCTGGCTCAGGCTTGAGCCTACAGACGACGGTTCCGTTTTTCGCCGACTCGCACCGATCGGCGGCGGTTTAAGCGTCCAGCCCACGACGGGCACCTTGCCCAAAGCCCACAGTGCTAGCGACGCGACAGCGCAATAAAGAACGCACATGCTAAGCCAGAACCACGTGTTTTCCAGCGGCCACTGGCCCGCCAGGCTAACCTCCCGAGGATGGAGCGCCATGGGGTAGCCATAAAGAATGGTGAGGCCGATGGGATGCCCAAGATAGATAGGCAGCGTGTGAGCACCGATGAAACGCAGTCCGGTGGACAGGGCCGGAATATAGGACACCACAACCGCCACCGCGATTCCCACTGGGACCTCGAAGAACTGCTCTACCATGCGAACAAGGATATGAACGTCATCCCTCACCAGCGCCTCCGCGCCCGGGAGCAACCACGTAACGTCAACTTCTCCGGAGAAGTTATCCCACGCGCGGCGAGTAAAAAAGCCGATGGCGTAGGCCACTGTCATCCCGGAATACGCCCAAAAACTGCGGTGATCCCATATGCCCTTAAACGGTGCCTCGATGGCTGCAGCGAAGGCGGAAATGGCATCACGGAAGTAGGCGGCGCCGACAAAGACCGGGAGAAACATGATGGCCTTCGCAATCGAGGTGTATTGCGCCTGCCAAGCGGTGAACAGAATCGGGCTAAAGCTCAGCGCCATCGCTGCCCACCCGGGGAGCTTGCGTACGCACCACAAGAAGATGTTGAACAGAATCAGCGAATGCAAAAACCATGCCATGGAATGGCCCACGAGCAGGCTGGCTGTCATTTGGCCAACATCGAAGATGGGATCTCCAAAGACCCAGTGGTACTCCACGCGTTTGGTTTGTTGCTCAACGAGCATCCAGACCACATAGGGAACGAGGAAGTACCACAGGCGGCGTGTGAAAAGCTCCGCGAAGCTAAAGTGAAAAACCTTCTGGGCAAAAAAGCCGCTCACCAAGAAGAACAGAGGTAAGCGAAGCGGATCCAGCCAGACGTTAAAGGCCGCCAGCCACGTCTCCCCTGATTCAGGAACGGTGAGCGTGATGTGCAGAAGCACGACGCCCAGGATGGAGATGCCTTTCGCTACATCGGGCCAGGCAAGGCGTTGAGAGAGAGAAGAGCTCACAGATTACTGCGCCTCCGAACCGGGCTCGGCCCCTTCCGGGTAGCCGTGTCCAGCTTGCAGGGAGGCCTTCACATCGGAGGCGTATACATCGACATAGGGTTTGCCCGCCAACTCAGCCAACTGCTTCATCACATAGTCCGTGAACGCGCGCACGGTAGCGTGGTCCTGTGGATCAAGGTTGCGCTCGGCAGCCCACGCCTGGGGATCGATGGGCTCCCCCACGCGCATGCCGACGCGAACCGGGCGCGGGATCCATGAACCGATCGGGTTTGCCTTCCGGGTATTAATCATGGCGATGGGAATTACCTGCTCACCAGTAGTCAACGCGATGCGCGCCATGCCGGTGCGCCCCTTGTAAATGCGTCCATCGGGCGAACGAGTTCCCTCCGGGTAGATTCCAAAGAGATCCCCGCGGCCGATAATGCGTTGCGCGCTCGCTAGCATGGCGTCGCTCGCGTCTTTATTGACGCGGTCAATCGGTACCTGCCCCACGGAGCTAAAGAACCACTTTTGCAGGCCGCCAACGAAACCGGGGGTGGTGAAATACTCGCTCTTAGCCAGAAAAGTAATCTGCCGCGGGCATAACAGGGGGAAGTAGAAAGAATCCATGACGGCTTGGTGAGAGGATGCCAAGATAGCCGAACCGGATTCCGGGATGCGATCCATTCCTTCGGACCATGGGCGGTTCCATACTCGAAGGGCCGGGCCAAAAAAAATGTGCTTAAAGGCCCAGTACCACTTGTTTCGCATCGCTTATAGTCCTATCTGTTTATGCCGAACAGGCCACGCTGTCCGGTGAAAGAAAAATGTGCGGTGTTAACCTCGGTGCTCCTGGCCGGCGAGATCAGCGACACCAATCATACCCGCCGCGGAACCCAGTTTCGCGGTTGCGACTCGGGCCAGAGGCCTGTGACCGGCCCCGACAATCTGGCTAGCCATGGCTTCCCGTGCCCGATCTAGGTACAGATCCGCGTCCTTGGATACCCCACCGCCGATGACGATCAGCTCGGGGTCAAGGACATCCGCCACCATGGATAGTCCCTGCCCCAACCACTGTCCGAAGTTATCCATGACAGCCAAACCTAGGGGATCTCCCCGGCGAGCGGCCGCGGTGATCTCCTCGCCGGAGGGATTCTCCGGGAGGGTTGTTTCAAAGTCACCGCGCAGATCCGCGCAGGTGTCCGGCAGAGCGGTTCCGGACGCGTAGCGTTCGAGGCAGCCGCGCTTTCCGCACGAGCATTGGCGTCCGCCCGGTGAAACAACGAGGTGCCCAAACTCAGGGGCAGTGCCGAAAGCTCCGCGGTAGATCGTGCCGTCATTAAATAGCGTAGCTCCAATGCCGGTACCGACGGCAAAGAAAACCCATTCCTTCGCCCCGCGTCCTGCACCAAAGCGCCACTCCCCCCACGCGGCCGAGTTGGCGTCGTGCTCAAGCCGGACAGGAACGTCCAAGCGCTTGCTCAAGATTTCACGCACTGGGGCGTCCCGCCACGGCAAATGCGGAGCAAAACGCACAATTTCGCATTCGGGATCCAAGAACCCTGCGAGGGCAAGCCCAACGGCATCAATGTCATGAGAAGCTGCGAGGCTGTCGACGCAACGCACGATGTCATCTTCGAGCTCTCGCGCTTCCACGGCCGTAGGCACGCTCATCGAATCCACAATCTCTCCGGCGGGATCAATCACCGCGGCGCGCAGGTTTGTTCCACCAATATCGAACCCGATGGTGAGGCCACTGCGGCCGCCTTCAGCGGAGGGAGTGTGTTCAAGCATGACTAGTAGGATATACCCCGGCTTGCCCTCGATCACATTCGAGAATCTCGCGCAATCGTGCGCCCATGATTTCCCACGTCCAGCGCTCCTCCACGTGGCGGCGCCCGGCTGCCCCCATACGGTGGGCCCGGGGGGCATCGCCAAGCAACGTGCACAGCGCCTCCTCAAGCTCCGGCACCGAAGACCCGCGCACAACGAGCCCTGTCTCCGGAGTCACCGTCTCCGGCGCTCCGCCGGAATCTCCAGCAACCACTGGCAGCCCCGCCGCCTGCGCCTCAAGGTAAACAATGCCGAGTCCCTCGACGTCGAGTCCGCCACCTCGTGTGCGTGCAGGCATGGCGAATACATCGGCCGCATGGAGGGCCAAACGCAATTCCGCCGTATCCCGCGCCTCCTGAATCACGGCGTCTGGGCAGTACAGATGCGCAAGTTCACGCAAGGTCGGCTCGTAGCGGCCGCGTCCGATAATGAGTAATTGCGCATCTGGAATTCGCCCACGCACCGCTGGCATAGCGCGCAAGAGTTGATCCTGACCTTTACGCGGGACCAGACGGGAGATGCAGACAATTACTGGGCCGGGGCCCAACCCGAAATGCGCACGGGCCGCCTGCTTCTCTGCTGCGGTAGCTGGCGTGAAATCCTCCAGGTTGACCGCCGAGGGCAAATGAACCCACCGCGCACCCGAGCCGAACGCGGGCTCCAACCTGTTGCGCGTGTAGTCCGAGATATACGTGAGGACATCCGAAGACTTGCCGATCCTGCGCAAGGCTTGCCGTGCCCCAGGAAGCATGGACCACCCCACCTCATGCCCGTGCGTTGTGGCTACGATGCGGCGCGCGCCCGCTGCACGCGCTGCCGGCGCCATGAGCGCGAGTGGGGCCGCAGCACCAAACCACACGGCCTCGATATCGTGTTCTCGGATGAGGCGCTGCATCTGGCGGGCCGTAGCAGGCGTTGGCAGCATGATGGAGCGCGGCCAGCGGACCACGGTATAGGGCAGCGTCGAGTCATACTCCGCAGCGGCGTCCCCGTCTTGAGTCGAGGCGAAAACCACGACATCCTGCGGGTTGAGGGTCGCCAGAAAATCTCGAAGATAGGACTGGATCCCGCCGATGGTGGGCGGGAAGTCATTGGTGACGAGGAGTGTGCGCGCCATGTCCTAATAGCGTACGGCACCTTCCACCGGCATGGAATTCAGCGGCACCACGGCCACGGGGACGCCATAGGTGGAGGCATGAACAATCTGGCCATCACCGATATACATTCCCACGTGGGTAACGCCGGGGTAATAGCCCACAATATCGCCGGGCTGGAGTTGGTCCAGCGGCACCGGCGTACCACCGGCGAGCTGCGCCTGCGAGGTGCGCGGAATGCTCTTGCCCATCTGCTGATAGCTCCACACCATCAGGCCAGAACAGTCAAAAACATCAGGACCCGTTGCGCCCCAGCCATACGGGGCGCCAATACGGCTGAGAGCGGCTTCCACAGCGGCAGACCCGGAGCCATCGGCCAGCGCAGCCAAGTCAAGGTCGGAGGATCCACCGAAGTGCTGGACCCATGCCTCACGCGCTTCTGGGCTTAAGCCATCAACGGTGGCCTCAAGTTCCTTCTGTTGTTCTTCCAGCTCGGCCTTTTCTTTCAGCACTGAGTCACGCTTTACCTGCAGCTCGTCACGCTTATGGCGTGCCTCCTCGGCGGCATCAACTGCCTCTTGATGCGCGTCGTCGGCCGCTGCGGAAGCCGCGACCATTGCGTCTTCCTCGCGCTTCGCGGCCTTGGATAGGGCACCTAGATAGCCCATCCGTTCTACCGCACTGGCCACGTCATTTGCATTGAGGGCGGCGGAGACCGACGTTGCAGCGGCATTCCTACGATAGCGCTTCTGCGCTAGAGCATCGATGCGTTCCTGTTGTTCGGCCACAGCGGCTGAGGCATCTTCGGAAGTACGCTGCGCTTCCTCGGCCTTTAATTCCAGCTCGCCGATCTCTTTCTCCGACTCAGCGAGCTCATCCTCGAGCCCCTTAACTTCCTCACCCTTGGCAGACACGCGCTGGGCGACGTCCGCCATGCGCTCAATGAGGCCGGGCAGGTCTTCAGGATCCTCCGCTTGCGGAGCGCCTTCCTGCTGCTGCTCCGGAGAAACCTCCTGGGACACAGCCGACGGTGAAAGGACGGCAACTGGAACCGTGCTCAAGGCAAGTGCAGCGACCGCACACGCAAGGCCACGACGCGACATGGATACCCCCGAAACTTAGAGAAGGTTAATAGATAACTGAATTATACCCTCAGTCGAGCAAAAACATAACGACTACAAGAATAGCCGAACCCCTTCCCCACCCTCACCATCAACATGGCAAGAGCGGCGGAAGGGGTTAGGACGATTACCGAGTGCGCTTAGAAGCGAACTGCGGAGTGAATCGGCATGTAGTTCAGGGAACGCTCACCCACCGGGGTACCGGAGTTCAGAGCGTCAATGATGGTGCCATGGCCGGTGTAGATGCCAACGTGAGATGCACCGGAGTAGTACACGATGATGTCACCCGGCTGCAGGGCGTCGAGAGACACCGGGGTGCCAGCGGAAGCCTGCGCCTGAGACGTACGCGGGATGGACACGCCAGCCTGCTGGTAAGCCCAGGAGGTCAGGCCAGAGCAATCGAAGGCGCTCGGGCCGTTAGCGCCGTAGACGTACGGGGAACCGATGGCGGAACGAGCAGCTTCAAGAACCTTCTCACCCACGGACTGGGTCGGCGCCGGGGCCGGTGCCGCCGGGGACTCAACAGCAGCGGCGTAGCCGCCACCCTGGTTTGCCTTGAAGGCAGGGATGTAGCGATCAACGTTGGGCAGCTGCTGAATGTTAGGAACATTCTCCAGGCCGGCGACCTCAAAGCGGATGTCGGTGTCCGGAACAACGACCTCGGCTGCGTTGGCGGCAGCCGGTACGGTAACAGCTGCGGTTGCTGCAATAGCAGCGGTAGATGCGATGCGACGGGTGTTCACGTTGCCCTGACGACGGTGCTTAGCCACGAATTTAAACTCCAAATCTTCCTATGCGCCTACTTCGCCCGCCAAGACGGCGAATCATTCATTCACCTTCTTGATGACGCGGGCAAAAGCTCTGACCCAAGGGGCGGGCCTAGCGTTCGACGATGACCCATTCCTGTAGAGCCATCTCCGCTCGGCCCCCGGTTTTAGGAGGGGCCAGACGCGGCGCTTAAATCTTCAGTTCGTATTGAGCACCGGTGATGTGTACACCGTGTCGGTAACTCAATGTCTCGAATAGGTTACGAAATCATCACAAGCGATGTCGAGTCAGAAACGCAAAACCGGCTTCGTTACCGTCCTGTTATCAAACGGAAACCTAAAAGATATCCCCCGCGCAGCCCCGACTCCAATACACACTACCCGCCAGAAGATACGGGCAACAACCTGCCACAACAGGGTCGCCAGCCAACGCGAGACCGCTAGACCAATAGCACATGACCGGAATCAGAATCCGCCATAAAATTAGTGATGTAACCTTCGTCACACACCGGTAATGCCGGGCATCAAATGCCCCAACCTACCCACAGTGCACTCCTAAAACACCACCAAAGAATCAAGAAATGCTGTGGATTTTTAGCAGATTCCTCCACCGACCCCCAGTACTATTCCTCACCCCACCAGAGATCAGCCACCTTGCGTGACATTAAGGAGCAAAGTTGACTCACCGTTAACGGAAAGTTAACTGCAGCCGCTCTACCTGTTCAGAAGACTGAAATGGTAGCGGTGTGGTGAGTATCTGGTAGCGCCTGAGTGAGTATCCGGTAGCGGTGTCTTACTCAGGCGTTGTTGGTGGTTATGTGTTGGTGGTGAGGCGCATGTTT
>NZ_JAMKFF010000004.1:0-241478 GCF_023574125.1 Corynebacterium intestinale
CTGTTTTAAGATGAGGTTTCATTTGAGGTCCCCCAAAGACGATGGGGTTGATAGGCCAGACCTGGACGCACCGCAAGGTGTGAAGGCTACTGGTACTAATAGACCAAAACAAACACACACACCTTTCTTTCAAGGGTGTGTCAACAACAAACACAACAAGACAATCACACTGTCGTGTTCGCGTCCACTACACAGTATCTGACACAACACCAGCAACCAGACGTTGCCCTGTGTGTTTGTCGGTGGCCTATAGCAGCAGGGAAACGCCCGGACCCATTCCGAACCCGGAAGCTAAGCCTGCTAACGCTGATGGTACTGCAACCGGGAGGTTGTGGGAGAGTAAGAAACCGCCGACACCAAACAACAACAAACAACTCAATACAACGACAAGGACCGTTGAAGCACGATTGCTTCAACGGTCTCTTTTTTGTTTTTCACACGCGGCAGGTCTGCACTTCCAGGTCTGAACAAATAACTTTGTAGTGACCGAGTCATTAGGCCCCGCCTCGGCAATTGGGCCTAATCATGTTCACCTGAAAGCGCTGATAAACAAGGCTCATACCCACCCGGGTAGCTGCCTAGTTCCTAACTACTGCGAAAGGGCCACGGAAGTATGATCTACCCCACCAATGCTCGGGCGTCTCGTCCTCATACAGAATTGTAAACTGGGCACCGAGCTTTCTGGCTAAGTAGCCAACCCGGTCCGGGATTAGGGTACGGAGAAGATGTTTGAATTCCTTTTGTTTCTCGTTCCTTCAGTGCTTTATATCATTTTTCAGCGCAAGAGAATTGGGGTTTCTCAAGCTCGGGCAAATGTGGGTTGGCGATTGGGAAATTGGCAAACAGTAGTACTAAGCATCATCCTTTTCCCCGTGTTGCTTGGAATAGGATACGCCGGTATCCGTGTGGTGTCGTCGGCTAGTCTGGCCATACCGGGGGTGGTTCTGTCTCAAGGGGTAAGCCTTGCTGTCATTTTCAGGGCTATAGGCGAGGAAGTGTTTTTCCGAGGATTTGTTGGCGGCTTACTTCTTCGATCCTGGGGGTTCTGGGGTGGTAACACGCTCCAAGCGGGAGTTTTTCTTCTGCCTCATTTGATGTTGTTGAGCTTCGATGCGCAGTTGTGGCCCATACTTCCGGTTCAGTTTCTCTGCGGGTGGATCCTGGGAGTGGTGCGATACCGCTCGGGAAGCGTCATTGAATGCGCGATATTGCACGCTGCTATTAACCTTGCAATTGGACTGCTTGCGGGATAAGCGAAGGATTGTGCGCGGGCGCTCAGGGCGGTTAGTGGCTGTCAATTCGCACCAAAGATTGGGGCGTGGGCTTATTCGTCATGTAGCAGGCGTTGTACGGCCTGGCGGACACCCTTCTGTATCCAGTTAGATTCCCAAGACAGACTTCGCAATGAAGAAGTAGACGATCAAGCCCGTTGCATCACAGAAGGTGGAGATGAATGGGTTAGAGAAGACCGCAGGGTCCGCGCCAACAGTTTTAGCCACAATGGGCATGAGTCCGCCTACCGTCGCGGACATCGAACAAATGAGAAACAGGGTGGAGCCGATGACGAGGCCGATATCTAGGCCATAGATGACCGTCGCCAAGACAAGCCCGGCCAGCCCCAGCACAGCGCCCAGCAACATTCCGACGCGCAATTCCCGCCACATGACTGCCAAGAGGTCGCGTGTGCGGACGTCGCCAAGCGCGAGCGCTCGTGTGACGGTCGTTGCTGCCTGATTTCCCGTGTTTCCACCCGTGCCTGTTAGCAACGGGATAAATAGTGACAGCACCACCGCTTTAGCCAGTGTGTCTTCGAAAGAATCGAGCACCCGCACGGTCAACAGAGCCGATACGGCGAGAACGAGCAGCCAGAGAATACGGGAGCGGACGAGCTTGAGAAGGGGCGTCGACAAGTACGGCTGCTGGAGCGCTTCCGTACCACCGGAACGAGCCGAGTCCTCGCTGTCCGCTTCCTCCATAATGTCGGTGGCATCGTCCCAGGTAAGAAGGCCAACGAGGCGGTGCGAATCATCCACAATCGGCAGCGCCAGCATGTCGAGGGGCAAGAACCAGCGGACGGTCTCTTCGGCGTCGGCAGTCGCGTATGCATACACCGGCTCGTTCATGATGTCCTCAATGAGAATGCCGCGTTCAGCCGTGAAGAGCTCGCGCAGGCTGACGACGCCCACCAGACGCCGGTCCTTACGCGTCACAGGAACGGTATAGATGGTTTCTAGTTCATCGGCGTTGTCGCGGAGGGTGCGCAGGGCATCTTCCATGCTCATTTCCGGGTGGATATTGGGCACCTCCGGCGACATACGGCGGCCGACGGATCCCTTCGTGTACCCGAGAATCACTCCGGTCACATCGCGCTGAGTCTGAGTCAGCGAACGGAGGAGGCGATCCGCAATTTCCGCAGGAAGCTCGTCCAACAGCGCCACGCGGTCTTCGGGATCCAGCTCGTCGAAGAATTCGTAGACATCGGCGTTGCCCAACTCGTCAATGATGTCCGCTTGGTGTTTGGCATCAAGCGCATCGAAGACCGCGATAGATTTTTGACGCGGCAGCAGCCTTAACGCCAATGCGGCGCGGAGAGCATTCTGGCGCTCCACAATCGCGATGAGCTCTTGACGTGGAACGCGAGCTAAGAGCTCTTGGAGCCGAGGAGCCTTTTGGGGGTCGATGGCGTCTTCTTGCTTGAGCCACTCCTCAACAATTTCGGCGGCCTGCTCAATCGTTTCTGCCATCGGCCTTTCGCCCTTCTACTCGACGTCAACCTCCTCAGACTACGCCATGGAGCGCTGCGTAGCCTTTTCACGTATGTACTATTGCGGCATGCTTTCCCTCTACCGTGAATTCTCGGACAATGACGTCGTCAGCTCTATCCTGCGCTGCGAGGAGGCAGAGTTTCTCTTCGATGTGGCAGATGTGCCGAAGAAGTGGGTGAGCGATGATCCCTACGCTGAGGACAAGACGCATATTCAGCTCATGAACATGCCTGGAGTCGCCCTAAAGATTTTGCCTGAGGACGAGCTGATTACTGGTGACGTCGGCGTGCGCTATCCGCAGCTCTTCCAGACAGCCGCAGGAAAGACGCTGTGGGATCCGCGCGAAGTTGCAGAGCTTGAGCCTTTCACGGTGATTCATGCTCGGGGTAGCCACCACTTCCACGAGAGGAGCAAAGCACACTATGTCGATATCTGGGAGATCCTCCCAGACGTGGATGACACAGACATGGAGCAACTCCTCGCTCGGATTGCCGTTCCGGTAGAGCTTGATTCCAAGTTCGGTCCGTTGGTGCTCGATCGCAGTACGAACACGTTCGACGGTAGGGCAGAAGAGCTCGGAGTTGATTTCAGCATCTGGTACGAAGGGGAGGAGCTTCTCCTCGCGGAGAGCGCGAACCTGAGGCGAAAATTCAAGGCACCCCTCACCGTTATCAATAAGGTCCTCAGTGCTGAGATCATCGATGAGGCCCGGCGCTTTGCCGCCAAAAAAGCTCTTCGAGCTGCGAACCGCTGGCGCCATGACGTCGCCCTGTCCGAGGGCGCAAACGTCCCGGCACCTGAGCTCACGGCCGGCGACGTATACGCCAAACTCACGCCCGTTGCCGTTGAAGTCCCCCAACGCGGACACCTCAGCGTGGAATTCGATGATGGCTATCTTTTTGGTGGGCACGCCGTGACGGTGAAGACTAAACGCAGCGGTGCACCCGCAGCCCTTGAGCTCGACGCTTAGTGCTGTTCGCGCATCCGCGTGATGACATTGTGCGCGGAAATGAGGCACATCGGTACACCAACACCCGGTACCGTCGTACCGCCCGCGTAGTACAGGTTCTTGAGTTTTCGCGAGGCATTGCGCCCGCGGAAGAAGGCGGATTGCCGCAACGTATGCGCGGGTCCCACCGCGCCACCAGCCCAGGAGTTGTAGCGCCGCGCAAAATCAGAGGGGCCGACCGTCCGGCGCACCACGATGCGCTCAGCAAAGTCGGGAATGCCAAGCCACGTGCCGAGTTGGTGAATCGCGGCATCGGCAATTGCGCCAACGCGGGGCGATTCTTCTTCGCCATAGGCGTTACCCGCGCCGAAGTTTTCCTCCGCCGGCACGGGGACCAGCACAAAGAGATTCTCGCAGCCCTCCGGCGCCACGGCAGGATCCGTCGCGGAGGTCTTCGACACGTAGATGGACTCGGACGCCCCCAGCGGGCGCGAAGCCTCCGGAGCGTGATACACCGCCCGGAAATCGGGCTCCCAGTCCTTGCTGAAAAGAAGGGTGTGGTGGGCCAGCTCCGGCAGCGCGCCCCGCACGCCGAGGAAGACCAACACCGTGCCGAGGCCCGGGTCGCGTCGCGCGAAATAGCTCTCGGGATATGTCCGCGCTGACTGAGGCAGCAGAGCAGTCTCAGTATGGCGCAGGTCCGCCGCGGACACGACGGCCTCGGCGGAGATGACGCGGCCGTCGTCCAGCTGCACGCCAGTCGCACGACCTTCTGCGCACTCAATCGCCGTCACCGCCGTATCCATGAGGAAGGTGGCGCCTTGTGCCTGGCGCGCAATCGCCGCGACCACCGCGGCGAAACCACCTTGCGGGTAGCGCACGCCTTCGACCAAATCGGTGTGGCTCATCAAGGAGTACAGCGCCGGTGCAGCTGTTGGCTCCGTGGACAAAAACACCGCCGGGTAGGTCAGCACCTGGCGCAGGCGGTAGTCCTGAAACTGTGCTGCCACCAGCCGGTCCAAGGACCGAGTGAGAAGTAGCGCCAGCGTACCCAGCCGCGTGAGCACGTCCCGGGTTAAAAGCTGCGTGGGGTGGGAAAACGTGGTGTACAAAAAGCTGCTTAGCGCCACAGCATAGATATCAGAGGAGCGCGCTAAGTAGGCGCGCACGCGCTCGCCTGAGCCTGGCTCGATGGAGTCAAAAAGCCGAACAACATTGTCCACGCCGCTGTGAATGTCGAGGAAGGCGCCGTCGTCGTTGTAGACGCGATACGCGGGGGAGAGGTCGACAAGCTCCAGTTCGTGCTCGGTGCTCGTCCCGCAGGCCTTGAAAAATTCATCGAATGCTTCGGGCATCAGGTACCAGGACGGGCCAGTATCGAAGCGGAAACCGTCGACCTCCAGTTCGCCCGCGCGCCCGCCGACGCTGTGCTGCTTCTCGACGACCACCACCTCCCAGCCCTCACGCAGCAACAGGGCCGCGCTGGCCAGGCCAGCGATGCCCGCACCGATGACGACAACCCGCTTGCTCATAGCTACTTCACCGCCGCTGTCGCTGCCCGGCTCACCAAGAAAGCCTTGCGCGCTGGCGAGACGGAGACCCGTGTCGTGAGAATATCGGCGGCTGGGGTGGCCGCGAGCTGGTCGGTGAGCTCGGTAAACAGGGCCGTCGCGACTGCCACGCCCACCCGCGAACCGCGCGGCAACTTCTTCATCGCGCCGCGCGCTACAGCCAGGTCGCGCCGAATATCAGCGATGATCGCCGTTTTCCGCTCCTCATCCAAGTTGGCCGGGTCCGGCAAGTCCGGGAAATAGGAGCGGCCTAGCTCTGCGGAATCCTCGCGCAGGTCGCGCAAGAAGTTGATCTTCTGAAAGGCTGCGCCCAGGCGCCGCGCGCCCTCCTCGATGCCGGACGGGCGGGGCCCGCCGGTGTAGAAGGCGTCCAGGCACAAGAGCCCAATGACCTCCGCGGAGCCGCACACGTAATCCTCGAAGGAGTCATGGGTGTGCGTGCGGTGCGTTAAATCGCAACGCATGGAGGAAAAGAACTGTGCAACGTGCTCGTCGCTGAACCCGCAGCGCCGCGCGGAAAGCGCAAAGGCATGCACGACCGGATCAGCGTGAAAACGCTGGGACGGGGCGGCGCGGACGGTGGCCTCGTAGGCGTCGAGAAGCACGGCGGCGTCCTGGGGATCGAGCCCGGCGTCGACGATTTCATCGGCGGTGCGCACCATGGCGTATAAATTGCGGATGTCCACCCGGACCCTGGGGGAGAGAAGCCGCGTGGCCAGGGAAAAACTGGTGGAGTAGTGGCGCATGATTTGAGCCGCGGCGGCTTCGGCACAGCGGTCGTAGTGTTCCAGAGCGGAAAGAGATGCGCGCATGGAGCATATTTTAGACCACACGCGTCACATAACTTACCCAGGGCAAGATAGGGTAGGGACGTTACTTTCCCCATCTATAAGGAGAACACGTCCATGACAACCCCAACGATGACTGCTGCGGCTCGTGCCGTCGACCTGTTCAAACAATACGGTCAGGGAGATACCGCAGTTACCGCGTTGGACCACGTCGACGTTGAGTTCGCGCGCAATACCTTTACCGCCATCATGGGCCCTTCGGGATCCGGCAAGTCCACGCTCATGCACACCATGGCGGGGCTCGATTCGGCGACGTCCGGCTCGGCCTTCATCGGTGACACCGACATGTCGCAGCTCAGCGACAAGGATATTACCGCCCTGCGCCGCGACCGCTTGGGCTTCATCTTCCAGTCCTTCAACCTGGTGCCCACGCTGACCGCGGCAGAGAACATCACGCTGCCCACCGATATCGCTGGCAACAAGGTAGATAAGGAATGGTTCGATGAGGTCACTTCCCGTCTGGGCCTGTCCAACCGCTTGAACCACCGCCCATCAGAGCTCTCCGGTGGCCAGCAGCAGCGCGTGGCTTGCGCGCGCGCTCTGGTTTCGCGCCCGGAAATCATCTTTGGCGATGAACCGACCGGCAACCTGGACTCCAACTCTTCCGCCGAGGTGCTCGATATTTTGCGCACCGCAGTGGATCAGGACGGCCAGACCGTCGTCATCGTGACGCACGATGCTAAGGCCGCATCCTACGCAGACCGCGTGGTCTTCCTTGCCGATGGCCGGCTGGTCAACGAGCTGAACAACCCGACCATGGAGTCCATCCACGCCGTGATGGCAGAAATCGAGGGCTAGAGCATGGCCACAAAGAACACCATGCGCACGGTGTCCGTGCGCAATATTCTCGCGCACAAGCTGCGCCTTGCCCTGACCCTACTGGCGGTGGTGCTCGGCACCGCGTTCATCTCGGGTTCCTTCATGTTCACCAATTCGCTTTCGAGCACCTTCGACTCCGCGGTATCTACCGCGTTTACTGGCGTGGATGCGGCCGTGAGCCAGAAGGAGGGCGGCCCCAACCTCGATCAGAAGATGCGCGATGACATCGCCGCCGACCCCGATGTGCGCGCGGTGAACATGCAAAGCAGCCAGACGGTCGTGGTGGCAAACAAGGACGCCGAGGCCTTTCAAACTGGTGGGGGGACCTCCAGCGTGCAGCCCTACTACCCGGAGGAGCAATCCGTCGGTGAGCCCGCCACGCTTGTCGAAGGCTCCGCGCCTCACGGGACCGGCGAGGTTCTCATCAATGACTCGGCTGCGGAAAAATTCGATATCACGATCGGCGACAGCCTTCTCGTAGTCCACCCGGACCAGCGTGATGAGGTTAAGGTCGTGGGCGTCGTCAAGCCTGTGGTGGACCAAGGCCCCAGCCTGACACTGCTCATGGACCACGAGGCCTTCGTCGAGCGCTATGGTAATTCTGCCCAGTTGAAGGTCGCTGCCGCCGAGGGAGTGAGTGCCGATAAACTCGTGGAGCACCTCAACGAGACCTTCGAGGTCAAGGCGGAATCTGGCCAGAAACTGGCCGATGAGATTTCGGATCAGATTTCCTCTGCCCTGAAATTCGTCAACTACTTCCTTATCGCTTTCGGCCTCATCGCGCTGTTGGTGGGCACGTTTATCATTGCGAATACCTTCTCGATGATCGTGGCTCAGCGCACCAAGGAGTTCGCACTCCTGCGTGCACTCGGCGCCTCCCGTGGGCAGATTACGCGCTCGGTGGTGACGGAGGCCTTCATCGTGGGCCTTGTGGGTTCTGCCGTGGGCGTAATCGCCGGCATGGGCCTGGTGGCACTCATCAAGGCAGTTTTTGAAGCCAAAGACATGCCCATGGGCGGTGGTTTGGGCCTGAGCGTTAGCGCAGTCGTCGTGCCGTTGCTTTTGGGTGCTGTGGTCACCATCATTTCCGCGTGGGCACCGGCGCGCCGGGCAGGCGCGGTCAAACCCGTGGAAGCCATGCGCACCACCGAGTCTGCGGCTGGTTCTTCGTTGCTCGTGCGCAGCGTGCTGGGCGGGCTGCTGCTGGTTGTAGGCATCATCTTCGCGCTTGTTGGAGTGTTTGTTGATGCCTCCACAGGCATCCGCGCCTCCCTCGTGGGCCTCGGTGCGCTCAACCTAATCCTTGGTTTCTTCCTTGCCGGCCCGGCCATCTCCCTGCCTATCGTTCCGGGGATCGGCCGCGTGGTTGGCGCGCCCTTTGGTGCGGTGGGCAAGCTGGCGTCGACGAATTCGGCGCGTAACCCGCGCCGAACCGCGGCTACCGCGTTCGCTCTCATGCTGGGCGTGGCGCTGGTGACCTCGATCGGCATGTTGGGTGCGACGATGAAAGCCTCGGTTGCCGACACCGTCGAGCAGGACGCCCGCGCGGACTTCTTGCTGTCCGGCCCGACGTCTGGAAACTTCCCGACGCCGAACGAGACTGTGCAGCGCGCCAGCGATACTGAGGGCGTCGGACAGGTCGTGTCGATGAGCACAGCACCCCTGCAGGTGGATGGTCAGGCTTCGATGAATTATGGCCCAGAGATGATGCTCAGCCAGGTCATCGATGGCAACGCCGATGACGTCCTTAACTTCACCCTGGTGGAAGGATCGTTGAAGACAGGCGAGGAGCCGGGCTTCATCGCCGAAGCCGACCTGGCTGCAGAGCAGGGCTGGGAGGTCGGCCAGAGTTATGAGCTGGCGGGCCCGGATCCGTCTCGTACCACGCAGGTGAAGCTCCTCGGCACGTATGAGCCCTTCCAGATGCTCCCGCGCTTAGCTGTCTCCGCCTCTGCGGCAACAGAGGTCCTCGACCCGGCTAGCCTCAACGTCATGTTGGTCTACGTGAACGCGGAGGAAGGCTATGACAAGGAAAAGCTGCGCGCGAACCTGGAGGAGTCCGTCAAGGACCTCGTCGTGGTGCAGGTGCGCACCGGCGAGGAATTCGCAGGCGAGGCCGCCGGCATGATTGACCAGATGCTCACAATTCTCTACGCGCTGCTGGCGTTGGCTGTGGTCATCGCGATCCTGGGCATTGTCAATACCCTCACCCTCGGCGTGATTGAACGGCGCCAAGAGATCGGTATGCTGCGCGCGGTGGGTACTCAACGCCGCCAGATTCGCACAATGATCACGGTGGAATCGGTACAGATCGCCCTCTTCGGCGCCCTCATGGGCATTCTCATGGGGCTGGGAATGGGATGGTCCTTCATCTCCGTGCTCTCTGACGAAGGTCTTGACTCCACGACGGTGCCGTGGCTGATGCTCGTCATCATGTTTGTCGGTTCCGGAATCGTCGGTGTGCTGGCAGCCCTGTGGCCGGCACAGCGCGCGGCGAAGACCCCGCCGTTGGACGCAATCGCCGACTAGCGCAGCCCACAAGGGCGTGGGGCGGGTCAGGCTAGCAGCGAGCCGACCCACGCCCCGCGCCAGGCCACGATGATTCCTAGGCCGATGGTCCAGAAGAGATAACGCGCCAAGCGCCACCAGCGCTTGGCCTTTATCATTTCACCAAGCTCCTTGGCCATCGTGGACCACGTGGATAGCCCGCCGGCGAGTCCGGCCGCCAGCAGGGGAAGGAAATATTCGGGGGCGTGGGCATGCGTGGCATAGCCGTAGGCCACACCGGCCACCGCCGCGCCGACGAGGTTGGCGGCAAAGGTACACGTGGGGGAGGGCAGCACACGGGTGAGCAAGTAGCGCCCGCAGCCGCCAACAAAGCCGCCGGCGAGGACGGCCAGGATGGAGAGAATCATGCGTGCCCCCGATCCTGCAGGCGGTCACCCATGAGGTATGCCGCGGTGCAGCCAATGATCGTCGCCAGGACGTACGCTCCCGCCCGCGCCGGGCTAAAGCCCGAGGTGAGGTAGGCAAAGGCGGCAAAGCTGGTGAAGCCGCCCAGAAATCCTGTGCCCCAGAACGCCGGTGGTTTGGCATAGCCCATGACAGTGCTGCCTACAACATTGATGAGCAGCAGCGGCAGCGCGCCACCCCCGAGAAGTGAAGTAAGGCCGAAGCGAGTCAGCGCCCCGAGCGCGGTCCCGCAGCCCACAAGAAGGATTTGTGGCATAGGCACCATCCTAATTGGGATGCGAAACCAGCGTGAAGCAGGCAAGCTTAGGGTGTATCCACGTCTCCAAGGAGGAACCCACCATGGCACACGAGCGCGCCGGCCAACCAGCCCAGCCTTCCGATCTCATCGATATCGCAGAACTAGTCACCGCGTATTACACCCGCACCCCCGACGCCGATAACCCTGACCAGCAGGTTTCCTTCGGCACCTCCGGGCACCGCGGCTCCGCCTTGGACACCGCCTTCAACGAGGCCCACATCCTGGCCATCACCCAGGCCATCGTGGACTACCGCGCCGAGCAGGGCACCACGGGCGCCATCTTCATCGGCCGTGATACCCACGCCCTGTCCGAACCCGCCATGGTCTCTGCCCTCGAGGTCCTCCTAGCCAATGAACTGGAGGTCCGTGTGGATGACCGCGGCCGCTACACCCCGACCCCGGCCGTCTCCCACGCCATCCTGACCAACCCGGGCACCGATGGCATCGTGATCACTCCCTCCCACAACCCGCCGCGCGATGGTGGCTTCAAGTACAACCCGCCGACGGGCGGCCCAGCGGACACGGATGCCACCGACTGGATTGCAGCCAAGGCCAACGACTATCTGCGCGCCGGCCTCGACGGAGTCAAGCGTGTGGCGGTAGACGGCGTGCTCGATGAGCGCTGCGTGAAGCACAACTACCTCGATTCCTACGTGGCTGATCTAGCCAATGTTGTGGACATGGCGGCCATTAAAAAAGCCGGTGTGCGCATCGGCGCGGATCCAATGGGCGGCGCCTCGGTGGACTACTGGGCGGCCATCGCCGAGCACTATGGGCTCAACATGACGGTGGTGAACCCAGAGGTAGACGGCACCTTCCGCTTCATGACGCTGGATACTGATGGCAAGATTCGTATGGACTGCTCCTCCCCGGACGCCATGGCTTCGCTGGTGGAGAACCGCTCCAAGTACGACCTGGCCACGGGCAACGACGCGGATTCCGATCGCCACGGCATCGTCACCCCGGATGCGGGTCTGATGAACCCGAACCACTACCTAGCGGTGGCCATCGAGTACCTGTTTAGCCACCGCCCCCAGTGGGGTGAGGCCGGGGTGGGCAAGACCTTGGTCTCATCCTCGATGATCGATCGCGTCGTGGCCAGCTTGGGCCGTGAGCTCGTAGAGGTGCCGGTGGGCTTCAAGTGGTTTGTGCCGGGGCTTGTCGACGGCTCCCTGGGCTTCGGCGGTGAAGAATCCGCCGGCGCTTCCTTCCTGCGTTTTGACGGGAGCGTGTGGTCCACCGACAAGGATGGCATCATCATGGATCTCTTGGCTGCCGAGATCCTGGCGGTCACGGGCAAGACCCCGTCCCAGCGCTACGCTGAGCTGGCCGAAGAATACGGTGCGCCGGCCTATGCTCGGACCGACGCCCCAGCTACCCGCGAGCAGAAGGCCATCCTGAAGAAGCTGTCGCCGGAGCAGGTGACGGCGACTGAGCTGGCCGGAGAAGAGATCGTGGCCAAACTCACCGAGGCCCCCGGCAACGGCGCAGCGATTGGCGGCCTGAAGGTGGCGACGGAGAACGCGTGGTTCGCTGCCCGCCCTTCCGGCACGGAGGACAAGTACAAGATCTATGCCGAGAGCTTCCGTGGCGAAGAACACCTTAAGCAGGTGCAGGAAGAGGCGCAGGCGTTGGTGTCGCAGGTTCTCGAAGGCTAGGTCTGAAGGCCAGGGTTGAAGTCTGGGTCCGAAGCCAGGTCCGAGACTAGGCTAATGAATTATGACATCCGCAAAATCCATGTCGGCCGCCGATCTGATGAGCGCGCTGGTGCGTTTTGGAATGGCTGCCGTGTGGATTATCGCCGGCATTCAGAAGCTGGACGCCAGGATGGAAATGACCCAGGCCATCGAGGCCTACGGTATCTTCACCCCGGAATGGTCCGGATACTTGGCCTACCTCATCGGCCCCTTGGAACTCATGGGTGGGGTGCTGTTGCTGCTGGGGTTGTTCTTGAGGGAGGCGTCGGCAGTCGCGGCGGTGGTCTTAGTCCTCTTCATGGTGGGAATCTCCCAGGCATGGGCGCGTGGGCTGGTGATCGATTGCGGTTGTTTCGGCTATGACCCCGCCGACGTGAGCCAAGGCATGAACTACGCGCTGACGCTGCTACGTGATGCAACCTTCTTGGTCCTCACCCTTTGGACAATCTGGCGCCCGTATCGCCGTTACGCTCTCCACCCTTAACTTGTTAGGCTGTGCTCGTGATCAAAGACAAAATCAGCGCCGCCCTTGTGCTTGATGTAATTAGTGCATTCGCGCGCTTTTATATGGCCTATGTGTGGATCAAAGCGGGAGTGTCGAAGCTGTCGGATCAGCTCGCAGTGTCCCAAAGCATCAAGGCCTATGAGATCTTTACACCAGAGTGGTCTCAGTATTTGTCCTACCTGATTGGCCCGCTGGAAGTGTGCGGCGGCCTGTTGTTGCTGTTGGGGCTGTTCTTGCGCCAATCGGCATGGGTGGGACAGATTGTCCTCGTTCTATTCATGATTGGCATTGCGCAAGCGTGGATGCGAGGTCTCGGGATTGACTGCGGTTGTTTCTCCGTTAGCCCCGATGAAGACGCGCAGGTGATGAACTACATGATGACACTGCTGCGTGATGTCTTCTATTCTGTGTTAATGGTGTGGACAATCAAGCGTCCCTTCACCAAGTTTGCATTGCACCCTTAACAGCGATGTGTAGGATTTCGATTCGTTCCATTTACGTCATACAAGACAAGGTTTCTCAATGAGTACAGTTAAAGACCCCACCGCCAATAACAACAGCGGATTCCTGTGGGGCATCGGTGTTCTGCTGGTGATTATTGCCGTCGTACTCGGCTTTATCTTCTACCAAAACCGTGGTGCCAGCGTTGAGGGCTTGGAAGGCTACACCAAGCAGGACGTCAATATGGAGATGTCCTTTGCTGATAACGCCGTGACCCTCAAGGCTGCCGACGTCAAGGATGCGCCGGAGGTCGAGCTGTACGAGGACTACTCTTGCCCTCACTGCTCTGATCTGGCCAAGCAGACCGATGATCAGATGAAGGAAAAGATTGAACAGGGCAAGCTCATCGTTAAGGTGCGCACCCTCAACTTCCTGGATGGCAGCCCGAATGGCATCGAGAGCATCAAGTCCAACGAGGGACACTCCTCCAAGGCCGCGGCTGCGATGGAGCAGGTCGCCAAGTCCGGTGACGTACAGCTCTACTGGAACCTGCGTAAGTACCTCATGGATGAGCAGTCCAAGGTGTACAACAAGTGGGAGATGAAGGACTTCGCGCAGGCCGCTAAGTCCTTGGGTGCGGATAAGGACACCGTCAAGGCCATCGAGGATGCACCGGTGGGCAAGGGCAACGCCCTAGTAACCGCGAACTACGAGAAGCTGGAAGCCGACACCGGCAGCGTGTCCTCGCCGCGCATCATCAAGGACGGCAAGGACATTCCGGAGGATGACAAGACCTCCATCATGGAGTGGGTCGACCTCGTCGCCGCTAAGTAGGGGCGTGCAAATACCGCACCTAAACTCGCGATTTGGTGAGTGAAAACGGAGGCGATATATTGATACGAGTTGCAATCACAAAGGTTGCACCTCGTATGAGGGGCTATGGCGCAGTTGGTAGCGCACCACACTGGCAGTGTGGGGGTCACGGGTTCGAATCCCGTTAGCTCCACTTCATAATTCAATACAGCTCTGGGGCTATGGCGCAGTTGGTAGCGCACCACACTGGCAGTGTGGGGGTCACGGGTTCGAATCCCGTTAGCTCCACTTTCGGCCGTCTCCTTGAATGGGGGCGGCCTTTTTCTATGCTGGGGCCATGGATGTATTCACCAAGACCGTGTCCCGTCCTGATCAAGCTGGTGCCGAGGCTGCTGGGTTGAGATGGCTGGCGCAGGCGCTTGCCGCCGTCGTCGTGGACGTCACCGAAGTCACCTCTACTTCTCTTAGCACGCGGCGGGTGGAGCAGGCGCGGCCGAGCGCTCCTGCTGCCCGCGCCTTTGGCGCTGCGCTGCGCACGGTCCATGAAGCGGGAGCGCCCGCCTTTGGCGCGCCGCCGGCGGGCTGGGAGGGTGCGAACTTCATTGGGCGCGTGGAGCAGCCCTGCGAACCATGCGAATCCTGGGGCGAGTTCTACGCTGAGCAGCGAGTGCTGCCTTTCGTGGATGGACTGCCTCAGGGATTGCAGGGGATTGTCCGACAAGCATGCGAGGCGATAAAAGCTGCTGACTGGGACGTGAAACCGGCTCGCATTCACGGTGACCTGTGGGCAGGCAACGTACTGTTTACTGCCGATTCGGCCGTGATGATTGACCCAGCCGCACACGGCGGTCACCCGTGGACGGACCTCGCCATGCTTGAGCTGTTTGGCGCGCCGTTCTACGAGGAAATCCTCCGCGGGTACGGGGCGCCCAAGGAATACGAGAAGTGGGTGCCCATGCATCAGCTGCACCCGCTGGCGGTGCATTCCTTAACACATGGGCCCGCGTATTACGGCCCGCTCGAACAGGCGTCGGAGGCCACGCTCGACGCGTTGCGTTAGCGCGATTCCACTGCTTAAGAGCGCCCTGCAACCGGCAGAAGACTATTGCGGCCCAGGCGGCATGGTGCGCTTGTGGGCACCGCGGCGCCACAGGGTCTCGATGCGCGATTGGGCGGCAGCAGGCACGTCCTTGCCCTCGAGGTAGTCGTCGATGTGGGAGTAGGTGACGCCGAGCGCTTCTTCGTCAGAGAGTAGGGGGCGGTCATCCTCTAGATCTGCGGTGGGAACCTTCTTCCACGTGGAATCTGGTGCGCCGAGATGCTTCAGAAGCTGAGCACCCTGGCGCTTGTTAAGCCCGGCGAGGGGCAGGACGTCGGCAGCGCCGTCGCCCCACTTGGTAAAGAAGGCGGTGACGTTTTCGGCGGCGTGGTCTGTACCGATGACCAGCGCGCCGACTTCGCCGGCCAGCGCGTACTGCGCGGCCATGCGCAGGCGGGCCTTGAGGTTGCCTCGATTGAAGTCCCCCAGGGAGTCCTGGTGTAGGGCGTTGGCCACGGCGCCGTCGAGAGCCGAGGTGGCCTCGGCGATGTTGACGGTCAGGCAGTGGTCGGGCTCGATAAAGTCGAGGGCGATCTGTGCGTCATCCTCGTCGGCCTGTACACCGTGGGGAAGGCGCACGGCCCAGAAGTCCGCGCCGTCGACGCGGGCCACCGCCAGCTGTGCCAAGCGCCCTGCCAGGGTGGAGTCCTGGCCGCCAGAGATGCCTAGGACAAAGCCCTTCGCGCCGGTTGTGCGTAGGTAGTCCACCAAAAAGGCGACGCGGCGCTCAACCTCTTCTGCTGGATCGATACTGGGTTTTACGCCGAGGGCCCCGATGATGTCGTGCTGGAGGTCTATGGATTCATGTGACATGACGCCAATGGTAGCCGCCTGCGACAATAGGAACCCGTGAACAAAGATACGTACGTCATGATGGTCGCAGGCGTCGCCGCCCTGGGTGGCCTGCTCTTTGGATATGACACCGGAGTGATGTCCGGCGCCCTCCTCTTCGTTGGGCCGGAATTTGGCATGTCCGCCCACGAGGAGGGGCTGGTGACCTCGATGCTTTTGGTTGGCGCGGCAGCCGGCGCGCTGGTCGCTGGGCGTGTGGCGAGCATGATCGGGCGGCGTCGCACCCTCATCGCCGGTGGGCTCATCTTCGTGGCTGGTTCCGTGTGGTGCGCGCTTTCAAGCTCGGCCGCTGAACTCGCTGCCGCCCGCACATTCCTCGGCGTGGCAGTGGGCGCGGTGTCGATCGTCTCCCCGATGTATATCTCCGAAATCACCCCGGCGGCTGTGCGGGGCCGGATGGTCTCCCTCAATACGCTCATGATCGTCGTGGGGCAGCTGCTGGCGTATGGCGTGAACTCGCTGTTGGCTGCAAGCGGCAGCTGGCATTGGATGCTGGGGCTGGCCGCGGTCCCGGGCGCGGCGCTGGCGCTCGGCATGGTCTTCCTGCCCGATACCCCGGCATGGCTCGCGGCACAAGGGCGACCGCGTGAAGCTGCCGCGGTCAGCGCTCGGGTCGGTGCGCAGGGAGCGGAGCTGGAAACTGGCGCGCGGCCGAGTACGGGTGAATGGAACGCTGTGCGACGCCACCGCTGGATGCGCTGGGCCATCGCACTCGCCATGCTCATGGGCTTGACCCAGCAGATTACGGGCGTGAACGCCATCGTGTACTTTGCGCCCGCGATGATGAACCAGGTGGGTATCTCCACCACTAACTCGGTATATACGTCGATGGTGATCGGTGCGGTGTCCGTCGTGGCGTGCCTCGTGGGCATGCGCGTGATTGACCGGCTGGGACGCCGCCGGCTGCTGTTGGCGGGCCTAGGCGGAAACGTGGTCTCGCTCGTGGTCCTCGCGGTGGCCTATCACTTCGCCCATGACTCCATTCCGCTGGCCATGCTGTCGTTGGCGTGCATGGCGGCATTCATTGCCTTCCAACAGGCGGCGGTCTCCCCGGCCACGTGGTTGCTCATGTCAGAAATCGTGCCGCCTGAGGTTCGAGGGGTGGGCATGGGAATCGCCGGGCTGGCGCTGTGGGTGAGTAACTGGGCGGTGGCGCAGTTCTTCTTGCCGGTGGTGGAGTGGCTCGGAGGTTCGCTGGCCTTTGGAATCTTCGCGGTCTTAGGCCTCGTTGCGGTGGGATATACCCGCGCACTCGTTCCGGAAACGGCGGGGGAGCGCCTCGAGGATGTTGCCGAGCAGCTGCGCTCCCGCTACTCCGAAAGCTGAGTGTTTTGGTAATGATGCGCGTGTGGGGTAACATTTTTCCTCGTGTCATTGCTGGGTGTCTTCCCAGCTATGCTTTGAACTAATCAATCGCATCAAGATTGCGCATAACGAAAGGAGCGCCCGATGAAGGTTCGCAAGTCGCTTCGGTCGCTGAAGAAGAAGCCGGGCGCCCAGGTTATTCGCCGCCACGGTAAGGTCTTCGTGATCAACAAGAAGGATCCGCGCTTCAAGGCTCGCCAGGGCTAAGAAACGAGTTTCCTCGTCTCCGCCCTCCCCGCTTTGTGGGGAGGGCGGATTTTTTATGCCCACGTGCCTGGACAGATGCGATTTAATGAATATAATTATCGGGCGGACTTCAGCAGGGGTCCGAAAGATAGTTGAAAGAAAGAAGAATAATGAAGAAGCGTCTCGCGGCGGCGGTGTGTGCTGCTGCAGTTGGGTTCACTGTCCCGGTAGCTCATGCTGCGGACTTTGAGTTTGAAAGCTTGGCGGATCCCTCGCTGGGAATCAATGATCCCTCGTGCGAGCCGAGCGGCGAGGTGCGTGAGCCGGTGGTGCTTCTTCACGGCACGTCGGACAATTCCTCGACGTGGAACGAACTGATCCCGGTCCTGCAGGAGGAGGGGATGTGCGTGTGGGCCTTTGACTACGGCGCGGACGACGTGACGCTGCAGAATGCGAATCCTCGGGCCAAGGCGATTGCGGACTTGGATGAGTCTGCGCGCGAAATTGCAGGGCAGATTGATTACGTGCGCGAGGTGACCGGAAGCGACAAGGTTAATCTGGTGGGCCACTCGCAGGGCGGGCTGCACATCAAGACCTACACGCAGATGTACGGTTCGGCTGAGCACGTTTCCCACGCTGTGGCCATTGGTGGCAACCTCCATGGCACAACCCTCAACGGGATGGGCGAGGTTCTGGCCAAGATGATTGCGGCGATGCCACACTTTGCTCGGTTCTTGGCAAGCTCTGCAGGCATCCAGCAAGTTGTCGGTTCCGAGTTCATGGAGAACCTCAACGCGCTGCCTGATACGGCGCCGGGGCCGCTCTATACCTCGATCTATTCGCCTGCCGACGTCACGGTGACCCCGAACTCTTCCTCCATGCTTACATCTGTCGACGGCGCCGACGTGGTCAATATCGATCTAGGGGAGCTGTGCGGAGCGGAGCCGCTGCATCCGGACCTGCCGCGGGATCCCATGACGATGAGCCAGGTGCTCTTTGGTCTGACCCGCGAGGCGGGGCAAGGGGCTGAGTCTGGAACCTGTGTCGAGCCAATGCTTGATTAGATTTCATTGGCAATAAAGGGGCCGGTATCGAGGGCGTGGCCTAGAGCCGTGCCCTTTTGTGGACTTTGTCACAAACTAAGTGAATCTTCGGTAAACGTGCAGGGAATATCAACGGTGTAGTTACCGCCGTGGGGACGGGCGGAGTGATGGGGTGTCAACATGTGGGGTCGGGCCAAGTTACATCCTGGGAATACCAGGCATGTAACTACTACATGTAGTGCTAGTTGCGGGGTGCGGGCACAAAGTATAGTGTCGTTGATGTTGCTTGAGCGGCGGTCCGATATCGCTGTTCAGAGCCTGTAGGCAGAGCCGTTGAACGCTCTGCCAGTATCGAATTCAACAGTCACTCCGCGTGTAGCGCCGAAGGAAGCCAAAGGAACGTCACATGAGCATCACTGTCTACACTAAGCCCGCTTGCGTCCAGTGCAACGCCACCAAGAAGGCTCTCGACCGTGCTGGTCTCGAGTACGAGTTGGTGGATATCTCCCTCGATGATGATGCCCGCGACTATGTCATGGCCCTCGGATACGTCCAAGCGCCGGTCGTGGAAGCGCACGGCGAGCACTGGTCCGGCTTCCGCCCGGATCGCATCAAGGCCCTCACTGCGATGGTGGCGAGCGCCTAGGTTAACGCCATGTTGGTCGTGTATTTCTCTTCCGCTACGGAAAACACCCACCGCTTCGTCGAGAAGCTCGGCCTTCCCAGCGCCCGCATCCCGCTGCGTCTTAATGACGAGCCCCTCACCGTGAATGAACCTTATGTCTTGGTCTGCCCGACATACGGGGGAGGGGCGTCGATAAGCGGGCAGAACACGCGGCCTGTACCCAAACAAGTCATTCGTTTCCTGAATGATGAACACAACCGCAGCTTCATTCGCGCCGTTGTAGCCGGAGGGAACAGCAACTTCGGCAGTGACTTTGGCAAGGCGGGTGACGTCATCGCCGCCAAGTGTAAGGTTCCTTATGTGTATCGCTTCGAGCTTATCGGAACCGAGGAAGATGTCACAATTTGCCGTGAAGGCCTCCTGGCCAACGCGGCCGCTTTAGGTTTAGCTGCCTAAAGCCTCATCCGTACTATTTCGTCTCTCCATTTCGCCATAGCAAAGAAAGGCCCGTGAACGTCGTGACCACGCAACTGGGTAAGACCGTCGCCGAACCTGTGAAGCCGGCCGAGCAACTGGATTATCATGCACTTAACGCGCTGCTGAACTTGTATGACGAGAACGGCAAGATTCAGTTCGACAAGGACCGCGAGGCCGCGAACCAATTCTTCCTCCAGCACGTCAACCAGAACACTGTCTACTTCCACGACTTGGAAGAGAAGATGCGCTACCTGGTGGAAAACAAGTACTACGAGCCAGAGCTCATCGAGCAGTACGACTTCGAATTCATCAAATCCCTGTTCAAGCGTGCCTATGCCTTTAAATTCCGTTTTAAGACCTTCCTTGGCGCCTACAAGTACTACACGTCGTACACCCTGAAGACCTTCGACGGCCGCCGCTACCTCGAGCGCTTCGAAGACCGCGTGTCCATGACCGCACTCTTCTTGGCTGATGGTGACACGGAGGTGGCTGAGCATCTCGTGGATGAAATCATGACCGGCCGCTTCCAGCCGGCTACCCCGACCTTCCTCAACGCCGGCAAGGCCCAGCGTGGCGAGCTGGTGTCCTGCTTCCTGTTGCGCATCGAGGACAACATGGAGTCGATTGGGCGCTCTATTAACTCCGCCCTGCAACTGTCCAAGCGCGGCGGCGGCGTTGCCCTGTTGCTGTCCAACATCCGCGAATCCGGCGCGCCGATCAAGCACATCGAGAACCAGTCTTCCGGCGTCATCCCCGTGATGAAGCTGCTGGAGGATTCCTTCTCCTATGCCAACCAGCTGGGCGCTCGCCAGGGCGCTGGCGCGGTGTATCTCAACGCGCACCACCCGGACATCATGAGCTTCCTTGACACCAAGCGTGAGAATGCGGACGAGAAGATCCGTATCAAGACCCTTTCGCTTGGCATCGTGATCCCCGACATCACCTTCGAGCTGGCAAAGCGTAACGATGACATGTACCTGTTCAGCCCGTACGATGTCGAGCGCGTCTACGGCAAGGCCTTCGGCGATATTTCCATCACCGAGCACTACGAAGAGATGGTCGAGGATCCACGTATCCGCAAGAAGAAGATCAACGCTCGCCACTTCTTCCAGACCGTCGCGGAGCTGCAGTTCGAGTCCGGTTACCCGTACATCATGTTCGAGGACACCGTGAACCGCGCCAACCCGGTCAAGACCGGGCGCATCAACATGTCGAACCTGTGCTCCGAGATTCTGCAGGTGAACGCCCCGTCAGAGCTTAACGACGACCTCACCTACAAGACCTTGGGTAGCGATATTTCCTGCAACCTTGGTTCCCTCAATATCGCGGCTACCATGGATTCCCCGGACTTCGCCTTGACGGTGGAAACCGCTATCCGTGGCTTGACGGCTGTGGCGGACAAGACCTCCATCGACTCCGTTCCCTCCGTGCGCAAGGGCAACGATGATTCCCACGCGATTGGCCTGGGGCAGATGAACCTGCACGGCTACCTTGGCCGCGAGCACATTGAGTACGGCTCCGATGAAGGCTTGGACTTCACCAACGCTTACTTCGCCGCCATCATGTACGCCGCGTTGCGTGCATCCAACAAGCTGGCCCGCGAGCGTGGCGAGTACTTCACCGAGTTCCCCGAGTCTGACTATGCCAGCGGTGAGTTCTTCGACCGTTATGATCCGGCTGACTTTGCTCCGCGCACGGAAAAGGTCAAGGAGCTCTTCGCTAAGTCCTCGATTCACACCCCGTCGGCGGAGGAGTGGGCTGCGCTGAAGGCGGACGTCGCCAAGCACGGCATCTACAACCGCAACCTGCAGGCAGTGCCGCCGACCGGATCGATTTCGTACATCAACAACTCGACGTCCTCGATTCACCCGATCGCCTCCAAGATTGAAATCCGCAAGGAAGGCAAGATTGGCCGCGTCTACTATCCGGCGCCGCACATGGACAACGACAACCTGGAGTACTTCAAGGACTCCTATGAGATCGGCTACGAGAAGATCATCGACACCTACGCCGAGGCTACGAAGTACGTTGACCAAGGCCTGTCGCTGACGCTGTTCTTCAAGGACACCGCCACTACCCGCGATATCAACCGCGCCCAGATCTACGCATGGCGCAAGGGTATTAAGACCCTCTACTACATTCGCCTGCGCCAGATGGCTCTGGAGGGAACCGAGGTTGAGGGCTGCGTTTCCTGCATGCTCTAGTTCTTGTTAGTCCTTGTTCGCACGCGCCTCAATTAGGATGGCGCGTGCGATTTTTTCTGCCTCGGGGGAGTCGCCGCGGTGGATTGCCTCCGCTAGATCCAGGTGGCGCTGTTCGGTGCCGGCCGTGGGGTTGCGTTTGCGGGAGCCAAAGAGGGAACGGCCGCGCACCATGGACAGCAGATAGGGGCTGAGAGCTGAAAACATCTCATTGCCCGAGGCGTGGAGAACCATGGCATGAAAACGCAGGTCGGTAGCGAGGTGCTCACCGACGCGCCGCGTTGGCGTGTCTTGGAGGCGTTGGGCCAGCTCTAAGATCTCTTCCTTATCTTCTTGGGACGCATGCAGCGCAGCGAGGCCGGCGGCGACGGGCTCGATGGCAAGGCGCAGTTCGTTGAGTGAGGAGCGCTGCCTGTCGCGGGATTTCTCTGAGCTCAGGCGCCACGAAATGATGGCGGGATCATATACCGCCCACTCGCTGATGGGGAGCACCGTGATACCTACGCGGCGTGAAGAAGAGACCATGCCTAAGTGCTCTAGGGCGCGCATTGCCTCGCGGGCTACGGTTCGGGAAACTCCGAAACGCGCGCAGAGGTCGGTGAGTGTAAAACGCTCGCCGGCGGCAAGGGTGCCGCTGACGATGTCGGCGCCCATGGTGTCTAGAACGGTGCTGAGTAGGGGAGCGGAGGGCTCAGTCACGGGGAGTCGGTACCTCCATCGACATTTGGGGGCGTGTGAACAGGGCTTAAGTATAAAACACGCAGGAATTTTGGCCCCTAGTTTTACCGGGTACCATGGCACCAGACTCACAATAACTAGTAAGACGAGGTGACGTGCGTGTCTCACGAGTACGACGATTACATCGCTAGCCACGAGGCTCCGGTGAAGGCAATTAACTGGAACACGATTCCAGATGAGAAGGATCTCGAGGTGTGGGATCGCCTCACCGGTAACTTCTGGCTCCCGGAAAAGGTGCCGGTGTCTAACGATATCCAGAGCTGGAAAACTCTGACTGAGAAGGAGCAGGAGACCACCATGCGTGTCTTCGCTGGTCTCACTCTGCTCGATACCATCCAGGGCACCGTCGGTGCGGTATCGCTGCTTCCCGACGCCACCACTCTCCACGAAGAGGCGGTCTATACCAACATCGCCTTCATGGAGTCTGTTCACGCGAAGTCCTACTCCAATATCTTTATGACGTTGGCGTCGACTCCCATGATTAACGATGCCTTCCGCTGGTCCGAAGAGAATGAAAACCTCCAGCGCAAGGCAAAAATCGTCATGTCCTACTATCAGGGCGATGACCCGCTGAAGAAGAAGGTTGCGTCTACTTTGCTGGAATCCTTCCTCTTCTACTCAGGCTTCTTCCTGCCGATGTACTTCTCGTCGCGCGCAAAGCTGACGAACACGGCCGATATCATCCGCCTGATCATCCGCGATGAGGCTGTTCATGGCTATTACATTGGTTACAAGTTCCAGCAGGGCTACAAGAAGCTCTCGGAGTCGGAGCAGGAAGAGATGAAGGGCTACGCCTTCGACCTGCTCTATGAACTCTACGAGAACGAGATCGACTACACCGAGGATCTCTACGATGAGTTGGGCTGGACCGAGGATGTAAAGCGCTTCCTTCGCTACAACGCCAACAAGGCGCTCAATAACCTAGGCTTCGAGGGGCTTTTCCCGGCTGATGAAACCCGCGTGTCCCCGGCCATCCTGTCCTCCTTGTCTCCGAACGCGGATGAGAACCATGACTTCTTCTCTGGCTCCGGTTCCTCCTATGTGATTGGCAAGGCGGAGGAAACCACCGACGAGGACTGGGACTTCTAAGTACCATCCACTGCCACGCCGCACCTCCTAGAACGATCAACCGAAAGTTTGATTCTTTCAGGGGGTGCGTTTTCGGGTTTTAGGGGCCCGCACACTCGGCCATCTGTGTTCTAGATCACCGCCTGGTGAGGCATGGTGTAGCGGGTCTGCCACGTACAAGGGGTTATCCGGATAAAACGGGGCTAGCAAGGGCTACGGGGAATATCAGAGCGCTGGAAATTTGGCCCTGAGGTGCCCTAATATAAGGCGAGTAAACCTAGGTGTTTAATCACTGGGCGTGTGGCGCGATAAAACGCGTGATACCGATGTGGTTAGACGCTTGTTCTTCAGGAGGATTTTATGACCGCTGTGGCGCCACGGCTCGACGATTACGTCGCGCCTACACGTCCGGAGCCGACTGGTAACGCAAAGACCGGTTCCAAGGCGTGGATGTTGCTAACCACCACCGACCACAAGCAGCTGGGCATCATGTACATGATCATGGCCTTCAGCTTCTTCTTCCTCGGTGGCTTCATGGCTCTGCTGCTTCGCGCTGAGCTTTTCACCCCAGGATTGCAGTTCCTGTCCAACGAGCAGTTCAACCAGCTCTTCACCATGCACGGCACCGTCATGCTGCTGCTGTTTGCAACACCAGTGGTGTGGGCATTCGGTAACTATGTTCTGCCTCTGCAGATTGGCGCACCGGATGTGGCCTTCCCGCGTCTGAACGCTTTCGGTTTCTGGATTACCTTGACCGGCGGCATCGTGATGCTCGCGGGCTTCTTGACTCCGGGCGGCGCTGCTGACTTCGGCTGGACCATGTACGTCCCGCTGTCTGACGCGGTTCACACCCCGGGTATCGGCGCTGACATGTGGATCGTCGGCGTGGGTGCTACCGGTGTCGGTACCATTGCTTCCGCCATCAACATGATCACCACGGTCCTCACCCTGCGTGCACCGGGCATGACCATGTTCCGTCTGCCGGTCTTCACCTGGGCGGTGTTTACCGCATCTGTCATCGTCTTGATGATCTTCCCGCTGCTGACCGCTGCGGCGCTGGGTGTTCTTTATGACCGCAAGCTGGGCGGCCACATCTTCGACTCCGCCAACGGTGGCGGCATCCTGTGGCAGCACCTCTTCTGGTTCTTCGGCCACCCTGAGGTCTACGTCTTGGCACTGCCGTTCTTCGGCATCATTTCTGAGGTTGTACCTGTCTTCGCCCGTAAGCCCGTCTTCGGCTACATCGGTCTGGTCTTCGCTCTGCTGGCAATCGGTGCGCTGTCCATGGCTGTGTGGGCTCACCACATGTTCGTGACCGGTGCCATTCTGCTGCCGTTCTTCTCCTTCATGACCTTCCTCATTGCGGTTCCGACCGGTGTGAAGTTCTTCAACTGGGTCGGCACCATGTGGAAGGGCCACATCACCTGGGATACCCCGATGATCTTCGCCATGGGCTTCCTGGCAACCTTCCTCTTCGGTGGTATGACCGGTATTATGCTGGCCTCCCCGGCACTGGACTTCCACCTTGCTGAGTCCTACTTCCTGATTGCTCACTTCCACTACACCCTGTTCGGTACCGTGGTGTTCTCCGCCTTCGCTGGCCTGTACTTCTGGTTCCCGAAGATGACCGGCCGTATGCTCGATGAGCGCCTGGGCAAGATTCACTTCTGGCTGACCTTCATCGGCTTCCACGGCACCTTCCTTATCCAGCACTGGGTGGGCAACATGGGTATGCCGCGTCGTTACGCCGACTACCTGGAGTCTGATGGCTTCACGGTCTTCAACCAGATTTCCACCATCTTCTCCTTCGTCCTCGGCGCCTCGGTTATCCCGCTGATTTGGAACGTCTTCAAGTCCTGGCGTTACGGTGAGATCGTCACTGTGGACGATCCGTGGGGCTACGGCAACTCCCTCGAGTGGGCCACCTCCTGCCCGCCGCCGCGCCACAACTTCGTGTCGCTGCCGCGCATCCGTTCCGAGCGCCCGGCCTTCGAGCTGCACTACCCGCACATGGTTAAGCGCATGCGCGAGGAAGCACACGTCGGCCACTAAGCACTCACTAGCTGAGTACTCCTGAAAACGCCGCCTCCCCATCACCGCGATGGGGAGGCGGCGTTTGCCGTAGGTGAAAAGATTACGAACGTGGTGTGAGATAATAGGCCCCGTGGATAGTCAAAGTGAACAAGTCTTCGCCGTTGTTACCGCCTCCGGCCCCGATAAGCCAGGCGTGTCGGCGGCCTTCTTCCGCGTACTGGGCTCTCATGATGTGGAGCTCGTCGACGCCGAGCAAGCCATCTTCTCCGGTCGGATTTCGCTGTCTGCCTACATTCGGGTTCGTGCCTCGCGCCTCGAGGCATTGAAGCAGGGATTACGCAATACGCTGAGCATCTACGCGCAGTCCATCAACGTGGACCTGCGAGAAGAAGAGTCAACCTCACGCCCGCGCTCGACGCACGTCGTCGTGGTTCTGGGACGCCAGCTCAACGCCAGCCAGATGTCGGCCATTGCTAAGGAACTGGCTAACCTCAACGTCAACATCGACCGGATCCGCGGGCTCTCCACTTATCCGCTCAATGGCTTGGAGCTGTATATCACGATCGATGGTGCTGCCGATCCTGTCCGCGCCATGCTGGCCCGCCTAGCTACCGAGCAAGGTGTCGACATCGCCATCGAGCGCTCCGGCCTGCAGCGCCGCTCGAAGCGGCTTATCTGCTTTGACTGCGATTCCACCCTTATCACCGGCGAGGTCATCGAAATGCTGGCCGCCCACGCCGGCAAGGAAGCAGAGGTTGCCGCAGTGACGGAGCGCGCGATGCGCGGCGAGCTGGACTTCGAGCAATCCCTACGCGAGCGCGTCGCCACCCTGGAAGGTTTGCCGGAGTCCGTCATCGCAGAAACCGCCGCCGATATTTGCCTGACCCCGGGCGTGCGGACCACCATCCGCACCCTCAAGCGCATGGGCTACCGCGTTGCGGTAGTCTCTGGTGGCTTTATCCAAGTCCTCGAGGATTTAGCACAGGAACTCGACCTCGATTACGTGCGCGCCAACACCCTCGAAATCGTGGACGGTAAGCTCACCGGCCGCGTCATCGGTGACGTGGTGGACCGCAAGGCCAAGGAGAAGTTCCTGCGCGAATTCGCTGCGGATTCGGGCCTGAGCATGCTGCAGACCGTTGCCGTCGGCGACGGCGCTAACGATATCGACATGATTTCCGCCGCCGGCTTGGGCATCGCCTTCAACGCCAAGCCAGCGCTGCGCCAGGTTGCGGATACCTCCGTCAACCACCCGTACATGGATGAGATCCTGCAGATCCTCGGTATCCCGATGGAAGAAGTTGCCAGTGAGTAATCTCCGCGAGGCCCATCGCCGTCTTGCGGCTGCGTGCAGCGAGCGCAGTTGGCGCGATGACCCTGAGGACCCGAACAAACCCGAGACCATTCAGGCGATGCAGATCGCGCTCAACCTGCCCAAGCAGGATCCGCCCGCGCGCACCGAGGTGCTCGAGGCAGCAGCTAAAGGCGTCGTCAAGCTCTGTCTCGATGAGAGGGCTGGCCAGGATGGGGCCTTCGCCGAGGCCCTAGGGCAGTGGTACGGGCACCGCATCCGCAAGGTGGCGCGCCGCGCACGCAACAAGGCCTGGCGCGATGTGCAGTCCCTGCCGGGCGTCACCGTGGATGATCGCGCCCGCGTCTTCCTTCCCTCGGCAGTGCAGTACGTGCACCCACTCGTGGCGAAGCTACAGATCGGCCACACCGATCTGCCCCAGGATGAACCAGGGCCCGCGCTTGGCGACGCCCCCGTGATCTACGTCGACGCCTCCCTCGCCATGAGCGCGGGAAAGGCCGCAGCACAGGTAGGACACGGTTCGATGCTGTTAGCTGCGGCGATGAGCTCCGAGGAAGTGGAGGAATGGGCAGTACAGGACTTTGCGCTGTCCGTGCGCGAAATTCCCCATGAGGAATTTGCCGTGGCTTGCGCTTGCCCCGGCGCCGTCGTGGTGCATGACGCCGGTTTCACCGAGGTCGCTCCAGACTCAGCCACGGTGTGCGCGCTGCGTCACCCCTAGCGGGCCTCAACCAGGCGCTTGAGCGCGCCGCGCACGACCTGCGGGTCGCTCGTGGGCCACATCTGCGGCATCGAGGCGCGTAGGTAGGAGCCATAGCGCTTGGTTTCCAAGCGGCTATCGAGGACCGCGACGACCCCGCGGTCCGCAGTGGAGCGCAGGAGGCGGCCCGCGCCTTGGGCCATAAGCAGCGCCGCGTGCGTGGCAGATACCTCCATAAAACCGTTGCGCCCAGCCGCTTTCGCGGCCTCGGTGCGCGCTTGCATCAGGGGACTATCCGGGCGGGGGAAGGGGATGCGGTCGATGAGCACCAGGGAACACGCGGGGCCCGGGACGTCGACACCCTGCCAGAGAGTGAGCGTGCCGAACAGACAGGAGTTCTCGTTCTTTGTGAATTTATCCACGAGCGCGCCGATGGAGTCCTCGCCTTGGAGATAAATATCGAAAGGGAGCGTGGGCTTGAGCTCCTCGGCTGCTTGTTGCGCGGCCCGGCGTGAGGAGAAGAGACCGAGGGTGCGCCCGCCCGCGGCCATGATGAGCTCGCGGATTTCCTTAAGGGTCTGCGGGCTGAGTCCGTCGCGGCCTGGCTGCGGCAGGTGTGCCGCGGTATAAAGGATGCCGCTGCGCGCGGGGTCGAAAGGATAGCCCACGTCGAGACTGTCCCATGTACCTTTGGGCAGGCCCCATTGTGCGGCCATGGCGTCGAAGCGCCCGCCCAAGGCGAGCGTGGCGGAGGTTAGCACCACGGTCTGTTCGCCGAAGAGCTTTTCGTGCAACATGCCGGCGATGGAGAGCGGGGCCACGGCCAGGGTGTCGTTTAGCGTGCGCTCATCGCGTTCCAGCCACACCACGTCGGCGTGCGCTGCGGGGTCACCGGTGGCGAAGACGTCGAGGATGCGGGCGATGGCTTCGACGAGGCTGCCGAGGTGATTGGCCAGGTTTTGGCGCTCGGCAGATTTTTCTGGGTCTTGGGCCTGTTCGCCCTCGGGGGCGCGGGCGATGGTCTCGCGGCAGTCGCTTAACGTGTCCGCGAGGCTCATGAGTTGCTGCTTGGCTTCCTCCGGAAGATCGGTCCAGCGGCCCGGCGTGAATTCACCGAGTAGTTGGCTCAGTTCATTGGCTTGTTCGCTCAGCCGCTGGTCTTTGCCATTGGCGCCGAGGGACTTGGCGCGGTTGGCCGCCATTTTGAGGGCGCGCCCGGTGATCTCGGCGGTAGAGACCGAGGTGATGCGGCCATCTAGCTCGTGTGCCTCATCGATGATGACGACATCGTGCTCCGGCAGGATGTTGATGTCTGCCACCGCATCGATGGCGAGCAGCGCGTGGTTGGTGACGACGATGTCGACGTCTGCCGCGCGGCGCCGCGCGAGCTCCGCGAAGCAGTCCTCGCCGTGCGGGCAGCGGGTAGCACCAAGGCACTCATTGGAGGTGACGGAGACCTGCCGCCAGGCTAGATCGGGCACTCCCGGTTCGAGGTCCTCGCGGTCACCCGTCTCGGTGTCCTCCGCCCACTCGTAGACGCGCTGGACATGGCGGCCGAGGCTGGAGATGGCGTCCTGGTCAAGCAGGGCGTCTTCGTCGTCAAGCTCAGCGGCGCGGGAGACTTTGTTGAGGCAGACGTAGTTGGAACGCCCCTTCATGATGGCGAAGGTCGGCTTCTTTTCCAGGTGCGGTTCGAGGGCCTCGGCGAGGCGCGGCAGATCTCGTTCCACCAGCTGGCGTTGCAGTGCCAGCGTGGCCGTGGAAACAATCACGGTGTGCCCGGTCTCTTGCGCGTGGCGAAAAGCAGGGACGAGGTAAGCCAGTGATTTACCCGTACCCGTTCCAGCTTGCACGGCGAGGTGGCGCTCTTTTTCCAGCGCGGTGGTCACGGCTTCCGCCATGCGCACCTGGCCGGCACGCCGCGCACCTCCGAGGGCGGAGACGGCAGCGTCGAGGAGGTCAACCGTTGAATCCTGCATTTGAGTCAGTCTAGTCGGTTGCCTCCCGCACGCATCCTATGAGCCGAACCCGATGAAGCGGGTCGGCACTGCAGGTTCGTCGCGGGTCAGAGCTAAACCTTCCCACGGCAGAGTGGTGATGGCTTGGGCTAGGTACTCGCGGGCTTCGTGGAGGGTGGGCAGATTGTCCAGGATCTCTCCGTCGCGCATGAGCGGCACCGTCATGTCGCGGGTGCTCAGCGTCCCGGTGTCTGGGTCTTCGGCGGAGAAGGGGAGCACGAGCTCCTCGACGGCCACCCCGGAGGAGCGGTAGGTGCGCAGGGAGCGCTTTGCCCCGCCCTGCGACTTCTTCGAGGAGGAACGCTTGGCCACGGGATGGCCATCAACCTCGACGACCTTGTACACCATGCTGGCGGTTGGGGCGCCAGAGCCGGTGACCACCGAGGTACCGACGCCGTAGACGTCGACGGGATCTCCGCGCAGGCCAGCGATGGCGAACTCGTCCAGGTCGGAAGAGACAACGATCTTCGTGTTGTGGTTGCCCAAGTCATCGAGCTGTTTGCGCACACGGCGGGTGACAGCGGCCAAATCGCCGGAGTCGATGCGAACGCCGCCCAGCTCGGGGCCGGCCACCCGCACGGCGGTTTCCACGCCCTTGGTGATGTCGTAGGTATCCACCAACAGGGTGGTGCCTACGCCGAGGGTTTCGATCTGCCCGCGGAAGGCCGCCTCCTCGTTCGGGGTTCCGTCTTCGTTGACGTGCGCGAGCGTCCATGCATGCGCCGCGGTACCGGAGACCGGGATGTCGTAGCGGTAGCCAGCCTCCAGGTTGGAGGTGGCCTGGAAACCGGCTAGGTAGGCGGCGCGGGCGGCGGTGACGGCGGCATACTCGTGCGTGCGGCGCGAGCCCATCTCGATGATGGGGCGGCCATCCGCAGCCACCACCATGCGTGAGGCCGCAGAGGCCACTGCGGAATCGGAATTCATGATGGACAGGATCACGGTTTCCAGGATCAGGCATTCGCCAAAGGTTCCGCGCACGGTCAGCAGCGGCGAGTTGGGGAAGTACAGCTCGCCTTCGCGATAGCCATCGATGTGCCCGGAGAAACGGTAATTAGCCAGGTAGTCCTTGGTCTCTGCATCGAGGAAATCCATCTCCGCCAGCTGCTGAGCGGTGAAGCGGAAGTCTCGGACTGCGCGAAGGACACGCTCGGTGCCGGCGACAACACCGTAGCGCCGCTCGTTGGGGAGGCGGCGGGCAAACACTTCGCAGGCCACCTGGCGGTGTGCGGAGCCATCGCGCAGCGCAGCCTGCAGCATGGTCAGCTCATACTTATCGGTAAGCAGGGCCGTAGAACGATCGCTGGGCGCGATCCCAGAATCCTGGACGTTGTCTGAGGTAGTAGTCACATCGAAGATGCTACTCAGCGTGTACCGAAAAATCAGCAGTTCTATGCTTCGAGCTGAATGACAACGTAGACTTCGCCGTCGCTGTAAGCCGTGCCCACCGCAGCGGTGGTCATGCGGGGATCGCGCAAGGCGGCCACGTGGGAGGGGGAAGCTCGGAAGGCTTCGACAAACTCATATCCACTCGCCGTGTCCAAAGGAAGGTGGTGCTGGACCATCTGCACGTTTTCTTCAGATGGCCCTTCTTCGTGTGTTACCGCGTTGCATTCTGCCTTTTCGCGGGCAGCGGTTTGGCGGTCGATCCCGGGCACCAGCGGGGTTAGGCCATCCTCCTTACGCCACGTGTTGAGCGCCTCTATGAGCTCATCCTGGATGGTGGCGAGCTGGCGTTGGACGGGGACGTCGGGAAGCTCGTAATCGCACGTCGCCGGCGCGGGAGGCTCAGAATCCTGTGAGCTGCCGTTATCGGAGGGGTTGGTCAAGCTGAGCACGGCGGTCACGAGCGTGCCACCGAGGACCAATACGGTGATGATGCGCTGCACGAGAGGCACAAGGTCTTCTCTTGAGGGTTGGCGTCCCGCGAGAATGTCAGTAACGGCTGGGGGAAGGGAGAAAGAATTCATCGATGCCACCTGCAAACGACAATCAGGTTAAAGGTCGAAGACAGTATAACTGTTCGCGCGATAAAAAAATTTGGCTAGTGTAGAGGACATGAAAGCGCACAACGAAACGTCCGCAGTCGTGGTGATGAGTTCGCCCATGGCCACCCCGGAGCTGGATGAGGCGATTGACGTCGACGTCGCCACGAGCGAAAACCTGCCGTGGATGTGCATTGTCTGGGATGACCCAGTCAACCTAATGAGCTACGTTTCCTACGTGTTCCAGACCGTTTTGGGTTATGACAAGAAGCGAGCTAACGAGCTGATGATGCAAGTCCATACCGAAGGTAAGGCAGCGGTGTCCTCGGGCGAACGCGACAAGGTTGAAGCTGACGTGAAGAAACTACAGGTCGCCGGCCTGTGGGCCACGATGCAGCAGGCAGGATAAGAGTATGCAGACGTGGAAGAAGAAAAAGTCCTTCATGCGTGGTGCGAAGTACACCACCGTATTCGAGCCCATGGAGCGTGAAGTCCTCGGTGATCTCACCGCGACGGTCTCCGAGGCCATCATCGCCCGCGCGCAGTCAGCGCCGAAGGATGAATTAGCGGACATGCTCGACATGCCCACTGGCCACACCGAAGCACCGGAGGATCCGTCACTGGCCCGTCTCTTTCCAGACTTCCAGAAGCCAGGGGATGAGGAGTTCGATGGTGATAATTCGCTGCTGCGCTCGCTGCACGAGAATGACATCGCGCGCGCCAAGCTGGAGAATCTCCAGGTGATTAACACCGCCCTTGGCCCCACTGGCGGGGTAGAGGTGGCTATCAGTGAGGAAGAGGCACATGCTTTCCTCGCCGGCCTCAATGACCTGCGCCTCTACATCGCTGCGGGGGACGTGCCGCAGGATACCCCCGGGGCAGACCGCGATGCGCTCGTGGAATGGCTGGCCTTCTGCCAGGATTCGCTGCTCAACGTCATCATGGACTAGCAGAAGCGCAGGCCGGGATTGGAGACGTAGTCCTTGCCTCACGCTTGCTAAAGTTGGAGGCATTATGACCACGAGTGGACCCTTTGGCCAGCAGCAATCGCATGAGCCCAACCCTTTCCAACCCCGCCCGGCAGGACCGGGAACGGGGCACCAACCCGTACTCAACAAGGGGGACTCGAAGAACTACACCCGGACCGGACGTTTAAAAACGGCTGCGTCTTTAACGGTGGGCTTCCTGGCCGTCGAGTGGATCATCCACATCATCAACTTCCTGTTCTTTGGAAGCGAGCTGGGGCAGTACGGCATTCACCCGTTGGATTTCAACGGTATCTGGGGGATCTTCACCGCGCCGCTGCTCCACGCAAACTTTGAGCACCTCATCGGTAACTCGCTGCCAGGTGCGGTGTTTTGTTTCCTGATTGGCCTATCCGGGCGTAAGGCGTGGTGGGAGGTCACCATCATCGTGGTACTCATCGCCGGTGTTGGCACGTGGCTGCTGGGCGGGCCGGGAACCTCGCATATTGGCGCCTCGGGCGTGGTGTATGGCTGGTTGGCATACCTTATCGTGCGGGGTATCTTTAACCGCTCGTTGAGCCAGTTCCTCGTTGGCTTAGGCCTTGGTTTTGCCTACTCCGGCCTCATCTGGGGCGTGCTGCCCATCTATGAGGGAGTGAGCTGGCAGGGCCACCTTTTCGGTGCCATTGGCGGCATCGTTGCGGGCATGGTGATCACCTCTGATGACCCGATGAGAAAGGTTAAGCCTGCGCCTCGAGGAGTGATGAACTAATGGCTGATGCAACCTCTCCCATTGGGATTTTTGATTCAGGTGTAGGCGGACTCACCGTTGCGCGCACAATCATTGAGCAGCTTCCCGACGAATCCATCGTCTACATCGGCGATACCGCCCGTGCCCCTTATGGCCCGCGGCCCATTGCCCAAGTCCGTGAGCTGTCCACCGCGATTGCTGATGAACTCGTGGAGCGTGGCTGCAAGATGCTGGTGATTGCGTGCAACACCGCCACCGCAGCCTTCCTCCACGATGCCCGCGAGCGCTACGACATTCCGGTCGTCGAGGTGATTCGTCCGGCCGTGCGCCGTGCCATTGCCACCACCCGCAACGGCAAGATCGGCGTGATCGGCACGGAGGGCACCATTAATTCAGGTGCTTATCAAGATCTTTTTGCGGTCAACCCGAACGTCGAGTGCGAGGCAGTTGCTTGCCCGGACTTTGTGAACTTTGTCGAGCGCGGCATTACCGCTGGGCGCCAGATCCTCGGTGTGGCGGAAGGCTACCTCGCTCCGCTGCAATCGGCAGGGGTCGACACACTCGTCCTCGGCTGCACGCACTACCCGCTGCTCACAGGCGTCATCCAGCTCGCTATCGGTGACAACGTCACCTTGGTGTCTTCCGCTGAGGAGACCACGAAGGACGTTTTGCGCATCCTCACCAACATGGACATGCTTGCCCCGGCGGGGCAAGTGCCAACCCGCAGTTTTGAGTGCACTGGTGACCACGCGGCGTTCGAGCGTTTGGCTACGCGATTCCTGGGACCCAAGATTTAGCACCGGCAAAGATGTACAATCGAGCCAAATCTCGCATCCCCCATTGTTTCGTGGAACTATTGAACGCATGAAGCTGACCATCCTAGGCTGTTCCGGGTCGGTGCCCACTGTGGGTAATCCGGCCTCTGGCTACCTCCTGTCATTCCCCTCGGCTCCGTCCATCATCATGGACCTCGGCCCGGGTACGCTTGCTCGCCTGCAGGAACTCCAGGATCCGTGCGATGCTCACGTGGCATTAACGCATCTCCACGCTGACCACTGCCTAGACTTCCCGTCGCTGATGGTCTGGCGTCGCTTCCACCCCACGGCCCCGGCAGCTTCCCGCAATTTTTGCCTCGGCCCGGCGGCGACTGAAACCCACTTGGGTCGGTTGTCATCGGATGCCCCGGATGGGGTGGATGATATGAGTGATTCCTTTGCGTTTAGTCCGTGGGTGGACCGTGAGCGCCAGCTTGTCGACGATGTCTACATCACGCCTTTCCGTACCGTGCACCCGGTAGAAACGTATGCTCTGCGGGTCGAGCACACGAAGACCGGCGCAACTGTGTGTTACTCGGCGGATTCCGCTTATACGCCCGCACTCGTTGAGGCCGCCCAAGGCGTGGATGCTTTCCTCTGTGAGGCTGCTTGGGGCGAGACTTCGGAGGATAAGGCTCCAGACATGCACATGTCGGGAGCAGAAGCTGGGCGCCTAGCGCGTGAGGCAGGGGTAAAGAAGCTCGTGCTTGTTCACCTGCAGCCGTGGGGCGATGTCGCCGCAACATATGCTGCTGCTGCCCGCGAGTTCGACGGAGAGATCGTCGTCGGCGCCGCTGGGATGGAGCTCGACTTTTAACACGCGCGGTAGGGTAGTGGGCATGACTGATTTCACTCGTGCTGATGGTCGCGCGCTCGACCAACTCCGTAGCGTTCGCATTACCCCTAAATTCACCACCAACCCGGCTGGGTCGGTGCTGGTGGAGTTCGGCAACACCCGAGTCATGTGTACGGCTTCCGTGGAATTCGGGGTGCCGCGTTTTAAGAAGGATTCCGGCGAGGGCTGGCTGACTGCTGAGTACGCCATGTTGCCTTCTGCAACCCACGAGCGCATGCCGCGCGAGTCGATGAAGGGCAAGGTCAAGGGCCGCACCCACGAGATTTCCCGCCTGGTGGGCCGCAGCCTGCGCGCCGCCGTGGACCTGTCTGAGCTGGGGGAGAACACCATCCAGCTGGATTGCGACGTGCTGCAGGCAGACGGCGGTACCCGCACGGCGTCGATTACCGGCGCGTATGTGGCGCTGGCTGATGCGATTGCTTACCTCAAGGAGGAAGGCGTCGTCCCGGGCGAGCCGCTGCTGGATCCCATCGCTGCTGTTTCCGTCGGCATCATCGACGGTCACGTGTGCCTCGACCTGCCCTATGAGGAGGATTCTCGCGCGGAGGTTGATCTCAACGTGGTGATGCAGGAAGGCGGAGACTTCGTTGAGATTCAGGGCACGGGCGAGCACGGTTTGTTCGGCCGCGCGGAGCTCAACGACATGTTGGACGTGGCGCAGGCTGGTTGCGCCCAGCTTATCGACGCTCAAAAGGCGGCCCTCGGATGGTAAAGCTCCTCGTCGCTTCGAATAATGCCAAGAAGCTCAAGGAACTAGAGAAGATCCTCGCCGACGCCGGCATCGCGGGCATCGAGCTGCTCCCACTGTCCGCGGTGGAGGCTTATCCGGAGCCCGTGGAGGATGGCCGCACCTTTGCCGATAATGCGCTGATTAAGGCGCGCGCCGGGGTGAAGCACACCGGCTTGGCAACGATTGCGGATGATTCCGGCCTCGCGGTGGAAGAACTCAACGGCATGCCGGGCGTGCTTTCGGCCCGCTGGTCGGGCGGACATGGCGACGATGAAGCGAATAATCGTTTGCTGTTGGGGCAGATGTCTCACGTACCCGCAGAGCGTCGCGCGGCTGCCTTCGTGTCGGTCTGCGCGCTGGTGACCCCGGATGGCCAGGAGCACGTGGTGGAGGGCCGCTGGCCAGGCTCCTTGCTCACCGCTCCACAGGGCGAAAATGGCTTCGGCTACGATCCCCTCTTCCAGCCCGAGGGCGAATCCCGTTCCGCCGCGGAAATGTCCCCGGAGGAAAAGAACGCGGTGTCGCACCGTGGCCGCGCACTGGCGCAGCTGCGCGAACCTTTGGCGGCCCTCGCCGGGCAAGCCTAAGCGCGGCCCTGCGCGGAACTGGGAATAACAAAAGCCCCGCTCGAAATTTGCCGAGCGGGGTTTGAAATTGTGCGCCCGGTGAGACTTGAACTCACACGTCATAAGACACTAGAACCTAAATCTAGCGCGTCTGCCAATTCCGCCACGGGCGCTGGTTTTGTTGCTGCGGAGTACTACCTTCTCTGCGCAACGTCCACTAGCCTACAGGGCAGCAGGCCGCGGAAGGAAATCCACTTTTCACGGCGTGGTGGGTAGGCTGTTGTGGGTGAGCACCAACCCAGCACCGAAAAAGCGGATGAAGGTTCGATGGTGGCACATCGTCCTCATCGTGTTCTTTGTCGTGCTCTTTTTGTTCCTTGCCTATTGGCAGTGGACTCGGTTCCGCTCTGGCTCGGGAACCTTCCAAAATCTGGGATACGCCTTCCAGTGGCCGCTCTTCGCGGTGTTCGTGGTCTACGCATACCGCACCGCTATGCGCTACGAGAATGAGCGTATCGATGCAGAGAACGAAGCCCTCGAGCGGGGAGAAGAACCAGCTCAGTATGAAGCAAAGAGCGTGAGGTCAACCAAGGAACAAGCCGTGACCAAGATCGACGAGGATTTCCTGCCACCTCGGCCGCAGGTTGATGTGGAAACCTTCAACGCCATGAACAAACAGCGCCGCCGTCGCGGCACCGAAGAGGAGAATCAATGAGCAACGCCGTCCACCCAGACCGCCAGGCCCGCATTCGTGGTCCGCTGAAGTTCTTTTCCATCGCCGCCACGGTTACCGGTATCTTCCTTCTTATTTTGGTTGTGCGCATGATCCTGCAGTACGGCGTAGGCATGGAAATGCCGTCGTGGGCCACGCTCATTGCCCAAGCCCACGGCGTGGCCTATATGGTCTACCTCGTCTCCATCCTGGTTCTTGGGCCGCGCGTCATGTGGCCGGTGAGCAAGTTGTTCACCACGGCGCTTGCCGGTGTTGTCCCGTTCCTGTCCTTCTGGATGGAGCACAAGCGTCGCACTGAAATCGTCGAAAAGTTCCAGCTTTAGGCGCCTTCCACCGGCACCATCGTGAGGTTGGCGCCGGCATCGACCACATCCTCGGCTAGATCCTGGGATAGGTCAGTCGTTGTGATGACCGTGTCTACTTGATCAAATGTGGCCACGCGGTGGGCTGACATGCGCGTGAATTTCTCTGGTGTGGTGACAACGATGACTCGTCGGGCGGCTTGGAAATAGGCCCGCTTAATGGTCGCCTCGGTGAGGTTCGGGGACATAAGGCCTACCGACGGAGTGCACGCGCAGATTCCGACAATCGCGAGGTCGAAGCGCATGGACAGGACTGTTTCAACCGCTTCCGCCCCGTACACCGCAAGATCGTCGCTGTTGACGGTTCCGCCGGGAATGATGACGTCACTGCCCGGCGTCTTGGCTAATGCTGCGCCCGCGTACAGGGACATCGCTAGTGCTGTGATGTCCATGCCGGCGAGATTGCGGGCAACGGCAGTTGGTGTTGTCCCTGAGTCAACGAGTACGCAGGAGCCTGGTTCAACGAGGCGGGCAGCCTCCGCAGCAATCGCCCGTTTGCCGGCGGGATCCTCTTTTCTGCGTACCTCCAGGGGATAGCGGGCGCCCCTTCGAACCGCGGGGCGTGCTCCTCCGTGAAATCGTTCGAGGGCCCCTACTTCTTCCAGCGCCGTGAGGTCGCGGCGGATGGTAATAGCGGAAGCTCCGGTGAGTTCTTGTAATTGGCTGACCGTTTTGCTTCCTGAGTCAACGGCCCAAATGATTCTGCGCTGGCGTTCTTCCTTGTCCATGGGCTTGATTGTATCGGCATGAAATGACCATGGTCGGTGAACGCTTCAATCTTTAATCTGTAGCTTGTCAAGGTAAAAAGCCACGTCATGCACGATTAAGGAAGATGATTGAAATGCGCAAGACCATAACCTTTGGGCTTATGATGAGCAAACGGCTCGCTGATGACATCGCCGCTTATGCGCCGCAAGGAGTCTCTGTCCGGTGGATCGGTAGCGAAGCGGAAGCGCGTGCGTGCGACGGCGTGATTGTCGACGCCACAGAATTCGCTGGTATTCTTCCCGGCCAGGTTGTGCTGGTGCTTGGCGACGTCAACGGGGTCGCCGAAGAGCGCCTTCGGAAGTCGGGCTCGGTGGTCATGGATCGTCACCTGCGCACGCATATCGACACCCTGTTAATGGCTTTTGCTGCTTTCGCTGAGCAGCAGGCTCTCGTCTCGGTGACTGCAGGTGACGTGTACTAAATCTGCGGAGACTAATCTGGAGCGTAGCTATCTCTACTACGTACGAAGGGCTAAGCCTCATGTCTCCTCGCAAACTCAGCACCACGCTCATCGCGTTGGTGGTGCTTCTTTCACTCGCCTGTGCCGGCTTAGGGGTGTATGCCGTGCGCCAACCACAAGAGGTGTACACCGCGCCGGTAGAGTCAACCAATTCGCAGGTAATCAACGCAGTCGAGCGCGAGGAGCAAGTCGTCTTGCTTAGCCTCGGTATCCAAGGGCTCACGGAGAAGTCCTCCGCCGGGCAGGTATTTGGCGTGAGGGTTCCGTGGACCGGCCGCACCCAGTTTGTGCAGTATTCCTACAAAGCCAAGCTTGGTATTGAGGGCAAGGACGTGAGCGTCACCGAAACCGGCGAGCATTCCTACACGGTCCACATTCCGGACTTCATCTTCATCGGGCACACCGACGAGGAGTTTAAGACCGCCGTGGAGAACAACGGAGTTCTCAGCTGGACCACGCAGCCACTCGACGCCGCATCCACGGTGTCGGACGTCCTCAGTGCCGATAAGAAGCACAAGGACATCAACGACAACCGCGAGCTTTTAGAAGACCAAGCCCGCAGCTTTTATGAAGGGATCATTCGCGGAGTGGACTCCGAAGCCCAGGTCACCATGGAGTTCCACAAACCTTCGCCCGCCAAGTGACCTTGAAGGCGGAATGAACCTTCTTTTACGTCGAGTGGCCTTGTACGTGGAATGAACCTTTTCTACGTCGAGTGACTTCTGGTCACTCGACCTCCGTGAACTTGCGGTCCCAATAAGCGCGTACCGGGTTGGCGTCCGCGAGGAGGATGTCGAAGCGGTCGTTGGCAATCTCGATGATTTCGCTCAAGACCACGCGCTGTTCCAGCTCATCCGAGTTGGACAAGCGGCGCACGCCCGCATCGATGACGCGGTCGGCCGAGTCGTTAGTGTCTAGGTATGCCACAAAGGGCATGTCGAAGCGCTCGCGGTAGGCTGTTGAAACGTCGATAAGCTGCTGCGTCTGTACATCATCGAGGTCATCCAAGGCCAGGGAACCGCGGTCGGCGGAGATGGTGGCGGCCGAGTCAGCGTCGACAAGCAGCAGCTCATCCATCGCCGGGTAGTCGTGGATCAGTGCGCGGTGCTTCTCACTCGGGGCGGTGAGCACCGCAACCTGGATTGCTTCCCGCAGCTGGCTGACGTCTTGGAAGGGGCGCAGCTCCCAGGCAGCTTCGAGCGGCCAGGTCTCGTTGTTAAAGAGTGGGCGCAGGGCGCTGACGAAGCTGTCGCGCTCCATCTCGTTGAGCTCCTTAAGCGAGACGCCGGCGCCGTCGAGGCGGCTGACATCATCACCCGACTGCGCACCGACGTGGAAGAACAGCAAATTGAGGAGAATCGCCGTAATCGCGCCGATGGACATTCCGGAGGAGACAAAGATCTGCGCCCACTCCGGGAAGGCGGTGGCTACGTCCGGCTTGAAGGTGACGAGCATGGCCAAGCCCAGCGCGGTCGTGACGATGGCGGCGTTGCGGCCGTCGGTGATGTCTTCTTTCGCAATGGTCTGCAGGCCCGCCCACGCAACGTTGGCGAAGAGCGCTAACGAGGCACCGCCGAGTACCGGGGAGGGGATAGCCGCCACCACGGCGGCGGCCTTGGGCAGTAGTCCCAGGATGATCATGAAACCGGCTGCCGATGCTGCCACCCAGCGCGATTTCACACCGGTCAGGCGAACCAAGCCGACGTTTTGCGCGAAGCAGGTATACGGGAAGGAGTTCATCACGCCGCCCAGGGTGGTGGAGAGGCCATCGGCGCGGATGGCGCGCACAACGTCATCGCGCTTGATGCGCTTCTTTACAATCTCACCGGTGGCGAAAACATCGCCGGTGGTCTCCACCATGGTGATGATCATGACGATGATGAGGGAGAGAATCGCCATGATGTCGAAGCGCGGCATGCCGAAATAGAAAGGCGTGGTCATGCCGATGGCGTCGGCCTCACGCACACCGTCGAAGGACGTATCACCCAACACGAGCGCCAAAGCGGTGCCGATGATCAAACCAAGCAGCACCGACAGCGTCCCCAGAAAGCCACGGAAGAAGCGCTGAACCACGATGATGATGGCCAGCGTGCCGAAGCCATACAGTAGATCGCGCGCGGCCGGGACCCCGTCGGCGTAATTGACAAAGTCATTTGCAGATACCGCCAGCAGCGATGTGCCCATGACCAGAAGCACGGTGCCGGTGACAATCGGCGGGAAGTATTTGAGCACGCGTCCAAAGACCGGCGCGGCGAAAAACGTAAAAATACCGGCGGCAATAATTGCGCCATAAATCGTAGGAAGCGGCTGGTCACCCGCGCTGAGCCCGATGGCAATGATGGGGCTGACCGCCGTGGTGGTCACACCTTGGATGATGGGCAGGCGAACGCCGATGTGCTTGCCGACGCCCACCGCTTGGATCAACGTCGCCAGACCACAGGTCAACAGGTCGGCGTTGATGAGGTGGATCGTTGTGGCCTCATCCAACCCCAGCGAGCCCGCGATAAGCAGCGGTACGATGACCGCGCCAGCATAAAATGCGAGGACGTGCTGGAGTCCGAGCGCTGCCAACTTCGGGGCGGGTGGGATGGCGTCGACCGGGTGTGTGGGCTGAGGGGCGGTTGCGATGTCGGACACGCGGGGAGGCTCCTTGCTAAAAAGCGAGACGAGGATACTGCGCATAACAATAGAGCGCGGCAAGGACACGCACCAAGAGCTCGCCCCAAAAAGTGTGGGAAAGGCCACGTCAGGGGGTGCTTTACCCCCACATCCAACCGTACGGCCGTTACCTATGACGGAGCTGACCTGTGCAGTGCTCACACTGGCACCTTTGGTGGCGCGCGGCCCGCATTTGCCGATATGAGCTTGTGCGTCTTTACCCCTACTATGGGCTACAGAGAGGGGTTCGGTGACGGACGGGTTGACCGAATTGCCCGTGAATTGAAGTCACCTAAAGCCCTTCTGCGACTAAGCATTACGCGTCGTGTGAACTACGAAGGGAGTCAATATAGTGACCACCGCAACTGAACAGTCCGTGCAGTTCGAGGCATGGAAGGGCTTCGAGCCCGGCCCGTGGACTGAGAACATTGACGTTCGTGATTTTATCCAGCGCAACTACACCCCTTATGACGGGGACTCCTCCTTCCTTGCTGGACCCACCGAGAAGACCAAGAATGTGTGGAATCACCTGGAGGAGAACTACCTGTCCATCGAGCGCCAGAAGCGCATCTTCGACGTGGACACCCACACCCCGAGCGATATCGATGCTTTCCCGGCCGGCTACATCTGTGAGGACGACAACGTCATCGTGGGCCTGCAGACGGATTCTCCGCTGAAGCGCGCCATGATGCCCAACGGCGGCTGGCGCATGGTCAAGCAGGCTATCTTTGAGGCCGGCAAGGAAGTTGACCCAGACGTAGAGAAGATCTTCACCCGCTACCGCAAGACCCACAATGACGCGGTCTTCGATATCTACACCCCGCGCATCCGCGCAGCGCGTTCCTCTCACATCATCACCGGCCTGCCGGATGCCTATGGCCGCGGCCGCATCATTGGTGACTACCGCCGCGTGGCCCTCTACGGCGTGGATTACCTCATCGCTGAGAAGGAGGCATCCAAGCACGCAGTCGGTGATATCGGATTCTCCGAGCACTGGGCACGCTACCGCGAGGAGCACGCCGAGCAGATCAAGGCTCTGAAGAAGCTCAAGGTCATGGCTGAGTCCTATGGCTTCGATATCTCGAAGCCCGCGAAGACCGCCCACGAGGCAGTCCAGTGGACCTACTTTGGCTACCTGGCCTCCATCAAGTCCCAGGACGGCGCCGCCATGTCCATCGGCCGCCTCTCCGCATTCTTCGACTGCTACTTCGAGCGCGACCTTGCCGCTGGCATCATCACCGAGGAAGACGCCCAAGAAATCATCGACCAGCTGGTGCTCAAGCTGCGCATCGTGCGCTTCCTGCGCACCGAGGACTATGACCAGATCTTCTCCGGTGACCCGTACTGGGCAACCTGGTCCGATGCCGGCTTTGGCGACGATGGCCGCCACATGGTGACCAAGACTTCCTTCCGTCTGCTGCAGACACTGATCAACCTGGGCCCGTCCCCGGAACCGAACATCACCATCTTCTGGGATCCGCAGCTGCCGGCGGGCTACAAGGAATTCTGCGCCCACATCTCGATTGAGACCTCCTCGATCCAGTACGAGTCCGATAAGCAGATTCGTGAGCAGTGGGGCGACGACGCCGCAATTGCGTGCTGCGTGTCCCCGATGGCCGTCGGCAAGCAAATGCAGTTCTTCGGCGCCCGCGTCAACGCTGCGAAGGCCCTGCTCTACGCCATCAACGGCGGCCGCGACGAGGTCAGTGGCAAGCAGGTCGTCGACGGTTACGAGCCCATCAAGGGCGATGGACCGCTCGACTTCGACGAGGTCTGGCAGAAGTACGAGGAGATGCTGGACTGGGTTGTGGGCACCTACGTTGAGGCCCTCAACATCATCCACTATTGCCACGACAAGTACGCCTACGAGGCCATCGAGATGGCGCTGCATGATTCCGATATCGTGCGCTCCATGGGCTGCGGTATCGCCGGCCTGTCCATCGTGGCTGACTCGCTGTCCGCCATCAAGTACGCCAAGGTCTACCCGGTGCGCGATGATTCCGGTCTGATCGTGGACTACAAGACGGAAGGTGACTTCCCCTTCTATGGAAACGATGACGACCGCGCCGATGACATCGCCGCCACCATCGTTCACACCGTGATGGAGAAGATTAAGGCCATCCCGATGTACCGCAACGCCATCCCCACCCAGTCGGTGCTGACCATTACCTCCAACGTTGTCTACGGCAAGGCCACCGGTGCCTTCCCGTCCGGCCACGAGGCGGGCACCCCGTTCGCGCCGGGTGCCAACCCGGAGAACGGCGCGGATAGCCACGGCATGGTTGCCTCCATGCTGTCGGTAGGCAAGCTGGACTACAAGGATGCACTCGACGGCATCTCGCTGACCAACACCATCACCCCGTCCGGATTGGGCCGCACCCCGGAGGAGCGCATCACCAACCTGGTGGGCGTCCTCGACGCCGGCTTCATCATGGATTCCGAATAGACCACATCCACACCACTTCCTAAGGAGAACACAACATGGCAACCAAAACTTTCGACGAGCGCCTCGCTTCCATGAAGGCCAGCCGCACCGCCAACAACATGAACTCGGGCCTCTACCACGCCAACATCAACGTCCTGGACAAGTCCACCCTGGAGGACGCCGTTGAGCACCCGGAGAAGTACCCGAACCTCACGGTCCGTGTTTCCGGCTACGCGGTGAACTTCGTGAAGCTCACCCGCGAGCAGCAGCTCGACGTCATCTCCCGTACCTTCCACCAGGGCTCCTAAATGGCAGATGGCATTACCGGCGTCGTGCACCTCAACCCTGAAGAAGGGGAGAAGGTGCGCGGCGCCGCCGCCGGTTTAGGAACGGACAATGACCTCGAGGGCTACACCCGCCCGGAGTTGATGCAGGCCCGCCGCTCTGGCGATGTCGCGCTCGTGCACTCCTGGGAGCTGGTGACGGCCGTGGATGGGCCTGGAACCCGCATGACCATGTTCATGTCGGGTTGCCCGTTGCGCTGCCAGTATTGCCACAACCCCGACACCATGGAGATGAAGGTCGGAACGTTGGAGCGCATCGAGGATGTGGTCAAGCGCATTAAACGCTATAAGCCCATCTTCAACGCCTCCGGGGGCGGCCTGACCATCTCGGGCGGTGAGCCGCTCTTCCAGATCGCCTTCGCGCGGCGTGTGCTCAAGGAAGTCCACGATGCAGGCATCCACACCACGATCGACACCTCGGGTTACCTCGGCGCGCGTCTGCGCGATGAGGACCTGGACAATATCGACCTGGTGCTCTTGGACGTCAAGTCCGGTGACGAGGAGACCTATAAGAAGGTCACCCGCCGCGAGCTCCAGCCGACGATCGATTTTGGGGATCGCCTCAACGCCATAGGCAAGCCGGTCTGGATCCGCTTCGTGGTGGTGCCGGGGCTTACCGACGGCCCCGAGAATGTCGCCAACGTAGCCAAAATTGTCTCCCGCTGGAAGAGCAACGTCGAGCGCGTCGAGGTGCTGCCCTTTCACAACATGGGCGCGGACAAGTGGCACGAGCTGGGCTACCCGTACACCCTGGAGGATACAAAGCCGCCGAAGCCGGAAGACGTGGAGGAGATCCGCGAGGTGTTCCGCAAGGAAGGTTTCGTGGTCTACTAGAAGCATGAAACGCTTCGGCCACACCATCAAGGAACACACCATCACCGTCCCCTGGGATTATGACAATCCAGCCGCGGGGGAGTTCGAGCTCTACGCTCGGGAAATCATCCCGTCGGGCGGTGAGAATTACCCGGTGCTGCTCTATAACCAGGGCGGGCCGGGTTTCCCGGCGCCGCGGCCGACGGGTGCCACTGGGCTCATCGGCAAGGGCCTGGAGCGCTACCGCTGGATCCTCATGGACCAGCGCGGCACTGGGCGCAGCCACCGCATCGACGAGCTCAGCCCGGCTGAGGATCGCACGGCGCAGCGCTTGGCGCAGTTGCGGCAGGAGAATATCGTGCGCGATGCCGAGCGCCTGCGCGAGCACCTCGGCGAGGATTCCTGGGATCTCTACGGCCAATCCTTTGGCGGCTTCATCAGTACTGCCTATATTTCGATGTTCCCCGATTCCATCGGCCGTGCCTTTCTCACCGGCGGCCTGCCCACCCTGACTAAGGGTGCGGATGATCTCTACCGCACGACTTTTGCCAAGCTCAAGGTGCGTCACGAACGTTTCTATGCCCAGTTCCCGTGGGCTCAAGCGCGCATTGAGGAGCTCATCCACCACCTGGACAACTCGGAAGAGCTGCTGCCGACAGGGGAGCGCCTGTCCTCCCGCCGCTTCCGCACTATCGGCATCGAACTGGGCCGCGGTACCGGATTCGATTCTCTGGGTTACCTGCTGGAGGAGCCTTTCCGCACCGTGAACGGCGAGAAGCGCTTGCGTTCGGACTTCCTCAACAACGTCGGTAGCCGCGTGAGCTTCCAGGCTGGGCCTCTCTACGCGGCCATCCATGAGTCCATTTACGGTGGCGTGGGCGGCCAGGCTGTGACCGGCTGGGCGGCGCACCGCGTGCGCGAGGAATTCCCCGAGTTCGCCGAGGAAGGCACCTATCTGACCGGCGAGCACATTTTCCCTTGGCAGTTCGACGAGGACCCGGCGCTGCGCCTCTTCAAGCAGGCCGCCGAGGAGCTCGCCGCCCACGAGTGGGCAAGCTCGCCGTACGATGCCGCCAAGCTTGCCGACGCCCCCGTGACCGCCTCCGCCGCCATCTACCTTGACGATATCTTCGTGCCCTTCGAAGATTCCCTTGCCACGGGGGAGACTTATCGTGACTTGCGCCCGGTGGTGACCAACCGCTTCCAGCACAACGGTATTAGCGAAGACGGCGCGGGGATTTTGGGCGAGCTCTTCCGGGCGGCTGACGAGCGTTAACGGGCGTCGAGTGCGTTCGGGGAGCAATCTCCCCCAAGATGTGGTGGTGGTCACCGTGTGGCAAACTGGTTAGGAAAATCCAACCGAAGCAGAAAGGATAAGCCTATGGGCGGACTCATCGTCATCGGCGTGATTCTTCTAATTATTATTGCCACCGCCTTCGACGGTTTCTACATCGTCCGGACGAAGGAGGCCGCCATCATTGAGCGGATGGGTAAGTTCGTGAACGTTGCTCACGCGGGCTTGCACTTCAAGGTGCCTTATGTCGACCGCGTGCGCGCCAAGATCAGCCTGCAGATCCGTCAGCTCGACGTCATGGTGGAAACCAAGACCAAGGACAACGTCTTCGTCCAGATCCCCGTTGCTGTGCAGTACGAGGTAGTTCAGGGCAGCGAGCGTCAGGCCTTCTACACTCTGTCTAACCACGAGCAGCAGATCGTGGCTTATGTTCAGGACAATGTCCGTTCTTCGGTTGCCAACATGGACTTGGATGATTCCTTCTCCTCCAAGGACACCATCGCCCGCAACGTGGCGATGTCCCTGCGCGATAACATGGCCGCCTACGGCTGGAACTTTGTCAATACCCTGGTCACCGATATCCGCCCGGATGCCCGCGTGCGCGAGTCCATGAACTCCATTAACGCCGCACAGCGTGAGCGCGAGGCAGCCGTTGCCCAGGCAGAGGCCGAGAAGATCCGCGTGGTCAAGGAGGCCGAAGGTGCGGCCGAGGCCAAGAAGCTGCAGGGCCGCGGTGTGGCTGACCAGCGTAAGGAGATCGTCGAAGGTATTGCTCAGCAGTATGAGCTGCTGCGTGCTGCCGGCGTGCAAGAGAACCCCGAGACCCTCATGCTGGTCTCCCAGTACCTCGACGCCATGGTAGACGTGGCCGACCGCGCCCACACCAATGTGCTCTACATGCCGTCTAATCCGGGCGGCATGCAGGATCTCTTCGGCGGTATGCGCGACGCACTGCTGTCCACCAACGCTATTAATGAAGCGCCGAAGCCGTCGGTTTCCCTGTCCGACAACAAGCACAGCCGTGAGGATTCCGGTGCTGCACGTCGCCGCCGCGAGGAGCAGGAGCGCCATGAGCGCGACGAGCGCGCCCGCCGCGATGCTGAGATGATGGAGCAGGCGCAGCGCGCGCAGCAACAAGCACAGCAGCAGGTGCAGAACGCGCCGCAGCAGGGCCAGGGCTTTAGCCAGATTCCGAGCTTCCCTTCCCCGCCGCAGGGCAATAACCAGCCGCAGAGCGCGCGCGACTATTTTGACCAGCTGCGCAACCAGCTCAACAAGGGCAATAACTAAGCACAGCGCTTAAGACTAAGCTCAGCACATAAAAAGAGGGCCTTCCCGCTTGGGGAAGGCCCTCTTTCGCTGCCTTGGGTGGTGCTAGGCGGCCGTTACTTACTTGGTGTAGCCGATGTTCTCCACCTCGATGACGGCGAAGGAGTTGGCGCCGAAGTTTGCGATATCGGGGTGGGTCGCAACCATGGTCGGGCCGTTGAAGATAGGAATGATGCCGTACTGGGCAAGGGCCTCTTTCTCCAGCTCATTGGATTTTTTGATCTGCTCGTCTGGGTCAGCGATCTGGGATAGCTCGTCGATCTTCTTGTCCAGTTCTGGTGTGCCCGTGCCGGAGCGGTTGAGCTGGGAGCCGGTGCGATAGGTCTGGCCGAAGTAAGCGACACCGAAGGGATCGCCGGAGGAGAAACCCATAGGCAGAATATCGAAGTCGTACTTGGAGGTGATCTCGGAGAAGTCAGAGACTGGGCGTTCCTCCACCTTCAGGTCCACGCCGATATCCTTCATCATCTTTTGGGTGGCGGTGGCCATGGCCTTGCTGATGGAAGAATCTCCCAGCAGCGTGTAGCGCATGGACAGCTTCTTGCCGTCCTTCTCGCGGATGCCGTCGCCGCCTTCCTTCCAGCCGGCCTCATTGAGGAGCGACTTGGCCTTCTCTGGAGCGAAAGAAATGACTGCGCCGACGTTGTCCTCGTAGCCCTTCTGGGTTTGGTAGAGGTTGAAGGAACCTGGCAGGTCCTCGGTGTAGCCGTTGAGTCCGTTGAAGCGGATGCCGGAGAGCGTGGCGCGGTCGATGCCAGTCATGATGGCTTCGCGCACCTTGATATCAGAGAGAATCTCGTTCTTGGAGTTGAGCGTGTACAGGTTCTTGCCTGGGGTCATGGCGGTGCGAATTTCAACGTCTGGCATGTCCTTTACGGCCGCCAGGCGTTCCTTGTTGGCCACGCCGGTGGCGTCAATTTCGCCGGCCTTGAACGCGTTGATTGAGGCCTGGTCCTCCATCTGGCGGTAGGTCACCTTGTCTAGGAATGGCTTATCACCCCACCACTTCTCGTTCGGAACGAAGGTAGCGCTGCCGTTCTTGAAGTCGACGCTTTCGACCTTGTACGGGCCCGCACCCCACTCCGGGTGGACCTTGCCCAGGTAGGCCTCGTTGAACTTCTCCGCGGAGTCAACCTGTGGCGGGAGCAGGACGTTGAACAGACCCTGCCACCACGGATAGGCCTGTTTAAAGGTGATGACGGCCTGCTTGTCGTTCTCACCCGGCTTGACGGACTCGATGAGCTCGTAGCCGTCGGTGGCGCTAACGTTGACGTCCTTGTTCTCACCGTTGTTGAACTTCCACGTGTTCTCAAAGGATTTCCAGTCAATCGGGGTGCCGTCGTTGTACTGCGCCTTCTCGTGGATGGTGAAGGTGACGACAGTCTTTCCGTCCTTTTCTTCGTCTTTGACGTCGGTGATGTAGTCATTGTTGACGTGGAACTCCCCCGCGCCATCGAAGAGGCCAATTTGCGGGTTGTAGTACTTCCACAGGCTCAGGGTGTATGAGGTGGCGTCGGCCTGGAAGGTGTTCTGCTGCTGGGAGATCTCGTCGATAGCCAAGCGCAGCTCGCCACCCTCCTTGAGCTCGGAGCGGTCCTTAGGGTTATAGGAGCCGTCCAGCTTGACGTCGAGCTTTTCGCCGGAGGCGGAATTCCCTGATCCATCGGAACCGGAGGCGCCATCGGAGGCGCAGCCGGTGAGAATGAGGGCAGAGGCGGTGACCACTGCGAGGGCGGTCCTGCGGAGCTTCATATTCATATGTGTGTCCTTTCGAGAGGAAACATGGAGACAAAGGTGAGTATTTAGTTATAAGTCTTGCTAAGCCGGGGTTTCGGCGGGCTGGTAAATCTCGCGCACCCGGTCACGTTCCACGGCTGGATCCGGCACCGGGATGGCGGAGAGCAGCGCGCGGGTATAGGCGTGTTGCGGGTTGTCGAAGACCTCGTCCGTGGGGCCGTATTCCACGAAGTCGCCCTTGTACATCACGGCGACCTTGTCGGAGAGGTGGCGCACCACGGAGAGGTCGTGGGCCACGAAGACCAGGGAGATGCCCAGGCGGTTCTTCAGGTCGTGCAGCAGGTTGATGATGCCGGCCTGGATGGACACATCGAGTGCGGAGACAGGCTCGTCGAGGACCACGATGGAGGGGTTGGTGGCCAGAGCACGGGCCAGGCCGATGCGCTGGCGCTGTCCGCCGGAGAAGTGTCCGGGGAAGCGATCCACCTGGTGGGATTCGAGGCCGACGAGCTGCATCAGCTCAGCCACGCGCTGGCCGACGTCCCCCTCGTACCCCAGCGACTCCAGCGGCTCAGCGATGATCTCACGAATGGTCATGCGCGGGTTGAGCGAGCTCATCGGGTCCTGGAAGACGATTTGGATATCCTTGCGCAGCTTCCGGCGCGCGGACGCGCTCAAACCGGAGGTGTTGGTGCCGTTGACCACGATGGTGGAGCCCTCCGGCGGGTTAAGGTCCATGATTTCCAGCAGGGTGGTGGTCTTGCCGGAGCCGGACTCGCCCACGATGGCGAAGCACTCGCCCTGGTGGACATCGAAGCTGACGTTCTTGACCGCGTGTACTGTGCCGACGCGGCGCTTGAGAATCGCTCCCTTGATAAGAGGGAAGTCCTTGACCAGGTTCTTGACCTCCAAGGTAACCGGCCGCTGCTCGTAGGGAGTATCGCCCAAGGTATCGGCGGAAATCTTCGGCAACGGGTACATGCGCTCGCCGCCGATGGTGCCGTCCTTGATCTCATCGGAGCGCAGGCAGGAGGCGAAGTGCCCGGGGACGTCGTCAAGCGCGCGCAGCTCCGGTTCCAGGGTTCGGCACTCATCCTTCACCACTGGGCAGCGGTCCGCGAAGGGGCATTCGGCAGCGACGTCGATAAGCTGCGGCGGGGTACCCACGATGGGGGTCAGTGGTTCGTCGGTGGCCTTGTCCACGCGCGGCGTCGACCCGAGAAGGCCCACGGTATAGGGCATCTTGGGGTTGTTGAAGATGGTGTCGACATCACCCAGCTCCACCGGTCGGCCGGCGTACATGACCAGGACGTCGTCGGCCGTGCCGGCGACCACACCCATGTCGTGGGTAATCATGATGACTGCGGCACCCGTTTCGCGCTGGGCTACCTTGAGGACCTCCAGGATCTGGGCCTGGATGGTGACGTCGAGGGCCGTGGTGGGCTCGTCGGCGATGATGACGCGCGGGTTGTTGGCCATGGCAATAGCGATGACCACGCGCTGGCGCATGCCGCCGGAGAATTCGTGCGGGAATGACTTCACGCGCTTCTCCGCCTCTGGGATGCCGACGAGTTCGAGCAGGCGAATGGCCTCTTTCTCCGCTTCCTTTTTAGAGACATCGCGGTGGGTTTGGATAGCCTCGATGAGCTGGTCACCGATGGAGAACACCGGGGTCAGGGAGGAGAGAGGATCCTGGAAGATCATGGCGATATCCTTGCCGCGGATCTTCGACATTTCCTTGTCGGACTTGCCAATGAGCTCGGTGCCGGCATAGACCACGGAGCCTTCCACCTTGGCGTAGTCGGGCAGCAGGCCCATGACGGCCAAAGAGGTCACGGACTTACCGGAGCCGGACTCGCCCACAATCGCCAGGGTGCGCCCCGGCATGAGGTCGAAGTCGACGCCGCGCACTGCGTGGACGGAGCCGGCCTCCGAGGGGAAGGTGACGGTGAGGTTGCGCACGGACAGCACCGGCTCGGTGGATGAAGTGGGGTCGGTGGCGCGGCTGGCCGGGTCGGCGTTGGCCGTGTGTGCAGTATTCTGCGGGGTCATGCTCGGCCTCCGGAGTTCGAGTTGGGGTCAATGGCATCGCGCAGGCCGTCGGCGATGAACGCCATGGAGACGGTCAGCAGCGTGAGGATGCCTGCGGGGAAGTAGAAGAGCCAGGGCGAGGCCTCAACGGCGTTGGCGCCGCCGGCCAGGAGGGTGCCCAGGGAGACGTCGGGAAGCTTCACGCCCAAGCCCAGGAAGGACAGCGCGGTCTCCGACATGATGGTGGACACCACGCCCAGGGCCGCCTGGATGATGAGCAGCGAGCCGATATTGGGAACCACGTGGCGGAAGATGGTGCGCAGACGCGAGACTCCCATGTAGTCGGCGGCGCGGACATAGTCGTTCTCGCGCACGCTGAGCGCCATGGCCCAGATGACGCGCGCCGGGTACATCCAGCCGAAGGCGATGAGCACCACGATGAGCAGCTTCCAGTCACCGCCGGAATCAGAAACCACCAGGGCGATGAGCAGGAAGGTCGGGATGGCCAGCAAGAAGTGAATGACTGCCAGGATGACCTTTTCCACCGCGCCGCCGTACATGGCCGCGGCCGCGCCGATGAAGGCGGACAGCAGGGTAGAGGCCAACGAGACGATGAGTGCGATGATCAGCGAGCGGCCCAAGCCGTGGACGGTCTGCGCAAAGAGATCGTTTCCAGAGTCCGTGGTTCCGAACCAGTGCTCCGGGGAAGGCCCGGTGGAGAGGTTGAAGAAGTCCGGCTCGTCGAAGGACCACGGGGTGAGGTAGCTGCCGAAAATGGAGAGCAAGGTAAGCAGTAGGAAGATAACGAGGCCGACGGCAGCCGCCTTGTTGCGGAAGAAGCGGCGAACGTACAGCTTGAGTTTGGAGGTGCCGCGGAAATCACTGCTGGAGAATTGCTTGCGCTGCGCGTCATCGACGTCGACGCCGGAGCCGAGCGCGGATTGTGCGTTGGGTTCGGTCTGCGGTGAAAAGTCCGCAGTGGCGGCATGCGGGCGCACGCCGAGGTTATCAGCTGCCGTATCGATAGCGAGGTCGTTGCGGCGGTGGCGCTCGGTGTGGCGCGCTTCGGAGCGTGGCGACGTAGATTTCTTTTCTGGAGACATTTAGCTCACCCTTACTCGCGGATCGAGGGCGACGACGACGAGGTCAGCCAGGATTGCAGAGAAAGCAATCATGACGGCACCGAAGGCGGCGACGGCGGTGGTGCCGTTGACGTCGTTGCGGCTGATGGTTTCGATGAAGTACTGGCCCATGCCCTTCCACGCGAAGATGGTTTCCGTCATGATGGCGCCGGTAAAGATTCCGGGAACGGAGAAGGCTACGGAGGTTGCGACCGGAATGATGGAGGTGCGCAGGGCGTGCTTGCGGATGGCCTGGGAGCGCGTCAGGCCCTTGGCTCGGGCGGTGCGCACGTAGTCGGCGTTCAAGTTATCCAGCAGCAAGGTGCGCTGCATCATGTGGTAGCCGGCGTAGCTGATGATGATGAGCGAGATGGACGGCAAGATGAGGTGTTGCGCCATATCCAGCAGCTTGGGGAAGAAGCCTTCGACGCCGAGGCTGGAGGCACCCGTTACGTAGACCACGCGGTGTCCGGTGACGCGGTTGATCCACAGACCACCGGCGACGACCAAGATGGAGGCCACGACGACGTGCGTGTTCATCGTGATGATGGAGACGCCCTGCCAAAAGCGGTCGGCCGCCTTGTACTGGCGGGAGGCGGTGTAGACGCCGAGGGCGACGCCGATGACGACGGAGAGAATCGTGGCCACGAGCAGCAGCTGTGCCGAGACGAGCGCGCGGTGCCCGATTTGTGCGCTGACCGGGTCACCGAGAGGGGAGGTACCCCAGTCCCAGTGGAAGATGATGTTGGACAGCCATCCCCACCAACGCTCAAGGAGCGGGGTCTCCGGGTTGAGGCCGAGTGGCGTGAGAATTCGGCCGATTTCTTCCGGCCCGAGCGGTGGGTTGCGGCCGACATAATTTGATCGGGGATCAAGGAAGGTTGCGGCCAGGAGGTACGCGATATTAGTCGCGAGGAAGATGACTACCAGCCAGCTGGCGGTCTTCTTGATGATGTACTTGAACATCACTATTCCTTCGCAGGGTGTGGTCTCAACGGGTTTGGGAAGTATGGCGGCCGTGAAACCTCACGGCATCCATGTGACCTAGACCTCAGGCTAGGTTCTGTGTCACATATTAAAAGAAATGTGAGACAGGAGGGAAAGATTTATTGTTTTTGTTTCATGAGGGGTATCACCTGCACGTCCGTAGGTTGCATTTATTACATATTAATAGGTCTATAGAAATTATCGGGCGTGAGGAATGTAGGTGCAGTGCGCACCAAGGTTCCCGCCGCCGAAAACCCTGCATAACCGTTTAGGGGTGAGTGAATATTATGCGCATAATTTCGGGGGTAGCGGGAGGGGTATCAGGGCATCTAAAGGGGGTAAGAATACTCAGCAAGCATTCAGTAGCTGACGAAGTGCATCCTTCTCCGCTGCCGTGACCCAGATTTCATAGGCCGCCTTCACCTCTACGATGCGGCGTGCATACTCACAGCGAAATCCTTTGTTGGGCGGCAACCACGTGGCGGCATCGCCAGCGCCTTTTTGCTGGTTGAGGGGACCATCGACGGCGAGGAGGTTGCGGGGATCATTAGCAAAGTCGCGGCGCTTTTCTGGTGACCATTGCTGGGCGCCTTTCTGCCAGGCGTCGGCAAGCGGCACAACGTGATCGATCTGTACCGCACGTGATGTCTGCGCCCCGCGCTGGAACTCAATGTCCTGGCCCGAATAGGGATCGTGCAAGGTGCCGGAAAGTGCCACGCAGTCGTGGGTGCCTTCCTTGAGAACGAGGCTCTCCGGATCCAAGTCCCTGCGAAGGATGTCATTGCGGGTATCGCAGCCATTGTGGCCGAACTCCACGGTGACGTCATCGGACCACGCCTGGCCAAACTCTTCGCGCTCATAGCCGGTCCTGGGCGCGCGGCCTTTGACCTCCAAGGAATCTAAAGCGGCGAGCGCTTCGGCGATGTCCGGCGCAATGCTTGGCGCGGGTGTGGCCTCTTCGGCTTGTTCTTCTGCTGGGCCTTCCTGCGTGGGTGCCGCTGTCTCAGTGGCCTTGGGCCGCTCGGGCGTAGGTTCGGTTGGGGCGGGGAGGATAAGGCCGATGGCCACTAGTACTGCTACCGCGGCGTTGAGCAGCGCGGCGATGAAGAACGGGGTACGAGAGGCCATGACGCATTGATCCTAGTGGGTAGAATCGGCACACGGTATGAGTATCGATATGTTCTTTGACGAGTACCTCGCTGAACGCGGTCTGACGCGCTCGGCCGAGGTTGTCCCGGACCACGCCTGCCAGGTCTTTTGTGATGCGCCTGAGCCGAAGACCCAGTCTTCCCTCGAAGAGGCGGTTCAACTCGTCGCCCACACCTTGGGGGAGTAGTGCGGGTGTCTGATTTTCACGTCTCTGCGCCTTTGTCGCCTTTGTCCGCGCGCTTGGGCTCCGAGCCCTTTGCGCTGTCTTTCTCCGGTCAGGGCTATGCCTGGCTGCCGACGTTGCGCGATGCCCTCGCCACCGGCGTCCGACCCAAGATAGCGGCGTTCCTCTCCGCGGCCGAGGAACTCCTTGCCCCGCTGGAGGAGGAACTTCTGCCTTCCACACCGCACGGGTTTGCGCCTCTGGCCTGGGCAGACGAGGAACCGGCGTGGGCGCACGCGCTTGCCGACGCCTCGCTTTCCACCCCCGGCATCCTCACCGCGCAGTTGGCTGTCCTCGAATCGCTGCGTGCACACGGAATTGAACTCGAGGATGCCGTCACCAACATTGGCCACTCCCAGGGCGTGCTTGCTGCGGCGGTCGTTGAGGGACGCATGAGCCCAGCCGAGGCTCTGGCGCTGGCACGCCTCATCGGCGCGGCTCTGGAGACAACCGCACGCAGTGCTGGGCTGGTCCGCACCCCGCAGGGCGCGCCCATGGCGGCGGTGACCGGCGCGACGAAGCAGCAACTACTCGACGCCGGCGCCCACATCGGACTCGATAACGGGCGGGGGCGCTTCGTCATCGTCGGAACACCGGCTGAGCTTTCCCGGGTGAAGACCGCGCTCCAGGAGAGCTCGGCCCTTAAAGAAGGGCGGGAAGGGAAGTCCGCCGCAGTTACCGTTTCCGACCTTGACGTGTCAGCTGCTTTCCATCATCCCACCATGCAGTGTGCGGTGGACCAGGTGGAAAGCTGGGCAGCTCGGATCGGACTGGAACCCGAATCCGCCGCGCAGCTCGCGCGGGCAGTATTGACCGATTACGTGGATTGGCCCGAGCGCGTTGACATAGCGCTTCAGGCCGGGGCGCGTTGGATTCTGGAAATCGGGCCCGCCCGCGGGGTGGAGCTGCTGACTCGGGAAATCGTCGCCGGGCGCGGTGTAGGCACGCTGGCCGTCGCTGCATCGGAAGGGTTGGCCCAGCTCGTGGAGCCGGGCCGCGCACCCATTTTGCCTCGCGCGTGGTCCGAGTGGGCACCGCGCGTGGCGGACGGGCGTCTGGTGACTGCCTTTACGCAGACCACCGGATACTCACCGGTCATGCTCCCCGGGATGACCCCCACCACGGTGGACCCGGGCATTGTTGCCGCAGCGGCCAACGCCGGGCACTGGGCGGAGCTGGCCGGCGGGGGTCAGCACACCGATGACATCCTGCAGGAGAACCTGCATACCCTGCGCCGGCTGCTAAAGCCAGGGGTGAACGCCCAGTTCAATGCGCTGTACCTTGCGGCTTCCCAGTGGCGCCGCCAGATTGAGGGGCCAAACTCGATTCTGCGAGCGCGTGCCGCAGGAATGCCCATCAATGGCGTGGTGATTTCCGCCGGCATTCCTCCTGTGGAGGAGGCCGTGGAGCTGGTGGAGAAGCTCCACGGGGCAAACATCCCTTGGGTCGCCTTCAAGCCGGGAACTTCGGCGCAGGTGGAGGAGGTGCTCCGTATCGCCGATGCTCTCCCCGAGACCACCGTCATCATGCAGCTGGAAGGTAGCGCGGCCGGCGGCCACCATTCTCTCGAGGACCTCGATGATGTTCTGGCCGCCTCCTACCCGCGGATCCGTGAGCGCGACAATGTCCTCCTCGCCGTTGGCGGGGGAATCGGCACCCCGGCGCGTGGCGCGGAGTACCTCCTGGGCACGTGGGCGCAACGCTTCGGCCTGCCCGCAGCGCCAGTCGACGCCATCATGGTGGGCACCGCTGTCATAGCAGCGAAGGAATCCACCGCATCCGAGGCGGTGAAGCAGGCTCTTGTCGCCGCGCGCAGCAGTGACGTTGTGTCGGGCCGCTCGGACCTGGGCGCGGACATCCATGAGCTGGATAACTCTTTCGCTCGCGCCGGGCGCCTTCTGGATGAGGTGGCCGGTGATGTTGCGGCCGTGGAGACCCGCCACGCGGAAATCATTGAGGCCATCGGGCGCACGTGCAAGCCCTACTTCGGGGACCTCGATGAGATGACCTATGCCGAGTGGCTCCAGCGCTACCTTGAGCTGTCCTACCTGGACGGCTGGGTTGATGAATCCTGGTTGAGGCGATTTACGAGCATGGTGGCTCGCGCCGAAGCCCGCCTTCACCCGACCGATCACGGCGAGATCGAGCTGCGCGTTGAGGTTGATCGCGAGAACCCTGCCGAGGCAGTTGCTCAGCTAAGCGAACTCTACGGTGACGCGGCGCTGCACCCGACCGACGCCGCGTGGTTCATTCAGCTCGTGGATGGTCCGGGCAAACCCGCAAACTTTGTGCCGGTCATCGATGCTGACGTACGCCGCCGCTGGCGCCGCGATACCTTGTGGCAGGCGCACGATGAGCATTACGAGGCCGACGAGGTTTGCATCATCCCCGGCACGTCAGCCGTTGAGGGAATCACGCAGGCCAACGAGCCGGTGGCACAGATACTCGACCGCTTCGAGCAGGCGGCGCTTGCGCTTCTCGACGCCTCCGACGAAGAGCTCGACGAGGGGCTTGCGAACGAGCTCAACATGAGCGACGAAGAGCTCATCCGCCGCGCCCCGAGCCTGAATTGGGCCGGGCGCGAGCAGCCCAACCCGCTGGGCCTTGGGATTGATGGCGCCGAGCTGGAAGCTGCGGGCGAGGAGGCCATGTGGTTGACCGTTCCGTTCCATTCCGGAGCTGATCTGCGCGTTCGCATTACTCCGCCGAGCATTCCGGGTGCCTCACCACTCGTTAGGGTCGAGGATGCCGAGACCGCCATGCGGGAGCTGCTGCGCCAGGCTGTCGGCGGTGACCTACCAAACGCAGGCTCTGGGACTGCGGCGACGGTCAGCGCTCACCTCAGCACCACCAACATCGCCCACTACAGCGCGGTGACCAGCGGGGAGACGAGCGCTACTGTCTCGCCCGATGTCCTCGTCGGCCCCGCCTGGCCGGCCACCTTCGCCGTGCTGGCCGGTGCCCATGCGGCGTCCGGGGAGCCGGTGGTGGAGGGCTTTCTCGACCTGGTCCACCTCGAGCACACGCTGAGCCTCAAACCAGATACCTGGGAGCTGTTTCTCACTAGCGCAGCCCCAGGCGCTGAGCCCTTGGCACTGAGCTACACCGCAGAACTGAAACACGTTCGCGATACACCGTCGGGGCGCGTAGTCGACGTTTCTGTCGGCGTGACTGCAGCCGTGCGCGGAGAAGAACATGAATTCGCGCAGATGCACGAGCGCTTCCTTATCACCGGGCGCCGCGGTGACGCCGCGCTCGAGACCGTGGGCGCCGCAACTTATGGTGCACAAGAAAGCGGGGCAGAGACAGCAGAGACATCGGTCCGTGAGACTCCGCGCTCGTTCCGCCACCGCATCAGCGTGGTGGCACCGGAGTCCTTGCTGCCTTTCGCCGTGGTCACGGGGGATAGGAACCCCATCCACCTGTCATCGAACGCGGCGGCATTGGCGGGGCATCGGGAAGGCCCCATCGTCCACGGCATGTGGACCTCAGCACTCGCACAGGCGGCCGCGGCTTTTGACGGCGCCCGCGTCCTCGAGTGGTCCGCTACCTGGTTTGCACCCGTGCTGCCGGGCAGTGAGGTGGAGTTCGAGGTGGAACGGGTGGGCGTCGACAAGCGGTGCGGCTACGGTGAGGTCCGCAGCGTGACCGCCACCAGCCAGGGCGTGCCGGTGCTGCAGGCGCGAGCGACGATGAACAGCCCGATTACCTTCTATGCCTTCCCCGGCCAGGGCATCCAGTCCCCGGGGATGGGGATGAAGGACTATGCGGAATCCGCAGCAGCGCGCGCGGTGTGGGAGTGCGCGGACAAGCACACGCGGCAGAGCTTGAGCTTCTCCATCCTGGAGATTGTCCGCCACAACCCCGACACCGTGGTGGTGGGTGGTGAGACCTTCACGCACCCGGACGGGGTGCTCTACCTGACGCAGTTCACGCAGGTGGCCATGGCGACGCTGGGCTGCGCACAGATCGCAGCACTCAAGGAAGCTGGGGTCCTCGAAGACAGTGCCTTCTTCGCTGGCCACTCGGTGGGCGAGTACAACGCTTTGGCTGCCTATGCCGAGGTCCTGTCGCTGGAGGCGGTCCTGGACATCGTTTATGTCCGCGGGCTGACCATGCACCGACTGGTCGAGCGCGATTCCGCTGGCCAGTCCCTCTATGGTTTGGCGGCGCTGCGCCCGCACAAGATGAAGATGAGCGCGAGCGAGGCCTTCGCCCATGTCGCCCGCATGGCCGCGGAGACGGGTGAGTTCCTCGAAGTGGTCAACCACAATATTGCCGGGCGTCAATACGCGGTCGCCGGGACGAAGGCGGGCCTGGATGCGCTGGCGAGCGACGCCGAGCACCGCGCCCCCGGGCAACGCGCCGTCATCCCCATCCCGGGGATTGACGTGCCCTTCCACTCCTCCCGCTTAGAGGGCGGCGTGGCGGATTTCCGCGCCCACCTCAATGCACTCATCCCTGAAGAAATCAACCTCGACGTGCTGGTGGGGCGCTATATTCCTAACCTCGTGGCGCGGCCCTTCGCGCTGAGCCGCGAGTTCGTGGAGTCCATCGCAGAAGTGGTGGACTCGGAGCCTATCGAGGAGATCCTGGCGGATTTCGATGGCGCCATGGCATGCCCGGCGCGTCTTGGCCGAACCCTGCTCATCGAGCTTTTGGCCTGGCAGTTTGCCTCCCCAGTGCGCTGGATAGAGACCCAGGACCTGCTCCTTGGTGGGCTCGGCGTGGAGCGTTTCATCGAGGTTGGCGTTGGCACCGCGCCCACGCTGACCAACATGCTGGGCCAAACCCTGCGGCTTCCCCAGTATGCGGGCAGCACAGGCATTGAGGTACTCAACTACGAGCGCGACCGTGGGCGGGTCTTTGCCGAAGACGCCGAGACGGCACCCGAGTCAGCAGCGCAGGATTCTGCGGACGCCGTCGAAGCACAGGCAGATGAGCCTGAGTCGAGGCAGCCATCCGAGAGCGCACACCGGGAAGACTCCGTGCACGCCCCGCGCGAGGAGGCCCCAGCCGCCGTCGAGGATCTTCCGCTCAGCGTGCACCAGGCCCTCGAGATGCTCATCGCGCTGTGGACGAAGGTCCGGCCTGATCAGATGGCGGCGACCGATTCCATCGAAACCCTCGTGGAAGGCGTGTCCTCCCGCCGCAACCAGTTGCTCGTTGACCTCGGCGTGGAGTTCGGTATCAGCGCCATCGAGAATGCCGCGGACGCACCCATCTCGCAGCTGGCGGAGAGCGTGGCGCAGCGCGCACCGGGCTACGCAACGTTTGGGGAGGTCCTCGCGGAGCACGTCGCGCAGGCGCTTACCCGGCTGACCGGGCCTGCGGGCAAGAAGCCGAGCTACGTGGCGGAGCGCGTGAGCAATACCTGGGGATTGGGCTCGGGCTGGGCCGATCGCGCTATTGCACAGCTGGTCTTGGGCACGCGCGAGGGTTCGTCGCTGCGCGGCGGGGAGCTGGCCAGCTTGCCCATGACCGGTGTGGCGTCGGTTGCTGAGCTCGATGCGCTCATCGACGCCTCCGTGAACGCCGCCGGCGAGCGCGAAGGAGTCTCGTTGCAGAAGGCCGTTGCTCTAACGCCACACGAGACCGTGGACCCGGAGGCGGTGCGCACTTATACCGAGCGCCTTGAAGCGGCGCTGGAGGACTCCGCCCGCGCCGCACTCGCCGCCTTGGGGCGCGAGGAGACCGCGACTGAGCAGGGGGACAGCGCTTCGCACACGGAGCTGGAGCAGCTCGTTGCAGCGGAGCTCGGCCCGGACTGGCAGCGCCAGGTCGCCCCCGCTTTCGATGCGCGCAAGGCAGTGCTTCTCGACGACCTCTGGGCCACCGCCCGCGAGGACATCGCCCGCGCGGCCGCCGCCGGGGAAGCAGAGCCCGAGCTGGACGTGCTGGGCGCCGGCGAGGAGGTGGCGCTCCTGGCTGAGCACTTCGGCTATGAGGACCTAGCCCGCGATGCCCGCACCCCGGCGAATGGATTGCTCTTCGCCGGGCAGGTGGCCGTGGTGACGGGTGGCTCGCCGGGTTCGATTGCCGCAGAGCTCATCGGTGAGCTGCTCGCGGAAGGCGCGACCGTGATTGCGACGACTTCCCAACTAAGCCACGAGCGCCTCGAGTTCTATAAGGAGCTCTATCGCAGCCGTGCCGTCGGCGCGGCAGCACTATGGGTTGTTCCGGCGAACCTTAATTCCTTCGCGGACGTGGACGCGCTTGCGGAATGGATTGCGGCGGAGCGCACCGCCACCGTCGGTGGAAAGTCTGTGCAGCTCAAGCCTGCTTACGTGCCGGATCTGCTCTTCCCCTTCGCCGCGCCGCGTGTCGCCGGCACTCTTGCGGATGCCGGGGCAGGGGCGGAGTCCCAGATGCGTCTGCTGCTGTGGTCGGTGGAGAAGCTCATCGCGTCGCTGTCCGGCGTAGGCGCGGATACACATGTTGGCCACCGGCTGCACGTGGTGCTTCCGGGCTCGCCCAACCGCGGGCGCTTCGGCGGCGATGGCGCTTATGGCGAGGCCAAGGCGGCCCTCGATGCATTGGTTAACCGCTGGTCTTCCGAGCAATCCAGTTGGGGCGCGCGCACCTCGCTGGTGCATGCCCAGATCGGGTGGGTGCGCGGCACCGGGCTGATGGGCGGCAACGACCCATTGGTTGAGCAGGTGGAGGCCCGCGGCGTGCGGACCTTCTCGGCGAAGGAAATGGCGGTGCAGCTTATCGACGCCACCGCCTCCCCTCGCATCCGCGCCGAAGCAGCACAGGCGCCGCTGAGCGTGGACCTCACTGGCGGGCTGGCCGAGGCTGAGCTGGACTTGGCGGAGCTGGCCCGCGCGGCGCAACCCGAGAACAGCGACGCATCGCGCGTAGCCGGTAGTTTGTGCGAAGGGAAGGCGCCGCGAACGGCGAAGGCCCTGCCGAACGTACTGAGGTCTATGGAGTGGACCAGCCCAGACTTCAGCGGCGTGACGCAGTCCCTCGAGGACATGGTGGTCATCGTCGGGGCCGGCGAGCTCGGCCCGCTGGGTTCATCGCGTACTCGCTTTGAGGCGGAGGTCGGCGGGGACCTGTCTGCTGCTGGAGTGCTGGAGCTGGCGTGGAGCCGCGGGCTCATCAGCTGGGATGAGCGCACAGCCGGGTGGCTGACGTCCGAAGGAGAAGAGTTAGCTGAGGAAGACGTCTACGCGCGCTTCCACGACGAGGTCCTCGCCGGGATTGGTGTGCGTCGCTTCCACGATGACTTCGGCCCGCACCTGCCCATGGTGGATAACCTCGCGCCCGAGCTGACCACCATCTACTTGGAGAAGCCACTGAGCTTCACTGTGCAGGACGAAGAGACGGCGCGCAGCTTCGTCGACAGCTGCGAGGGCACTACGCTGCGCCGCGTCACTGATGCGACCGGTGAGGATGAATGGCAGGTCACCCGGGCCGCGGGCTCGTCGGTGCGCGTACCGCGCCGCGTGGCCATGACCCGCTTTGTGGGCGGCCAGATTCCGGAGGGCTTCGACCCACAGGTCTACGGCATCCCCGCGGACATGGTGGATAACCTCGACCGCCTCGCCCTGTGGAACCTCGTGTGCGCTGTGGAGGCCTTCCTGTCAGCGGGCTTTAGCCCCGCCGAGCTCTTAGCCCACATCCACCCGGCGCGCGTGAGCTCCACCCAGGGAACCGGCATGGCAGGCCAGGAGGCGCTGCGCTCGCTGTACGTCGATAAGCTCTTGGCCCAGCCGCGGCCCAATGACATCCTCCAGGAAGCACTGCCCAACGTCATTGCCGCGCACGTGATGCAGTCCTATGTCGGCGGCTATGGCCAGATGGTGCACCCCGTGGCCGCCTGTGCCACGGCGGCAGTGTCGGTGGAGGAGGGCGTCGACAAGCTGCGCCTGCGCAAAGCGGACTTCGTCGTGGCCGGCGGCATCGACGCCCTGTCGATTGAGGGAATCACCGGGTTCGGGGACATGGCGGCCACGGCCGATAGCGCGGAGATGGCGGCGAAGGGGATTGAGCATCGGTTCTTCTCCCGCGCTAACGACCGCCGCCGCGGCGGCTTCGTGGAATCCGAAGGCGGCGGAACCATCCTGCTTGCGCGGGGAACCTTTGCGGCCGAGATGGGGTTGCCGGTGCTTGGCGTGGTGGGCTTTGCCGAGTCCTTCGCCGACGGCGCGCACACCTCCATCCCCGCGCCGGGCCTGGGCGCGCTCTCGGCGGCGCGGGGTGGGCAGGACTCCCGCCTGGCCCGCTCGCTGAAGGCCCTCGGCGTGGGCGCGGACGATATTGCGGTGGTGTCGAAGCACGATACGTCCACCAACGCCAACGACCCCAACGAATCGGATCTGCACGAGCGCATCGCCGCCGCACTCGGCCGCAGCCCCGGCAACCCGCTGTATGTGGTTTCGCAGAAGAGCCTGACCGGGCACGCCAAGGGCGGTGCCGCCGCCTTCCAGCTCATCGGTCTGACTCAGGTGTTGCGTAGTGGAGTCCTTCCGCCGAACCGTTCGCTTGATTGCGTTGACCCCGTGCTGCGCCGCCACCCGCACCTGGTGTGGCTGCGCCAACCGTTGGACCTGCGCTGCACCCCGCCGAAAGCCGGCTTGGTGACCTCCCTGGGATTCGGGCATGTCTCCGCCCTCATCGCGCTCGTGCACCCGGGTGCGTTTTATGCCGCGCTGGTTCGTGAGCGGGGTGAGGCCGAGGCCGAAGCATGGCGCTCAGCCGCCGCCGAGCGGGAGCGGTGTGGCTTGCGGCGCCTGGAAAAAGCCATGCGCGGCGGGCCCGCCCTGTACGAGCGGCCGGTGAGCCGCAACCTGGGGGCGGGCACAGCCGCCGAGGTAGCTGAACGCGAGGCCGCAGTGCTGCTAAGCGAGTCCGCGCGCTTGCGCGGAGGCACCCTGGATCCGGAGGGAGGAAGCACGGCTCAACGGGGGTAGCAAACCGTGGAGTATCCCCAGCTTGTACCCTCTGGAACGATAAAGAAGCAGGTCAGACGTGTTGGAGAAGTCCCCCAATCTGGGGCACCATGCAAGGGTGAAAAATGCTAAGAAACCACTGCTAGGTCTCATCTCGGTCGCTGCCGCCGCCGTGCTTACAGCATGTTCGGCCACCGGTGGCGCGCCCCGCCCCGACGCTGACGGCGAGCTAGCCGGTGGCGTCGACACCGAGCGCCTTGTCGTCGCCATGATCTCCCACGGCGCGCCGGGGGATACCTACTGGGACCTCGTGCGCAAGGGCGCGGAGGATGCCGCCCGCAAGGACAATATCGAGCTGCGCTATTCCTCCGATCCGGAAGCGCCCAACCAGGCAAACCTGGTGCAGTCCGCCATCGACTCCGGCGTGGATGGCATCGCCGTGACCATGCCCAACTCTGGTGCGATCGGGCCTGTGGCCAAGAAGGCTTCCGATGCCGGCATCCCGACCGTGGGGCTTAACGCCGGCATGGATGATTACCAGAAGTACGGCATGAGCGCCTTCTTCGGCCAAGAGGAAAAAGTCGCCGGCACCAAGGCCGGCGAGCGCCTCAAGGATGAGGGCGCCAAGCACGTCTTGTGCGTTATCCACGAGCAAGGCAACTCCTCGCAGGAGTCGCGCTGCGCCGGCGTGAAGAAGGGGCTGGACAACGGCAAGGTTGAGCTCCTGTACGTCAACGGAAAGGATCTGACCGCCGCGCAGTCCACCATTAACGCGAAGCTGAGCCAGGATCCCTCCATCGACTGGGTCATGGCGCTGCAGGCCTCCGTGGCTATGCGCTCCGCCGACGCGGTTGCCGACGCCTCCTCCAAGGCCAAGGTCTCCACCTTCGACACCAACGCCGAGCTTGTCGGAGCCATCGCGGATAAGCGGATCCAGTGGGCCGTCGACCAGCAGCCCTATATGCAGGGCTATCTCGCCGTCGATTCGCTGTGGTTGGCGCACCGCAACGGATCCACCATGGGCGGCGGCCGCCCGGTTTATACCGGCCCCTCCTTCGTGGATTCCACCAACGTGGACATCATCTCCGAATCCGCTAAGGAAGGTCTGCGATGAGCGAAACCACGACTGCATCCGACGAGGCGCTATCCAGCCCTTCCGATACCCGTCTGACCCGCCGCAGCGGCTTCGCGCGCCTCATCCGCCGCCCGGAGCTGGCCAGCCTGCTCGGCGCGGTGGTCATCTTCGTCCTCTTCATGATCGTGGCGCCCGCCTTCCGCTCGGTTGAGGCTTTCTCCACGGTGCTCTACGCCAGCTCCACGCTGGGCATCGTGGCGTTGGCGGTGGGCCTGCTCATGATTGGTAATGAGTTTGATCTGTCCTCCGGTGTGGCGGTGACGTCCGCGGCGCTCGTGGCCACCATGCTCAACTACAACTTCCACCTCAACTCGTGGGTGGGCGTGGGCCTATCCCTGCTGACCGCGCTGGCCATCGGTGCGCTCAACGGCTTCCTTGTGGTGCGCACAAAGATTGACTCCTTCCTTATTACGCTGGCGGCTTTCCTCATGCTGCAGGGCCTTAACCTGGCGATTACCAAGCTGGTGACCGGCCAGGTGGCCACCCCGACCATCGCTGACATGGAGGGGTTCGGCTCCGCCCGCGTCATTTTTGCCGGCACCATCCACATCGGTGGTTTGAGCATCCGCGCCACCGTCATCTGGTGGATCCTCTTTGTCGCCATTGCCTCGTGGGTGCTGTACAAGACGCGCTGGGGCAACTGGATTTTTGCTGTCGGCGGCGATGATGAAGCCGCCCGCGCCGTCGGCGTTCCCGTGCGCCGCGTCAAGGTGGCGCTGTTCATGCTCGTCGGCTTCGCGGCGTGGTTCGTGGGCATGCACACCCTCTTTGCTTTCGACTCCATCCAGGCCGGCCAAGGCATTGGTAACGAGTTCCTCTACATCATCGCCGCGGTCATCGGTGGCTGCTCCATGACCGGCGGGCGCGGCACCGCGGTGGGCACCGCCATCGGCGCGCTCATCTTCGGCATGACCAACCAGGGCATCGTGTACGCCGGCTGGAACCCCGACTGGTTCAAGTTCTTCCTCGGCGCCATGCTGCTCTTCGCCGTGCTGACGAACACCTCGGTGGCCAACTTTACGAGGAAGCGATAACCATGATTGAGCTGCACGATATTTCCCAAACCTTCGGCAACTTCCACGCCCTGCGCGGCATCAACCTTTCTGTGAAAGAGGGCGCGGTGACCTGCGTGCTGGGTGATAACGGCGCGGGCAAGTCCACGCTGATCAAGATTCTGGCCGGACTTAACCAGCCCACCGGTGGCACCATCACCGTCGATGGGGAAGAGGTGAACTTCACCAGCCCCCGCGATTCCCTCGACGCCGGTATCGCCACCGTGTACCAGGATTTGGCGCTGGTTCCCTCGCTGTCGGTGTGGCGCAACTTCTTCCTGGGCCAGGAACTTACCGGGGCGCTGGGGAGCTTGCGTGAGGAAGAGATGAAGCGCATTACGCACGAGCAGCTGTCCGAAATGGGCATTGAGCTTGGCGACGTCTCCGTGGAACTCTCCGCGCTCTCCGGCGGCCAGCGCCAGGTGGTGGCGATTGCCCGCGCCATCTACTTCGGCGCGCGCTACATCATCCTGGACGAGCCCACCGCAGCACTCGGAGTGAAGCAGTCGGGCATGGTGCTGCGCTTTATCGACGCCGCCCGCGAACGCGGCATGGGCGTGGTCTTCATTACGCACAACCCGCAGCACGCCTACTTCGTGGGCGATCACTTCATCGTGCTCACGGTGGGGCAGATGTCGCTGGACGCCTCCAAGGAGGAGGTCACGTTGCCGGAGCTGACCCAGTGGATGGCGGGCGGCGACGAGCTGGAGGAGCTCAAGCAGGAGCTGGCACGCTAAGCTTGCCCGCATGACAAAAAGTGGCGTGAGCGTGGGCACCGACCTGGTGCACATCCCGTCCTTTGCCCAGCAGCTGGAGCTTCCCGGCACGCGCTTCGCGCAGGTTTTCAGCGCCTCCGAATTGCGCGTGGCGCAGGCCCGGGGGCTGAGCGGTGCTGCCCGCGCGCAGCACCTGGCGGGGCGCTGGGCGGCGAAGGAGGCCTTCATTAAGGCGTGGTCGCAAGCGCTCTACGCGCACCCGCCGGTCATCGCAGAGGAAGCCGTGGACTGGGCGGAGATTGAGGTCCGCCCGGATGCGTGGGGGCGCGTAGCACTCGAGTTGCGTGGTGAGATTGCCCGCCTCACGCGGGAGTCCTTGGGGGATTTCTCCACGGCGCTGTCGATTAGCCACGATGGTGATTACGCCACCGCCATTGTGTACCTTTCGCGCTAAACACGCCTGGTCGCACCTGACTTCGCTGGGTGTGGCTAGGCGCTCGTGGCAATAGCGAAGAGGTAGGCGATGAGCATGCGCTTAATCTCTTCCACCACGCCATCAAAGCTTTCCTCGGAGCGCATGGTGCTGTAGTTGAGCAGGGAAACCACGGTGTGGACGAGGAAGGCGGCGATCTCCACACGGGCGTCGGCGTCCATGCCCTGGGCAAGAGGCTCGATGATTTCCGCGATGGGCTTGAGCAGGCTGAGCTCCGTGTCGGCGGCCGTGGCGCGGGTCGCGGGTGTGGACTGCACGGCATGCCAGACTGCACGGCGCGAGGGGTCGTTGCGCCAAACACGAGCCATGCGGTCGATGAATTCTTCGAGGAAGTCCGGCCATTGCAGGGCCGGAACGCGCTGGGAAAAGCGCTCAACCTCAGCCAACATCTCCGCGGTATCTTGGCGGTCGAGCTCGCAGATCAGCACGTACTTGTTGGCGAAGTACTGGTAGAGCGTGCCAATCGGCACTTCCGCGCGGCGCGAGACCTCGTCGAAAGTAAAGGACTCGAAGCCATAGTCCACGAGCGCCTGACGCGCGCAGGACAAGATCCGGTCATACTTGGCCCGGCTGCGCGCCTGTGCTGGGCGACGCCTCGGGACCAGAATCTCCGGTGACTTCGAGCTGGATTCCACGGTTTAGTTGAGCCCCTTAAGCACGCGGGCGACGTGGCCGGTGGCCTTGACGTTGTACATGGCTTGGCCGATCGTGCCGTCTTCCTCGATGAGGAACGTGGAGCGGATAACGCCTTGGACGATCTTGCCGTAGTTCTTCTTCTCGCCGAAAGCGGCATAAGCTGTCATGACTTCCTTGTCGGGGTCAGACAGCAACGGGAAGTTGAGCTCATGGTCCTCGCGGAACTTTGCTAGTGCCTCGGGCTTGTCAGGGGAGATTCCCACCACGGCGATGTTCATGTCATTGAGCTGCTCTAGGCTGTCGCGGAAGTCGCAGGCTTCCTTCGTACAGCCAGGGGTGTTGGCGCGCGGGTAGAAGTAAACCACGACGCGCTGGCCGGCGTAGTCGCTCAAGCTGACGGTGTTGCCGGCATCATCGCTCAGGGAAAAAGCGGGGGCTTTGTCTCCTACGGACAGTCGTTGTGCTTCAGTCATGCTGTCTACCTTACCGTGCCCTACGGGGAGGCTATCTGGCGAATCTACGCCACCGAGGGTGAAACAAACGTTGGCCAACTCTGCAGGGGAGCTGGCGGTCAATGTAGAATGTCGACGTTAGAACCACAACGGTTAGAAATACACTAACCGCAACAACACCGAACGAAGCCAAATTCAGGAGATTCACGTGGCACGCAACATTGATGATATCCAGCGCGACATCGAGCGCACCCGCCGTCAGCTGGCTAGCACCTTGGATGAGCTGGCTGATCGCAGCAAGCCGCAGAACTTCGTCGAGGACGCTAAGGGCGCGGCAACCCAGAAGCTGCAGGAGCGCAATGTGCAGATGGCGCTCGCCGGCGTTGGTGCAGCCGTCGTAGGCCTTATCGCTTTCTCCGTTTTCCGCTCCAAGCGCCGCAAGTCCGATATCAAGGAACTGCAGCGCCTGCTCGCTGAGCGTCGCTAGAGCCGGTTAGCGCCGTTGGGCGCGACTGCATACCTAGAGGCCCTGCCTTGGGAAATACCCCGGGGTGGGGCATTTTTGTGCTCCGTATGCGTTACTGGAAGCATTGCCTACCTTATGCAGGCTTTGGGTAGCCTTACCTGTCTGTGTAGTATGAACCTCCGAACAGACCATAAGACCAAAGTTTGAAGGAGAAATCGTGCTTCACGTATCGACGCCTGCAGGCCAGGCATCCCGTCCGCGCGCCGGGCGAGTAGTAGGGGCGTGCGCCATGGTGGCGGCGCTGGCCAGCGCGCTGGCGGGCTGTGCCTCCGACAATGCCGATGCCGGCAGCGAGCAGGCCACGGGAGCGCAGGGGACTGCCGCTGTGAGTTTCACAGACCTTGCCGGCCGCCAGGTGGAGCTGGACCACGCGCCGGAACGCGTCATCCTGGGAGAAGGCCGCAGCGTCTTTGCCACCGGCATCCTCAACAAGGAAGACCCGCTGGACAAGGTCGTGGCCATCGGATCGGACCTGAAGCAGAATGTGCCCGACTACTACCGCGAGTTGGAAAAGACCACGCCCAAAGTCAACGAGCTGCCGGAAATCGGCGGCTTCACCAAGGGCGATGTCACTGTGGAGGAGCTCATCAGCCTCGACCCGGACCTCATCGTGCTCTCCAAGGATCAGTACGAGGCCTCCCAGACCGCTGGGCTCACCGACAAGCTGGATCAGGCCGGCCTGACCTATGCCGTCACGGACTTCCGCGCCAAGCCCTTGGAGAACACCATTCCCACCATGGAAATCTTCGCCGATATCTTCGGCCACGAGGACCGCGCGGAGGAGTTCATCGCGGACTGGCAAAAGAACGTGGATCTGGTAACCGAGCGCGCCACGAAAGCGCAGGACAAGCCCTCCACCTTCGTGTGGCGCGCAGCGGGTGTCTCCGATTGCTGCGGCTCGTGGAATGACTCCAACATTTCTGAGCTGGTCAACGTCGCCGGTGGAAAGAACGTGGCAGACGGCATCATCGAGGGTGAGTCCGGCGCGCTGACCCCGGAGAAGGTCATCGACGCCAATCCCGACATGATCATTGCCACCGGCGGCGACTGGTCCGCCAAAGTGGATAACGCAAAGGGCCACACCGGCTTCGCTGCCGCCGGCTATGGCATCAGCGAAAAGGATGCCCACGAGAGCGCCGCTTCGCTGGCCGGCGTCCAACCTGGTTTTGAGGATCTTTCTGCCGTCAAGGAGCACAACCTCCACGGCCTGTGGCACCAGTTCTACAACTCGCCCTTCAACTACCTGGCACTCCTTCAGATCGCCGCGTGGCTCCACCCAGAGGACTACGCAGACGTCAACGTTCAGAAAGAATGGGCCGAAGCCCAAGAGAAATACTCGCCCGTCCCCGGCGACGGAACCTTCTTCAGCACCAACTAGTCATGAGCATTCTCACCTCAACCGCGCGCTCGGCAAGCCCTGAACGGACCACGCACGCAGAAACCGCGGTGCTTCCCGTGGAGGCCCTCGCACGCGAGCACTCCCGCGTGACCCGCCGCCGCATCGCCATCGTCGCTGGGCTTATCGTCGTAGCGCTCGCCGCATTCGTTCTTAGCGTGATCGTTGGCGCCATCGACCTCACCCCGGGGCAGGTGCTGCGGGGGATGGTGGATCCGGGAGGCGTCGACAAGCAAACGCGTACAGTCCTGTGGAGCCTGCGCCTGCCTATGGCCGTCATGGCGCTGCTTATCGGCGCCAGCCTGTCACTGGCTGGCGCGCAGATGCAGACCATCCTGGATAATCCGCTGGCGGAGCCCTTTACCCTCGGCATCTCCGCGGCGGCTGCCTTCGGCGGAGCCAGCGCCATCGTGTTGCGTTGGCAGCTTCTGGCCCAACCGCAGTTCAACCTCGCACTCATCGCGTGGCTGTCGGCGGCGCTGGCCACAGCCATCATCGTCGTTGCCGCCGTTATTCGCGGTGCGAAGTCCGAGACGATGGTGCTGCTCGGCATCGGCCTCGTCTTCTTCTTCCAGGCCATGCTGGCGCTCATTCAATACCGCTCTTCCAGCGAGGCTCTCCAACAGATCGTTTTCTGGTCCATGGGTTCGCTCACCCGCGCTAGCTGGCAGGCCAACGCCGTGCTGGCCGGCGTGCTTGCGGTGGCGTTGCCCATCCTGGGAGCGCTGTCGTGGCGGCTAACGGCGCTGCGGCTTGGTGACGCCCGCGCCACCGCCCTCGGTATCAACACCTCCCGCCTACGCGTGATTGTTCTCGTCGTGGTCTCGCTCGTCGCGGCCACCACCGTGGCTTTCGCCGGCATCATCGGTTTTATCGGCCTGGTGGGCCCGCACATCGCGCGCATGTTGGTGGGTGAGGACCAGCGTTACTTCGTGCCGGCCTCCATGGCCGCAGGCGCGGCGGTGATGTGCGCCGCCCACGCGCTAAGCCTCCTGATTAAGCCCGGGCTGGCCATCCCCATCGGCATCGTCACCTCGCTTCTGGGCGTGCCGTTCTTCATCGCCATCGTCATGACTCGGAGGAGGGCATTGTGGACGTAGAACTCACCATCACCGATCTATCTGCCGGCTATGGCTCGCGCACGGTGGTGGACGGGCTGAGCCTTCCCACCCAGCGCGGTGGGCAGGTCGTGGGGCTGCTGGGGCCGAACGCGTCCGGCAAGACCACCACTATCAAGACGCTCGCCGGTGTGCACCGCGCGCGGGGCGGCACGGTGGACTTTCGCGTCGACGGCCAGAGCCCGCGCGGACAGCGGCGCCGCCAGCTCATCGGCTATGTGCCGCAGGGCCTGCCACACACCGCGGCGCTGCGCGCGTTTGAGGCGGTGCTGATTGCAGCGCGGCGCGAAGCGTGCGAGGACCCAATCACCCGCACCGCCGCGGTCCTGCACTCCATGGGGCTCGACGACATTGCGCAGCGCTACCTCAACGAGCTCTCCGGCGGCCAACGCCAGCTCGTCGCCGTGGCGCAGATGCTGGTGGGGACCCCTGGGCTCATGCTTCTCGACGAACCCACCTCCGCCCTCGACCTCAACCGGCAGCTCTTCGTCTTGGGCCGCGTGCGGGCAAAAGCTCGGGAGGAAGGAAGCCTCGCGTTGGTGGCGATTCATGACATCAACCTGGCCGCCCGGATGTGCGACCAGCTCGTCGTGCTCCATGGTGGCAAGGCCTGCGCCCATGGCGCGCCGGGGGAGGTGCTCACGGAGGAGCTCTTGCGCGAGGTCTACGGCGTAGAGACGGATGTGCTGGACCACCGCGGGCAACCCGTCGTGGCGCTGCGGGAGGTTAGTTAGACTCGGGCCGTGTGAGCCGAAATTCGCCCGAGAACCTCCTGTTATACCTCACCCCGGAGGATGAAAACACCATCCGGGACGTCTATGCTGCCCTGGCTCAGCGTGGCTTTCCGGTGCAGCACCAGCGCCCGCACATTACGGTGACGTTCGCGCCGGCGCTCGAGACCGCAGTCGTCGACGAGGCCCGCAACCTGCTCCCGCCGCTTCTGCCCGCGGCCTTTCGCCGCGTGGGCACGGTGGTCTTTGGGACGAAGAGTAAACAGACCGTGGCGTGGCTTTTAGAAACCACGGATGAGCTGGAATCCGCCGCGCGCCGCCTCAGTGCCTCGAACCCGGAGGGGAGGGGCCCGCGGTGGACCCCGCACCTGACGATGGGGCTGCGGCTGCCGCGAGCGATGGTGCCGGAGTATATGCGGGCGCTCGATGAAATCTCGACCTTTGAGCACAAGGAATTCACGGCGGCGCAGGCCGCGTGGTGGCGCCCCAAAACGCAGCAGCTCGAGGTCTTGGGCTAGGATCGGAAAAGCCCCTCACCACGGGGGTGAGGGGCTTAAACTGTGCGCCATCAGGGACTTGAACCCCGAACCCACTGATTAAGAGTCAGTTGCTCTGCCAATTGAGCTAATGGCGCTTGGTGTCTCTGACCGGCTCTGATTTCCTCAGTGCCTGCCGTGCAACGAGATGTAACTTTAACACCCTCTTCGTAAAAAGGTAAAATCGCCAGGTAAATGGGTGTTTTCCGCGATTAATGCCATGGCTAAATGCTTCTCTCAAAGAGTCGCGGGTGTGGAAGTCTGACGGGTGGGTAACGAAACGGTTAAGAGCGGTGGCGCTAACTGGTTCGTAGGGTGCGTGTGCGGTTAGTCTATGTGCACTCTTATTATTGTCTGTGTCTTTCTATGAGCTAGGGGTTTGTGTGCATTCTCTATTCCCTTCCGCACGTCCCGCAATGCTTCTCTCGAGTATCGTTGCGACCGCTTCACTCTTAACCGCCTGCACCATTGGTGGTGCCGCGGATTCCGGTCCGGCCACTGCCCAATCGGAGGCTGACGTCAAAGCGAGCGCTTCGGCGGAAGCATCGGCGTCGGCAGCCGCCAAGGCGAAGCAGCTGAAGTTTTCCGTCAAGGATGGTGCGAGCGACGTAGATCCCTCCAAGCCGGTTGAGGTTACGTCCCCGGCCGGGCTTAAGTCGGTGACAATGACCAACGAAGCCGGCATCGAAGTGGACGATGAGCTGTCATCTGATTCGAAGACGTGGAAGAGCGCCGAAGTGCTGGGGTATAACCGCACCTACACCATCGACGCCACGGACAAGGACGGCACCCATAAAACCATCACCTTCACCACCCCGCAGGCAGCAGGCGTGTCCGAAGTGGCCTTGAGTCCGATACCGGATTCTGAGGTGGGGGTTGGCCAGGTCATCGGCGTGCGATTCGGAAACTACGTCACCGACCGCAAGGCGGCCGAAGAGGCAATCACAGTCAAGACCGAGCCTGCCGTTGAAGGTGCTTTCTACTGGGTCAACAACCAGGAAGTGCGGTGGCGCCCGGAAAACTACTGGGAACCCGGCACGAAAGTGACCGTCGATGTCGACCTGTACGGCCGCAACCTCGGCGGCGGCATCTACGGCGGCGAGGATGCTTCCACTAACTTCACCATTGGTGACCGCGTCATCGCGCTGATCGACAACAACACGAAGATGATGTCGGTGTTCAAAAACGGTGAAGTGCTGCGCCGTTTGCCTGTCTCGATGGGTAGGGATGGCCAGTGGGATACCCCGAACGGAACCTATGTCATCGGTGACGAGTACCCGTCCCTCGTTATGGACTCCACTACCTTCGGCCTGGCTCTCGACGCCGGCGGCTACAGGACTGACGTTCAGTGGGCAACCCAGATGTCCTACTCCGGAATCTATGTCCACGCAGCGCCTTGGGCTGTCGGTGCGATGGGTAGCTACAACCAGTCTCACGGCTGCATCAACGTGACTACTGAGGCTGCTCAGTGGTTCCAAAACACGGTCAAGCGCGGCGATATTGTGAGGGTCTCCAACACCGGCGGCGGCGTGCTGAGCCCGCTCGATGGTCTGGGTGATTGGAACATGGACTGGGCTTCTTGGTCTGCGGGCAACGCTACCGCTAATCAGTAGCGGCCGGGCAGCACTAGCGCGGCAGACCGCGGCGTCGAGACACTGTCTTGTCAAAGGGAATCCAAAACCGCAGGGCGGCGTCCTGGTTCTTGGAGATGCCAATGCGCGGACCGCGCACCCACTCGGGCTCCTCGGCACGCGGGCTAAGTTCTACCGGCGTGCCGTTGTCCTCGAGGCGGAAACCTAAGGCCTTGCCCAAGTTGCCGGGGCCGCGCGCGAGGTTGTGAAACTCTGTATCGCCGCGGCGTTGGTAGGCAAGTTCTATGCCATCGATAACTTCTCCGCCGCGCAGCAGGCAACCCTCACCCGTGCCTTCGGGGGCGCACACGATGTTGCCGTTGCGGTGGATGCCGTAGGAGGCATAGACATAGAGGCACCCGGGCGGGCCGAACATGGCGGCGTTGCGCGGGGTGCGGCCGTTGAAGGTGTGAGAGGCCTCATCGTCTGCGCCGAGGTAAGCCTCGACTTCCGTGATGCGCACCGAAACGCCGTTGTGCGTGAGCACCGTGCCCAGAAGCTGGGGAGCAACGACGTCGGCGGTGTCGGTGAAATCGATCATTGCCGCAGTCTAACGTGAAAACAAACGTTAGGCCTTAGCTCGTTCTTCCTCGGCCTCAATCTCTGCGTTGAAATTACGCTTGGAGGATTGCCACTGGTCCTCAGTCATTCCGATACGCCAGTAGCCAGAGATAGAAACGTCTTCCTTGGGAATCCCTGATTCAACGAAAAGGAAGCGACGAAGCTCTTTGATCATTTCGGCGACTCCGTGGATGAACCATCCGGTTTTCTTCTCCTGGGGGATACCAGCCGCGCGGACCACACGGGATAGCTCAGTACCGTGGGTAGCGCCATTGCGGACTACCCAGGTGATTTCCACGCCATCGCGGGTGGGCAGTTCAAACGTGCGGTCTTCGGCTTCGATCTCGATATATGCAGTCGCAGTCGCGCCGTCGGGAAGCCGCTTCAAGCCAGCGCTGATAGCCGGTGCTGCAGACTCGTCGCCGGCGAACACAAAGTGCTCATAGTCTTCGGTTGGTCCCCACGCGCCACCAGGGCCGAGGAAACCGAGCTTCTCTCCAACCTCGGCTCTGCGTGCCCAGGGGCCAGCCAGGCCGGAATCACCGTGGGACACAAAATCGATGTCAAAATCCCCGGTTTCTGAGTTCACGTTGATCAGGGTGTAGGTGCGGAGAATCGGCTGCTTATCGCGCGGTTGCTCTGCGCGAATCTGCTGAATATCAAAAGGCCAAGAGTAATCGGCGCCCTCTGGCACGAACAACAGCTTGATGTAGTGATCTGTAAACTCCAGCTCTTTGCCTATGAATGCTGGAGAGTTCATGTGTAACCGAACCAGGTCTGGAGATACTTGGCGGCGGCCAGTTACGGTCGCTTCATGTGCCTTGCGGGGTTTGCGCTTCGGCGCTGCCTCTTTGCCCTGGTCAGCCATTGTTATCACTATCCTTGCTATCTCTTCATGAGCTTAGATCTTCTGTGAGGACAGAAGCCCACATGCCCTAAGTTTAGGTAAGGCTAACATGCTTAAGGTTGGTGGGCATAAAAAATTACCCCGCGTCCTGCCGGAACAGGACGCGGGGCACATTCGGGGTGGCTGACGGGGCTCGAACCCGCGACACCCAGGATCACAACCTGGTGCTCTACCAGCTGAACTACAGCCACCATCGTTGCCTGAAAGCAACGAGATACAGGTTAACTCACCTCGTTGAATTTACAAAAACGCCTGGTAATCATCGGTAGTGGCAGCCTTAAGATCCTCCGCTTCCGCGGTGGAGGGGCCGTCGTCCGTGCGGAATACGCTGCGGCGGTAGAAGTCGAGCTCTCGAATGGACTCAATAATGTCTTGCAGGGCTCGGTGTGCCATGCCCTTTTGTGGCTGGTTGTAGTATGCCCGCGGGTGCCAGCGGCGTGCTAGTTCCTTAATCGTGGAAACGTCAATCATTCGGTAGTGCAGCGCGGCGTCCAGGCGCGGCATGTATTCGCGAATGAAGGTGCGGTCCGTGGCGATGGAATTGCCTGCAAGGGGAGCAGGGTGGTTGGTGTCGCAGTGCTTCTCGACGAGCTTCAGTACCGCCTCCTCTGCCTCTTCGATTGTGATCGTGGATTCCCGGATTTCCTTGTCGAGACCGGACTTCGCATGCATCTCGGTGACGAAGTCATCCATCTCCGCCAGTTCTTCCTCTGTAGCGTGCACGACGAGGTCGAGGCCCTCGTCGAGGATGTTTAATTCGGCGTCCGTGATGACGGCGGCGACTTCCACGATTACGTGGCGCTGCGGTTCAAGTCCGGTCATCTCCAAGTCGATCCAGACGAGGCGGTCATTTTTGGCGGGGATATCACTCATGGCTTCCACCATAGTTTCTCTTCGGTCATGGTTTGGGAGGTGCCCTAGTCGGCTGAGATGGGGGTAGATGGGGGTGAGGAGAGGTCTCGTTGTGGGAGGTGCCTTTTTATTCGAGGTGTGCTGGGGTTTTCTGGTTGACATTGAGGGGCAGTGTCGAGGGCTTCTTGAACTTTTTCATGATTTCTCTCACCAAACCCTTGGGAGATGGGACATTATTAGGTCAGCCTTTAAAGTGATGGCACTCACATATATCGAAGGACGGAAACCTACCGATGTCAGCCTTTCTTGACACTCTCAACTCATTAATTTGGTCACCAGCATTAGTCTTCCTGTGCCTCGGCGCGGGAATTTATTTCACCCTGGCCACCAAGTTCTTACAGGTGCGCTGCATTCCGGACATGATTAAGCAGCTGAAGGACGGCGAAAGCTCCGATTCAGGTGTCTCGTCCTTCCAATCGCTGATGATTTCCCTGGCGGGCCGCGTTGGCGTGGGAAACATTTCGGGCGTTGCAACCGCCATCGCTTTCGGCGGCCCAGGTGCCGTGTTCTGGATGTGGGCGGTGGCTCTGCTGGGTTCCGCAACCTCTTTCGTGGAATGTACCTTGGCGCAGGTTTATAAGGAGAAGGACCAAGACACCGACGAATACCGCGGTGGTCCGGCTTATTACATCGAGAAGGCCTATAAGCACACCAAGGCCGGTCCTTTCATGGTGGTCTATGGAATCGTCTTCGCTATTGCGATGATCCTTGCCACCAGCTACTTCCTGCCCGGCATTCAGGCTAACGGCGTGGCTGCGGCCGTACAGAACGCTTGGGGTGTTGAGGTCGGTTGGTCTGCCGTGATTCTGGGCGGAATTCTCGCCATCATCATTATTGGTGGCGTGAAGCGCATCGCTAACTTCGCCTCCCTCGTGGTCCCGTTCATGGCCGGCGCCTATATCCTTTTTGCCATCATCATCCTGATCATGAACTTCAACCAGATCCCCGAGGTCTTCGGCATGATCTTTAAGTCCGCTTTCGGCGCGGAGCAGGCTTTCTCCGGCCTATTGGGCTCGGCCATCATGTGGGGCGTGAAGCGCGGTATCTACTCCAACGAGGCAGGCCAAGGTACCGGCCCACAATCTGCCGCAGCTGCGGAGGTATCCCACCCAGCCAAGCAGGGCTTCGTGCAGGCCTTCGCGGTCTACATTGACACCCTCTTCGTGTGCTCTGCTACCGCATTCATCATCATCTCTACCGACATGTACAAGGTCTTCGAAGGCGAGTCGGAGGATGGCCCAGTGCGCTACGCCGGTGCAATCCCGGATGGGGTCGAGGTCGGTCCGGGCTTTGTCCAGCACGGTCTGGACACCCTGTTGGCAGGTTTCGGCCCGAGCTTCATTGCCATCGCTATTGCCTTCTTCGCCTTTACCACCGTTCTGGCGTACTACTACATGGCGGAGGTCAACCTGACCTATTTCAACCGCTGGATTAGCAACAAGACCGCCCGCCGCGCGTTGGTGTGGCTCCTGCGCATTCTCCTCGTGGTGTCCGTGGTTGTTGGCGCAACGACGACTCCGGGTGCTGCCTGGGCGCTGGGCGATATCGGCGTTGGCGCGACCGCGTGGCTCAACATCATCGCCATCCTCTTCCTCCAGGTCCCGGCCCTCAAGTGCCTCAAGGATTACAGCGCACAGAAGGCAGCTGGCAAGGACCCGCAATTTGACCCAGAAGCGTTGGGCATCAAGAACGCCGAGTTCTGGGTAGAGCGCAAGCTCGCCCGGGAGGAGGCCGCTCAGAAGGCTATCGCGGAGCAATCGCCGCTCCAAGGCAAGTAAAGCAATGCCCGCTCTCCACGGGGGAGAGCGGGCATTTTTATGTCCTAGGCCATCTTGGAATAGAAGCTGCCGATAAGCGGTGCAGCAATTGGGGTGGGCACAATCTTGCCCAACGCGTTCATTGCTTTTGATAGCGGCCCAGGAACCACGCGGCGCTGGTTGCGGGCCATGGCCTCCAGGGTCTCTTCGGAGCAGGACTCATAGGTGGTCCACAAGAAATCCGGGACTACCTTGTCCACGATGGATTGCTCTTCTTCGGGGATGACGGCATCGCGCACCGGGCCGGGGGCAAGCAGCGTGCAGGTTACGCCGGAGCCCTTGAGCTCGTAGTGCAGGGCCTCCGTGAACGCGTTAACACCTGCCTTGGTGAACACGTAGGTGGCGTTGTTCGGGATGGAGACGTTGCCCGCGGCCGATCCCACGTTGCAGATAGCGCCGCTGCGTCGCGGCAGCATCTGCTCAAGGGCGGCGCGCGTCAGGCGGTGAACGGCCTTTGCATTGAGGTCGAACTGCCGGGTTTCATAATCCCAGTCCTGCTCCATGAACTTGCCAAAGCTGGCGATGCCCGCCGAGTTGACGATGATGGAGATTTCCTTGCCCGCCATGAACTCGATGACGCGGTTCACGTCTGCGGCCTCGGAGAGGTCCGCTGCCAGCGCGATGGCGTCCACCTCGTGGCGCGAGCGCAGGTCCGCGGCGATAGATTCAAGGACGTCTTCGCGGCGGGCAACGAGAATGACGTTGTAGCCACGGGCGGCTAGGTCCTTGGCCATCGCAGCGCCAATGCCCTGGCTAGCGCCGGTCAGCAGCGCATACGAGGAGCGGGTAGGGGCGGGCAGCCCGGGGGAGTGAGCCATGAAACGGCGTCCTTTCTCTCAGGGTGGGAAGTTTCCACCCAGCGTAGAGCAATCAGGGTCTAAATCAGGGTAAACACCGATGAACCCTTCGGCCCAACTCTGGATAATGGACAGTGAAAGGAGACATCATGAACAACCAACGTTTGACCCGTTCCACAACTGACACGATGCTCGGAGGCGTGTGCGGCGGCATCGCACAGACCTACAACCTCGACCCGACCTTGGTGCGAATCCTCTTCGTTGTTGCCACGCTGCTGGGCTTCTCAGGAATTCTGCTCTACCTCATCCTCTGGGTCGTCATTCCAGTGGAGTAATCGGTAGTTTAGTTTCTACAAATTACTGCAGCGGGCCCATCGCCATGAAGCGCTTCCACGTTTCCCACTCATCACGCAGACGCGGCAGGGCGCTGGGTGGGGTTGCGGTGCCGTCGACAAGCGTGGCGTCCTGCATGCGTACGCCGTAGTCGAAGAAGAGAGCCCCGTGCCCGGAAGCGCCATAGCGGAGGACCGGCACCAAATTGAGCCCGTCGAATGACAAGGGCGCGTTGGGGCGCACATCAAGCCCCGCGATCGCCGCGAGGGTAGGAGCTAGGTCGAGCGGGGAGACAAGCTCAGTGCACTCCCCGGACTCTGCAACCCCGGGCCACAGGAGAGACATCGCGGCCTTATCCTCCTGCAGGGAACACACCGCTACGACGCCATCGAGATCATCCAACACGTGGGGGTCTGGTTGCTCAAGAAGCCGAAAGACCCGTGACGATGCGGGGCGGGTATCCTCCCGAACCTCGAAGCCAGCTGCCGCAAAAATGTCCGTGATGCGCGTTGTGGCTCCGCGCTGCGGGTACTGCCCGGTGAGCACTCCGCGGCGTGACTCCGCATAGCTTGGTGACGTCCCCCAGGCATTGCTGAAGCGCATTCCGCGCAGCGCGGATTGTGGAGCGTGGTCAAAAGTCGCGAGGGTGATGTCCATAAAAGTGTGTCCAAATTGTGCCCAAAGGCCACTTTCCGAGGCTTAATAAAACCCCAAAAAGTGGCCCTGACCTGCGTGCCCCCAGCAGGATTCGAACCCGCGACACATGGGGTAGAAACCCACTGCTCTAATCCACTGAGCTATGGAGGCGTACCGCGCCATCATAACGCACTGGGGCGTGTAGTCCGATTATCGGGCTACCGCTGGCGTTGGCTCGGCGTTGGCGTTGAGGAGGACGTCGTTAAGCGTGCGCGCCGCTGGGCTCAGCGCATGGTCCGCGCGGTGGATGACGAGCGCCTGCACGGTCGGGAGGGCTTCCGCGATTCGCCGGAAGTGGATTCCCCGCTGGCCCAAAGTCTGCGCGGTGTGCGGCAGGAGGCTGATGCCGTAGTCGCCCGCCACGAGTGGCAACCCCGTCTGCAACGTGGGAACTTCTTGGACCGTGACGGGCTTGCTTAATGCCGACTTAGCCCACACCTGATCCATTGCTTCCGGCAAACCGCTGAGTTCCGGCCAGCGCGGCGGCAAGAGCCAGGTCTCAGCGCTCAGGTCGGTCAACCGCACGGGGTCGGGCAAGCCTTTAAGCCTCTCAGGGAGCGCGGCGCGCACCTCCATTTCTGCGGCGCAGTCAATGGTGAGCTGCGCGCCGTAGTCTTGGTGGAAGCGCTGTGGGTTAGTGGTGAGGAGGATTCCCAACTCCGCTGAGCCATCTAGGACCTCTCTCATCGTGCCGGTTGGTTCTAAGTCCTTTAAGGAAACACTTACCTCCGGTGCACGTTGGCGCATGCGGCACAGAATCTCTGGCATATAAAGCCAGTTGAACTCAGGGGCGGAGCATAACGTCACAGAGCCCGCGCTGCCGGATGCAATTTCGGCAAGGCGCGTGGTGGCGGTGGTAAGAAGGGAATCTATCGAGGTAGCGACGCCATAGAGGTAATCTCCGGCCTCTGTGGTTCGGACTCCACCGCGCCCGCGGGAGAGCAGCTTCACGTTGAGATCCTTTTCAAGTTTGCGCACGGTCAGGCTTAAAGAAGGTTGCGTGAGCTGCAGTGCTTCCGCAGCTTGCGTGAATGAACCGTGGTCCACAACGGACCGAAAATGGTGAAGCTGGCGAGAGTCCATAAGAGCAGACTACCCGAAAGCTTAGAAAAAACTACTTTTTAGGTAAGAGAACCTCCGTGACGGTAGACTGCCCACCATGCACACTGAGAAAGAAACTCCCAGCTCACAGCGCTTTCGGGGGGCGGCGCGCTCGACGTCGGGAGCGCAGCCTTCCCGCTTGTTGAATCTTTCTTTCGTCGTCTTCGCGGGCCTCGTGGGCGGAATCATTTCTCTGTTCTTTCTTGCGGACTCGCTCGCCGCCCTAGGCATCCCCGACCCAGGGCGTATGACAACGTTCGGCCTGCCCTTCTTCCGCGCTATCGCGTGGATGCTCATGGCGCTTTCTATCGGCTCCTTTATGTCGAGCGCCTTCTTTATCTACCCGGCGGTACCGGATAAGGACAACGAGCGTCTCATCAAGGCCACGCTCACCGTCGATGGGCACATCGCAGCGCGGACCGGCGCATGGGCGGCGGTGGGCGCCGCGGTGGTGTCTTTATTAGAGGTCCCTCTCGTCATGTCGGATCTCACCGGCACCCCGTTGGCCAAGGTTCTCAACCCAGAGCTGATGGGCATGGCAGTGGGGCAGATCGCGGCGTCGCAAGTCTGGCTGCTCACCGCAGCTATCGCAGTGGTTGTTGCCGTATCTGGTTTTGTCGCACGCACGTGGGCGGGCCAGGTCGGAACGTTTTTCTTGTCATTGTTGCTGACGGTGCCTCTCGGGATGGAGGGCCACTCGGCTTCCGGCGGCGATCATGACTACGGTACGAACTCGCTGCTGCTGCACCTGTTCTTCATCATGCTCTGGGTCGGTGGACTCATGGGGCTCATCGCCCATGGCCGCCGCCTTGGCCCAGATATGGGTGTGGCGGTGCGTCGCTATTCCACGGTCGCTTTGTTCTCCATCGTGGGGCTGGCAGCTACAGGCGTAGTTAATGCGCTGATTCGCGTTGAGTTCGGGGATCTGTTCACTACTCGATACGGCCTGTTGGTGCTGAGCAAAGCGGTGCTCACCGTGGTGTTGGCGGCCATCGGCTTCGTGCACCGACGGGTCACCATCCCTCACTTGAAGAGTTCGCCGCGCCTGTTTATCAGGGTGGCTGTGGTTGAGGTTCTCATCATGGCGGCGACCGTTGGCGTGGCCATCTCGATGGGCCGTACGCCGCCCCCGCCGCCGCGGGACCCGAATCTCAATGCCATGCAGATCCTGCTGGGCTATGAGCTTTTCGACGCCCCCACCGCCACCAACGTGTGGACCATGTTCCGCTTTGATCTCATGTTTGGCTCGCTGGGGATCGTGCTGGCCGGCTTCTACCTGTACGCGCTGTGGCGCCTCAAGCGCCGCGGGCTGACGTGGTCGGCAGGACGCACTGCGTGGTTCCTAGTGGGAGCGCTGGGCATGACGCTGATCATGAGCAATGGCATCGGCTTGTATATGCCGGCGCTGTACTCCATGCACATGTTGGTGCACATGATTCTGTCCATGGCAGTCCCGCTGTGCCTTGTGCTGGGCGCTCCGGTGACCTTAGTGATGGAAGCTTTTGAGCCTGGGGAGCCGGGCAAGCCCACGCTTCACGACGCTGCCGTCGCCCTCACCAAGGCTCGTACCTTGCGCATTCTTACGCATCCAGCGGTCAACGTTGTGCAGTTCCTGGCTTTCCTCTACGTGCTCTATCTTTTCCCGAACTTTTATGAGCTCGCCATTTCGGAACACGCTGGGCACGTGATCATGAACTGGGTCTTCCTGATCTCTGGCTACATCTACTACTGGGAGGTTATTGGCCCGGACCCGTTGCCGTGGCGCGCGCCGACGGGCATTCGCCTGCTCATCCTCTTCGTGTCGATGCCCCTGCACCTTTTTGCTGGCGTCTACCTCATGCAGATGCAAGTCATTCTGGGCTTGGACTTCTATGAGTCCTTGAGCTTGCCGTGGCACCCGGACTTTGTCACGGACCAACGAACCGGCGGCGGTATTTCCTGGGGCTTCGGCCAATTCCCGCTGGTGATTGTGTTTGGTTCGCTCTTCCTCGACTGGCTGCGGGAGGATCGTGCCACCGCTCGGCGCCATGATGCTAAGGCGGATATTGACGGTGATGCTGATTTGGAAAGCTATAACGCCATGCTCAAGCAGATGAGCGAAGGGGATGATTCCACCTTCCGCCAGCACTAGCGGGAGTGCGCACCCTGGGTGCGTGAAAAGGAGTCCTTACCGGGCGAAACGGATATGTTGTTGATGCTTTCAACAAGTTATCCACAGGTTCGCGGTGAGGCCATTGCGGGCGCGCTGATCGGTGGCGATGATGCGAGGTAAGGGAGGCGCATCGCTTCCTCGCATTGAAAAAGAGCACCAGCCACAAACAGCAAAGGAATCACGTAATGTCTCAATACCCAATTTCACTCACGGGGCGCCTGACTCACGACCCCCACCTGACCAAAATCAGCGAAACCATGTACAAGGCCCGCCTCCGCTTTGCTTCCTCGCGCAGCGTTCCGGAAAAGGATGACGAAGGCAAGACTGTGTGGCGGGAGCTGGACCTTAACTATATCGACGGTGAGGTGTGGGGTCAGTGCGCCATCAACGTTAAGAAGTCCCTGTTTAAGGGCATGCCGGTCTTTGTTATGGGCTCCATTGTCACGGACCGGTGGGAGGATAAGAACGGGGCAAAGCGCTCTAGGACCTATATCAAGATCGCCCACGTGGGCCTTGACCTCAACCGCTTCTGCATTACCTCCACCAAGATTGGTACCTCCTATGGTGAGGAGGGCAGCGAAGCCCTCTGGCTGGGGGAGAATCCGCCAGTACCGGATGTGGATTACACGGCACCGCCGAGTACTGCGGAGGATGAGGCATTGCCGGCTGCTCTGCAGTCGGGAGATACCCCGCAGGATACTGCGGCGGATCGTCAGCAAGCGCAGAGTGCGACCGAACCTCACCGAGAACCGGCGCCAGAAGAAGCTATGGCCTAAGGACGGGGGACTACCACCGCCCATGTGATGTACTCTTTGTACTGTTATTGACCAATCCTGACAGAAGTAAAGGGTGAAACATGGGCGAATTCATCTACACGATGAAAAACGTGCGTAAGGCCATCGGTGACAAGGTTATTTTGGACAATGTCACTATGGCTTTCTACCCGGGCGCCAAGATTGGCGTCGTGGGCCCCAACGGTGCAGGTAAGTCCTCGATCCTGAAAATTATGGCCGGCCTCGATCAGCCTTCCAACGGCGAGGCTTTCATTGACCCGGGCAAGACGGTCGGCATCCTCCTCCAGGAGCCGCCGCTCAATGAGGAGAAGACGGTCCGCGAGAACGTCGAAGAAGGCCTCGGGGAGATTTTCCAGAAGAAGCAGCGCTTCGAGGAGATCGCGGAAGAGATGGCCACCAACTACTCCGACGAGCTCATGGAAGAAATGGGCAAGCTGCAGGAGGAGCTCGACCACGCGGATGCGTGGGAGGTTGACTCCAAGATCGAGCAGGCCATGGAGGCACTGCGCTGCCCGCCGTCTGATGACCCGGTGACTAACCTGTCCGGTGGTGAGCGCCGCCGCGTCGCGCTGGCCAAGCTGCTGCTGAGTGAGCCGGACCTCCTGCTGCTCGACGAGCCCACTAACCACCTCGACGCCGAGTCCGTCCAGTGGCTGGAGAAGCACCTCGAGTCCTACCCGGGCGCCGTCCTGGCCGTGACCCACGACCGCTACTTCCTCGACCACGTCGCGGGCTGGATCTGTGAGGTTGATCGCGGCAAGCTCTACCCCTACGAGGGCAACTACTCCACTTACCTGGAGAAGAAGGCAGAGCGCCTCGAAGTTGCTGGTGCTAAGGACAAGAAGCTGCAGAAGCGCCTCAAGGAAGAACTCGCGTGGGTTCGTTCCGGTGCGAAGGCGCGCCAGGCCAAGAACAAGGCCCGTCTTCAGCGCTACGAGGAGATGGCTGCAGAAGCCGAGCAGTACAAGAAGCTCGACTTCGAGGAGATTCAGATTCCGACCCCGCCGCGCCTGGGCAACAAGGTTGTGGAGGTCAAGGACCTGACCAAGGGCTTCGATGGTCGCGTCCTTATTAAGGACCTGTCCTTCACCCTGCCGCGCAACGGCATCGTCGGTGTTATCGGCCCGAACGGTGTGGGTAAGTCCACCCTGTTCAAGACCATCGTGGGCCTGGAAGAGCCGGATTCCGGTTCTGTCACCGTCGGCGAGACCGTCAAGCTTTCCTACGTTGACCAGGGACGCGAAAACATTGATCCAGAGGCCACCGTGTGGGAGGTCGTCTCCGATGGGCTGGACTACATCCACGTTGGCCAGAACGAGATGCCGTCCCGCGCCTACCTCTCCGCATTCGGTTTTAAGGGCCCGGACCAGCAGAAGCCGTCTAAGGTTCTTTCCGGTGGTGAGCGCAACCGCCTGAACCTGGCCCTGACCCTCAAAGAGGGCGGCAACTTGATCCTCCTCGATGAGCCGACCAACGACTTGGACGTGGAAACCCTGGGCTCCCTGGAAAACGCGCTGGAAAAGTTCCCCGGCTGTGCCGTGGTTATTTCCCACGATCGCTGGTTCCTCGACCGCACCTGTACCCACATCCTGGCCTGGGAAGGCAACGTCGCGGAAGGCCAGTGGTTCTGGTTCGAGGGTAACTTCGGCGATTACGAGAAGAACAAGGTGGAGCGCCTCGGTGAGGACGCCGCCCGTCCGTCTCGCGTTACCCACCGCAAGCTCAGCCGCTAGGGCCGCTCAGCCCTAACACTCAAAGGAAATCTTCGGAAGGATTCTGGAATGCCCGCTCAGAATGTTGTGTCGGAGGAGACTAAGGACAACGTCCACGAGCTCACCGTGGGAGTGCGTTGGTCGGATTTCGACATGTACGGCCACATGATGAACGCCAACTTTATCGAGCTGGCACAGGAGGCGCGCTTGGCCTTTGCCATGCACCACTTCTATTCACGTGGCCTAAACATGGTGGCTTTTGTTCGCCACATCGACGCGGACTATGTTCGCCCCATCAAGTGGGATGGACGGCACGGCACGGTGACAGTGGAGACCACGGTGGTGCGCCTTGGAACTACGTCGTTTACCACTCGCCAGAAAATCAAGGACGCGCAGGGCCAGGTGGCCTGCGTCATCGACTGTGTGCAGGTCACCATTGATCCAGATACCCAGATGCCGCGAGAGGTTTCTGAGCAGGAGCGCACCATCATCCTGGAAAATGCTGTCGTCGAGTTGGACGAGCAGTAGGCGGCCAGCGCAATTATGGAGAGTGAATCCCTGACATTGCACAACGGCGGGGTGGGGCTGCAGGCCCTCCTCGCTCGTGCGACGGGGCTGGATGCCTCAGCGACGGTGCGCTTGCGTCAATACGACGCCACCCACGTTGAGGTTTTTGTCACGACCCCCTTCGACGTCGTCGTAGCGCGGCGCTGTGAAGGCGTCGTAGGCCGCGATGGGGCAGTGGTGTCGGCGCAGGCGCTTCTCGACGCCCTCCGCACCCCCGATCACCTCCTTGAGGAGGACGGGGCGGCCGTCCTTGACCTAGGCCCCGCGCGCGATCCCTCATGGCCGGGGGCCTTGCCGCCGGCACAGGGGTTCCGAGAGATTGATTCATTGCCTGTCGACGTCGTCCGTGACTTAGCGGATAAAGGTCGGCAGCTAGCTCGGCAATTCTCTGGTCCGATGGGACCTCCGAAAAGCCTGTTGAATCAAACCGTGCTCACCGTGGAGAGCGCGGAGACCCAAGTAGAGATTCCTATGCGGATGATCTTCGCCTGCACGAGTTTGGGTCTCATCCCGGGCTTTGCTGCGTCACTCACTATCCCCCGCCACCTGCGCGTGGCGGGCAAGGGCCGATGGGTGCGCCTCGACGCGCCCTTCGGCAGTGTTTATCACTCCACGCGGCTGTCTTTGTTCTAAAACGTCTCCAGCCTCGCCACCGCAGAGTCCGCGGCGGGGCGCAGCACCGCGGAAGAAAAACTGTGTGGTTTCTACGCCCTCAACGCAGCGTGATTTGCGTTACCATTAAGGGGTCGAATTCAGTTTCTTCAATAAAAGGAGATGGCTCGCACGATGCGTATTGCGGCACCCAAAGAAATCATGAACAACGAGAACCGCGTCGCTCTTACCCCGAGCGCTGCGCACGCACTCATCAAAGACGGCCATGAGGTTCTAGTGGAAACTGGGGCCGGAGAAGGCGCTTCTTTCCCGGACTCCGAGTATCAAGCTGTGGGCGCGACCATCGTCGCCACCGCTAAGGAGGCCTGGGCGGCGGACATGGTGGTCAAGGTCAAAGAACCGCTCGAGGCGGAATATGGCTATCTGCGCGAGGATCTGCTGCTCTTCACTTACCTCCACCTGGCGGCGGACCGTCCGTTGACGGACGCCCTCGTTGAGGCCGGAACCACCGCCGTGGCTTATGAGACCGTTACCGATGCCCGCGGCACCCTGCCGCTTTTGACACCGATGTCCCAGGTGGCTGGGCGCCTCGCCGTCATTGAGGGAACTCACCATCTGTTGTCCACGCAGGGTGGGCGTGGCTTGCTGGTCTCCGGCGTGCCGGGCACCCAACCGGCGCGAGTGGTGGTCATCGGCGGCGGCCAGGTTGGCGCGTCCGCGGTGGCTATGGCGCACGGCCTGCGCGCGGAAGTCACGGTGCTTGACCTTGACCCACACGTCCTGCAGCGCTTCGATGAGCAGTACCAGGGCGGCGTGCGCACCCTGGTGTCGGACCCTGCCACGCTGGAAGCGGAGCTTCTCGCCGCCGACCTCGTCATCGGCGCCGTCCTCGTCCCCGGCGCTGCTGCCCCGAAGTTGGTTCGGGAGGACGTGGTCAAGCGCATGAAGAAGGGCGCCGTGCTTGTCGACGTTGCCATTGACCAAGGCGGCTGCTTCGAGAACTCCCACAAGACCTCGCACGATGAGCCCACCTTCAAGGTGCACGACACCCTCTTCTACTGTGTTGCCAACATGCCGGGCGCGGTGGCGAACACCTCCGCGCGCGCACTCGGCTCGGCCACGTTGCCGTACATGCGCGCCCTGGCTGCCGGCGGCTTCGACGGCGCAGTCGAGCGCTTCCCGGGCTTGGCTAATGGCCTGATGACCCGCGGGGGAGAGCTGGTGTCTCAGCCAGTAAAGGACGCCTTCGGGCTTTAGGGTGCGCGGTTGATGAGCATCGCCGCTACTCGCTCCATATGGTCCCAAATCATCGCACGGTAGGCCGGCGGGATGGTCTCCTCGTCGATCTGCGCCAAGGAATTGCCCATGAGCTCGAGCCAGCGATCATGAGCAGCTATGTCGATGGGGTAGGGCGCGTGGCGCATGCGCAGGCGCGGGTGACCGCGATTCTCTGAGAAGAGCTGGGGTCCGCCCCAGTACTGCACGAGGAACCAGGTCAGACGTTTTTCCGCGCCCTCCCAATCCTGCTGCGGGTACATCGGCCCGATGAGATCATCGTCGCGCACCTGTGCATAGAAACCACCGACGAGTTTCTCAAAAGTCTCCATTCCACCGACGGCTTCGTACACGCTCGTTGGTTGCACGCCTAATCTTCCTTTCGCGTCAGGCTGGGTTCTTCCAAATCAAAGATAGCCATCCCTCGCGGGTAGGGCGTGGTAATTCCTTCCGTATGCATGGCGGTGAGGATTTTCGCCTGCATCGCGCGCTGCACGTCCCATTGTTTGCCCGGTAGCGTCTTGACGGAAACGCGGTAGGACATGTGGTCAACTTCCAAACCGGACATGCCATTGACCGTAGGTTTGGCCAGGATGAAGCCCTTGATTTCGGGGTCGCGGGCGGCGTCCTCTGCTGCGGAGGTGATGACTTCGACTGCGCGGGTGGGGTCGTTACTCAGTGCGATGGGGACTTGCACGCGGGCGACGGAGTAGCGGTCGGAATGGTTGGCCACCTGCAAGATTTCGCCGTTGCGGACGTACCATAGCGCGCCATCGATATCGCGGACCGTGGTAATACGTAGGGAAATTGACTCCACGTCGCCGAAGACCCCGTTTCCGAGGTCGATGGTGTCACCGATGCCGTACTGGTCTTCCATGAGCATGAAGATGCCGGACAGGAAGTCCTTGACCAGCGCTTGGGCGCCGAAACCAAGGGCGACACCAACCACGCCGGCTGAGGCTACGAGCGGGGCGACGTTGACTCCGAGCTTGTCCAAGATAGCGAGCGCTGCCCAGACCCAGACGAATATGGCAACCGCGGAGCGTCCAACGCCGGCGAGGGTCTGGATGCGGGAGGTGCGCCGAGCCTCCTGTGTTTGCTCGAGGACTTTGTCGGTTGTTCGGTGCGCTTTGCGCGGGGAGAGCGGCGAGCTGAGCTTGCCCTTCTTGATGCTGTTATCAGCCAGCTTGGTGATGAGTCGGCGCAGCAGCCAGCTGCCGATGATGGCGACGATGAGGATGAGCGCGATGCCGATGGGTTTGTCGATGAGCCAGGACTGCATGTTTTCTGTTTGCCACCAGCGGGTGACTGCGTCGACAGCCCCGTCGGTTGGCTCGGAGGAAGCGCTTAGGTATGCGGTTGGTCTGGTCACGTGTGTCCTTTCTGCTATCGCTCACAACTGACGCTTACCGATGGTAGGGAAGAGAGCTGAATATAAAAAGCTTGTCTTTCCCGCGACTGAACAGCTTGGTCTAGAATTGTGCCTCATGACTGACAACCGCACCCTTGGCTTTTCCTCTCGTTCAATCCATGCCGGTTACCAGCCGGATCCCTACATGGGATCCATCAACGTACCGATCTACGCCTCCACGACCTACCAACAGGACGGCCTCGCGCAGTTGCGCGGCGGCTATGAGTACGGGCGAGTGGCTAACCCCACCGTTCATTCTCTGGAGAAGACCCTCGCGGCGCTGGAGAATGCCGAGTATGCGCGCTGTTTCGCCACGGGCATGGCGGCCGTCGATACCCTCATTCGGATTCTTGTTCGTCCAGGTGACCACGTCATCCTCGGCAACGATGCCTATGGCGGCATGTACCGCCTCCTGCATCATGACTACGGCGAGTGGGGCATCGAGCTGTCCATCGTCAATACCGCCGATACCGCGGCGGTGGAGGCGGCGTTGAAAGAGAACACCAAGCTCATTTGGTTGGAGACCCCAACCAACCCAGCGACGACGATCACGGATATCGCCGCAGTCTCTGAGGTTGTTAAGGCGGCTGGCGACGTTCAGATTGTCGTCGACAACACCTTTGCCACGCCCTACCTGCAGAATCCTTTGGAGCTGGGCGCGGACCACGTCCTGCACTCCACCACGAAGTACCTGGGCGGCCACTCGGATGTGCTGGGCGGTGCGGTTGTGACCAACTCCGCGGAGATGGATGAGCGCCTGCTGTATTTCCAGGGCAACGTCGGCGCGGTGTCCTCGCCTTTCGACGCCTACCTCACCGCCCGCGGCATCAAAACCCTTGAAGTGCGGATGGACCGCCACTGTTCCAATGCGCAGGCCGTGGCCGAGTTCTTGGAATCCCGCCCGGAGGTCAAGCAGGTTCTCTACCCGGGTCTGCCCTCGCATCCGGGCCACGAGTTGGCTAAGAAGCAGATGCGTGGCTTCGGCGGGATGATGTCCGTGCGCTTCCACAGCGAGGAGCACGCCCGCCAGATTTGTCTCAACACCAAGCTCATCTCGCTGGCTGAGTCCCTCGGCGGTGTCGAGTCCCTCATTGAGCACCCGCAGAACATGACGCACATTTCCGCTGAGGGCTCCGAGCTCGTGCCACCGGCGGACCTCGTGCGCATCTCGGTGGGCATCGAGTCCATCGATGACTTGCTCGCGGACCTGGAGCAGGCCCTCGACGCCCTTCACTAAAACCGCCGAAGCGCCAAGGTTTTGAGCCTCGGCGCTTTCGCTGTGTGTGATTAGAGGGAATTGAGCAGGGAGCCGGCCGTGCGGTCGGTCTCCTGCAGCATGAGTGGGTCCGTTCCGGGCATGGGGGAAATGGTGGTGTCCGGCCACTGCGAATAGGTGGGGATGCCCACGATGTGCAAGCGCGGGTCCTCGGCGCCACCGGGGTTGACTGCGCGGCGGTTCCACGTCGTCTCCGGCGAGCCTGTGGCCTGCCCGTGGTCGACGAACGCGCGAACACGCCCGTTGAGGGACACCGCAAGGGGGTCACCGGCGCGGCGGACATCGGGGGAGTGCATCCAGGCGTCGATAAGCCAGGCGGAGGAAGCCTCGTTGTGCACGGTGCGCAGCGTGAACTTCTCTCCGATCTCTATCTGGGGGCGCTGCCCCAGGAAGGTGACGAGGCCGGCGTCGACAAGCGCGAGCAGCTGGCGGGTGCGGAAGAGCGGCGGACCCGACCCCACCATCTGCCCGAAGGCCATGAACTCCTTGAAGGTGCTGGTGCGCGACTCCCACGTCATCCGGCCTTCCGAGCCGGCAATCGACGAGGGCTTGCGCGCGGCCGAGATAGCCCACAGCGCGGACTTCAGCGGGGAATCGGCGGCGGCGACGGCCTCGATGATGTCGCGTGCTAGGCCTTCGGCAATGTACTCGGTGACCTCACCACCGGTGAAATCATCGAGCGGGTTCGCCCAGTGCGCAAGATCTAACGGCTGGGCGGAGGAACCCTCGAGGGCTACGGTGAGCTGGTCCGCCATGCCTGTCAGGTCGTCGGCATCCACCGCGGTGGCGTCGATGGTGGCGATGATATCCGCGAGGGGGCGCTGCGGGGCATCGGGTGCGACCCGCGCCTGGTTCTCGTAGTACTCGGCGTAGGCATCGCGCAGAATGTGCGGCAGTAGTTGCGTGCCGAAGTTCAGCTCAGCCTCCGGATCCAGGGCGGCCACCGCGGCGCGGAAGCGGGTCAGGGCGGCCTTCGGCGGCAGCGCGTGGTATTCCGACTTCGGGATATAAGGGTAGCCGCGGCCGGAGGAGACGATGAAGTGCGGCTCCTCACCGCTGGGCTCGTAGCGCAGCCCGGAGCGCGTGGAGGGATCCTCCACAAACTCACCACCGCGGTCGATGGTGAGCAGCGCCATGATGTCGAAAAAGCCCATACCCAGGCCGCGGACCAGGACCTTCTCGCCCGCGGGGACCGCAGACACCGGCTGTTCGACGGGGTTGTCTGGCCGCACCCAATGCAGGTCCGAGTGTGCAGCCTCCGCCAGGGGGCGTTCGGACTCGCTCAGCGCGGGCACCTGCCAGCCGTAGGCCAGGACGGTGGCGTCGGCGGTGACGGTGGAGGCGTCGGAAAGTGCTATGACATCGTGGTCCTCAGCGGCTTCGATGGACAGCGCGCGGGCGCGGTGCTGGACGACGTCCACGCTCTCCGGCAGCTGCGCCAGCGCAACCTCAAAGACCCACTCCAGGTAGGCGCCGTAAAGCGCGCGGGAGGGGTTGGACTCCGGGCGGGTGTGCGCGAGCTCTTCGGCAAAGGAAGCAGCGAGCTCCTCGCGCGGCGGGTGGGAATCATAAAGCTCCAGCTTGGCAGGCGCGATGTCGGGGCGCTCGCCGCGCAGGAGCTGGATCCACTCGTAGAGGATGGGGCCCTCGAGGACCGGCGCGGTGGTGGTGGAACTGGGCTCGGTGAACAGAGTGACCGCGCCGGCCAGCGTGTTCATGCACAACGTGCGGGTCTGCTCCGTATCCCAAATGCGGCCAGCGCCCAGCGGGGCATCATCGATGATGTGGAGGTGCAGGGGTGACTCAAGGGGGGTCGCGCGCAGGTGGGCCGCGAGGCGCTCGACCAGCGAGATGCCGCGCGGGCCGGCCCCGACGATGGCGATGGAGGGCATAAAAATCAACCTCAAACTTTTAGACTGTTCTGTCTAGTGGAATAATACCGGTCAGTATGCGTTGTGTTAAATCCGTAGACACAATTCAAACCGACTATCTACTCTCTGAAAGCAATACCGTGAAAACCCTACGCGCACTCGCCGCCACCCTGGCAGCGGCCTTCGCCTTAGCAGGCTGCTCCGCCGCGGAGCGGCCGGACGGGGAGGACAACGTCCTCACCTACCTAGAGCCGCAGTTCTTCCGCACGCTCTACCCGCCGGCCGCCGGCTTTTATCCCAACGGTGGCGTGGTCAACCAGCTGACCGATCGTCTCCTGTACCAAGACCCCGAGACCCTCGAACTTTCGCCGTGGATTGCCACGGAGATGCCCAAAGTCAACGCCGATGCTACGGAGTACACGTTTAATATCCGCACCGACGTCACCTACTCCGACGGTTCCCCGCTAACTGCCGAAAACGTCGTGGCCAATTTCGATCTCTTCGGCCGCGGCGATAAGTCCCGCACGCTGACCAGCTCAGAGCAGATCGCCAACTATGACCACGGCGAGGTCGTGGACGAGGACACCGTGAAGTTCTACTTCACCCAGCCTTCCCCGGGCTTCCTCCAGGCCACCTCTGCCTACAACGCCGGCCTGCTCTCCGATTCAACGCTGGCCTTGGACAACGAGGGCTTCGGTCCCGGCAACGCGGTCAACGTCATTGGCTCGGGCCCCTTCGTGGTGGAATCGGAAGAAATCGGCACCGACCTCAAGCTCAAGACCCGCGAGGACTATGACTGGGCCCCGCCGGCCGTGAAGCACCAAGGCCGCGCGGAGATCGACGGCGTCCACTACATCCTCGCCGCCGAGGAATCCGTGCGCACCGGCGCTATTCTCTCCGGTCAGGCCGATATCGCCCGCCAAATCTCCGCCCCGCAGGAGCCGCTGCTAAAGGAAGAGGGCATCAACATCATCGCCCGCGGCACCAACTCCATGAACAACCAGTTCGCCTTCCGCTTCGACCACCCGTTGCTGCAGGACAAGCGCGTGCGCGAGGCCATCATCCACGGCGTGGACCGCGAGGAAATCCTCCGCGTGCTCTTCTCCGAGTCCTACCCGCTGGCCACCTCGACGGTGGCCAAGACCGGCCTGGCCTACAAGGACCAGTCCGCCGCCTATACCTTCGATCCCGAGGAATCCAAGCGGCTTCTCGACGAGGCCGGTTGGGAACCCGGGCCGGACGGCATCCGCGTCAAGGACGGCCAGCGCCTTGTCCTGCGCACCAACACCGCCTTGCCGCAGCCGCGTTCTAAGGAAGTCATGACCATGGTGCAGGACCAGCTGGGTGAGCTGGGCATCGACATCCAGGTCAACGCGGGTGATCAGGCCACGCAGAACGCCGATGCCAAGGACGTCGACAAGGTGCAGATCTACCACTCGATGGTGGGTCGCGCCGACTATGACGTCATCACCTCGCTCTACGGCATCAACAACCGCGACGCCTTCCTCAACCAGGACGCGGAGGGCACCCCAATCGACGCGCACCTGCAGGAGCTTCTCGACGCCGTCCTCGACACCCCCGACAAAGAAGGCCGCATCAAGGCCACGGAAGAAGTCCAGGACTACATCACCGAGCAGGCCTATGCGCTGCCGCTCTTTGAGGAACCCGTGGTCTACGCCGTCCGGCCAGGTATTTCGGGCTTCAGCCCGGAATCGGTGGCGCGCCCCTGGTTCTACGAGGTCAGCATCGAGGCCGCGTCGAATGAGGAGGAGAAATAAATGACAACCCGCCAGATTTTCAGCCGCATTGGGCAGGCCCTCCTCGTGCTGCTCATTACCTACACCGTGGCCTTCCTGCTCCTGTCGGCGCTGCCATCGGATGCCGTCCAGTCGCGCTTCGGCGACCCCGCCCTGGGCCTGTCCCAGGCGGAGATTGACGCCATCCGGGAGGAGATGGGCGTCGACAAGCCGCTCGTGGTGCAGTACTTCACGTCTCTGGGTGGCTTCCTCACCGGGCACTTCGGCAACTCCACGCAGTCGGGCGCCCCGGTAGCCACGCTGCTTGCCGACGCCCTTCCCCACACCCTCATCCTCGCCGCCAGCGCCATCGGCTTGGCACTCATCGTGGCCGTGCTCGTGGCCTTCCTAGCGACGCTGCCCGGTCTCGGCGCCATCGGCTCCTTCTTCCGGGGCCTGCCTTCCTTCATGGTGTCGCTGCCCGGCTTCTGGATTGCCATCCTGCTTATCCAGTTCTTTTCTTTCCAGCTGGGCTGGGTGCGCGTCATCGAACCCGGCAGCGTGGAGGGCCTCATCCTGCCTACCTTGACGCTGTCGGTTCCTATGGCCGCGCCGCTGATTCAGGTGCTGATCCGCTCCATCGATGAGACACAATCGCGGCCCTTCGTCCAGGCGGTGCGCGCACGCGGTGCCTCGGAGGCGTGGATCTTCTGGCGAACTGTCCTGCGCAATTCGCTGCTGCCCACCTTGACCATGGCGGGCCTGCTCTTCGGTGAGCTCGTCGGCGGTGCCGTGGTGACCGAAACCGTCTTTGGCCGCACCGGCTTGGGCTACATGGTGGCGCAGGCCGTGGCGAACCGCGATACCCCGGTGCTGCTGGCCGTGGTTCTCATCGCTGCGACCTCCTACATCATCATCAACCTCGTGGTGGACCTGCTCTACCCGGTGCTGGATCCGCGCCTGCGCGCCAGCGCCCCGGAGCGCCGCGCTACCGCCGCTGAAGAAAGGAAGGTGCGCTCATGAGCATGACGCACACCAAACCGCTGCGTTCTACACGGGCGCCGCGCCGCCACACCGCGAACCCGTGGCTCGCGCCGGGTTCCATCATCGCCATCGTGATCCTCGTGATCGCTTTCCTGGCCGCGCTCTTCCCAAGTCTGTTTACCTCGGCCGACCCTTATGCGGGCACCGACGTAGCTCTGTTGGCGCCGGGGGAGTCCGGCCACCTCATGGGCACGGACGCGGTGGGCCGCGATCTCTACGCGCGCATCGTCTACGGTGCCCGCCAGTCGCTCCTCGGCGCGCTGATCGCCGTGGCCGTCGGCCTGGTCGTCGGCACGCTCATCGGACTTCTCGCCGGCTCCCTGCGAGGAGCGGTGGACACCGTCCTCATGCGCGTGGTCGACGTGCTTCTTTCTATCCCCGGCATCCTGTTGTCGCTGTCCATCATCATCGTGCTGGGCTTTGGCTCCGTGCAGGCAGCGGTGGCCGTCGGTGCGACGTCCGTGGCGGCCTTCGCGCGCCTGGCCCGCTCCCAGGTGATCACCGTGGCCAGCTCGGACTACATCGAGGCCGCATACGGCGCCGGTGCCACCCACGCCACGGTGCTCTTGCGCCACATCCTTCCCAACTCACTCACGCCTGTCATCGCCCTGGCTACCCTGCAGTTCGGCACCGCGATCCTGCAGCTGTCCATCCTCGGCTTCCTGGGCTACGGCGCCCCGCCGCCGACCCCGGAATGGGGCCTCATTATCGCCGAAGGCCGCGACTTCATGGCCACCGCCTGGTGGCTCATCATCCTGCCCGGCATCGCGCTGGTCGCCGTGGTGATGTCCGCCAACCGCCTGTCCCAAAACTTCCCCGTGGAGGCCTAACATGTCTGTTACAAAAAATGCAGCGCAGCCCCTGCTGCGCGTGCGGGACCTCAACGTGTCCTATTCCACCGCAGGTGGTGACGTTTCCGCCGTACAAGGCGTCAACCTCGAGGTTCACCCGGGGCAGATGACCGCCATCGTGGGCGAGTCCGGCTCCGGCAAGACCACCTCGGCTATGGCAGCCATCGGTTTGCTGCCCTCGAATGCCACCATTGATGCCGGAACAATCACCTTCGATGGTCGCGATATAACCTCGCTGCGCCGGCGCCAGTGGCTTGAGCTGCGAGGGCGACGCATCGGGCTGATCCCGCAGGACCCGAACAACTCCCTCAACCCGGTGCAGACCATCGGCGCCTCGGTGGAGGAGGGGCTGCGCATCCACAAGGTGGGCAGCGCCGCCGAGCGCAAGGCAAAGGCCCTGGAGTTGCTGGAGCGCGTCGGCATCGATGACCCTGAGCGCCGCTATCACCAGTACCCGCACGAGCTGTCCGGCGGCATGAAGCAGCGCGTGCTCATCGCCGCCGCCGTGGCGCTGGAGCCCGACCTCATCATCGCCGACGAGCCCACCTCCGCTCTCGACGTCACCGTTCAGAAGATCATCCTCGATCTCCTCGATGACATGCGCGCGGAGCTCGGCATGGGCATCCTCTTCATCACCCACGACCTCGCCGTGGCCGGTGACCGCGCCGACCGCGTCGTGGTTATGGAGTCCGGTCAGCTGCGCGAGGAGGGCCTGGCCGCCACGGTGCTGACGAACCCGCGCCACGACTACACCAAACGCCTGCTTGCCGACGCCCCCTCCCTCACCGTCGCCGACACCGGCCCAGCAGCTACGTCGCGCAACGCCGGCGTCAAGACCGACACAACCACTGACCGCACCGCGGGCGAACCCTTGGTGCGGGTGGAGGGCCTGACCCAGCGCTTCGGTGATTTCACCGCGGTAGATGGCATCTCCTTTACCGTGGCCAAGGGCTCGACCCACGCCATCGTGGGTGAATCCGGTTCCGGCAAGACCACGACGGGGCGCAGCATCGCCATGTTCAACACCCCGACTTCCGGCAGCATCACCGTGGGCGGCCGCGACATCGTGGGCCTGCGCGGTAAGGCCTTGCGCGAAGAGCGCAACAACATCCAGCTGGTCTACCAGAACCCCTACGGCTCCCTGGACCCCAAGCAGTCCATCGGCCAGACGGTGGCGGAGCCGCTGCGGAACTTGAAGGGGGCGCGTGCAAGCGCGGCCAAGGAAAAGGCCAAGGAGTTCTTGGACCTGGTGGCGCTGAACCCGGATTATTACGACCGCCGTCCGCGCGAGCTCTCCGGCGGCCAGCGCCAACGTGTGGCCATCGCGCGCGCCATGATCGTGGAACCGGAGCTGGTCATCCTCGACGAGGCAGTCTCCGCCCTCGACGTCACCGTGCAGGCCCAGATCCTGCGGCTGCTGGCGCGGCTGCAGGAGGAGCTCGGCCTGACCTACATTTTCATCTCGCACGACCTCGCGGTGGTCAACCAAATCTCCGATACCGTCTCGGTGCTCTCGAAGGGGCAGCAGGTGGAATCTGGTCCCACGGCCGAGGTCTTTAGCAACCCACAGTCACCGTTTACCCAAAAGCTCATCGAGGCCATCCCCGGCTCACGCTATCGCGCCGGCGACCTCAACCTGGGTCTGTAGCCTGGGGCGAACACAAGAAAGGATTAATTCATGGCAGACATCATTAACCTGTTGGCGGGTGTTGAGGGGGACGTCGCCAAGCTGCGCGAGCGCCGGCCCGAGGCCAAGGAGAACGCACAGGCCTCCTTCGCCGCGCTCCTCGAGCCTGCGGAGCCCGGTACGTTCAGCTATGCGGAGCGCTACGCTATCGCTACCTTTGTGGCGGGCGTGTACCAGGCGACGCCTGCCGTCGCCTTTTATTCTGACCTGCTGGCGGAGGAGTCGGAGGAGCTTGCCGCCGAAATATCTCGCGCGGTGGAGCGCGGCATCACCACCGGCCCGTATATTGATGGCGGCTTCACGCTTTTCGACGGCTCCCCGCGCCTCGCCGCCGCCCTCGACTTCGCCCACCTGCTGGTCTTCCACCCCAAGGACGCCTCCCCGGCTGCGATTGGTCACCTGCAGGCGGCCGGCTGGTCTGACGATGACATCGTGACGCTGGCGCAGCTGGTCAGCTTCCTGTCTTTTCAGCTGCGCGTGGCGCACGGCCTCTCCGTGCTTGCCGGTACCGCGCAGCCCGCGCCCGTGACTGAGGCGCCGCGTCCCACCCAGACCCCGGAGTGGGTGCCGGGGGAGGGGACGTTGGTGCCGGACGCCGCCAAGCCGCAGGGCTTTGTGGCGCACTCGCTGGGTTGGAAGCCGTGGGTGCCGCCGCAGCCGAAGGAGGAGTTCACAGACGCGCAGCGCGATGCGCTCATTAAGCCCGAGCGCATCGATATGGAGTACTTCCGTCTGCTCGCCCGCGATCCGGCCGCGCTCAAGGCGCGCACGCTCACGGACCTGGACATCTTCTACAACACCGACGGCGGACTCGGCCGCGCCGAGCGTGAGCTGGCCGCCACGGTGGTATCGCGTCTCAACGGTTGCGAGTACTGCGCGTCGGTGCACCAGCAGCGCGCCAAGGAAGAGGGCGGTGACGCCGCGGCGATTGACCGTCTGCTCGAGGAGGGCGTAGATGCTGACCTGGGCTCGGCGCAGTGGTCCGCCATTCGCGATGCCGCCCTGGCCCTGACCGAGTCACCCTTTGCCTTCGACGCCTCCCACGTTGAACGCCTCGAGGCCGTGGGATTCGATACCCTAGCCATCATCGATGTCATCAACTCCACCGCGTTCTTCAACTGGGCCAACCGCCTGATGCTGACGCTAGGGGAGCCGGATGTGCCGAAGCGCTTCCGCTAACGAGAAGGAGGAACAACCATGGTGAAAACTGCCGTTGTAACTGGTGCGACGGGTGGAATGGGCGCGGAGATCATCAAGGACCTTGCCCGGGACCACCGCGTGTATGCCCTGGGGCGGCGCGCCGGGGAGCTGCCGGAGGCGGAGAACATCGTGCCGGTGGCAATCGATTTGCTGTCGCTTCTCGACGGCTCACCGCTTCCCGCCGAACTGTCTTCGCTGGAGCGCGTCGATGTGCTTGTACACGCGGCGGCTCGGGCGGATAAGCGCTCGGTGGAAAGCGCTCGGCCGGAGGATTGGCGCGCGCAGATGGACCTCAACGTTCACGTGCCAGCCGAGCTGACCCGCCTGCTTCTGCCCGCGCTGCGCGCGGAGGAGGGGCTTGCGGTGTTCATTAACTCCGGTGCCGGCATTCACTCCTATGGTGACAACGTCATTTACGCCGCCACGAAGCATGCTTTGTACGCGCTTGCCGACGGCCTCCGCCTCGGCGAACTCGGCATCCGCGTGTCCACCGTCGCGCCGGGCCCGACGGATACCCCGATGCTGCAGGGCCTGCAGGATTACAACCCAGAGCATGTCATCGCTCCTGTGGAGGTGGCGAAGGCCATCCGCGCCACCGTTGATGCTGGCCCGACGACGCAGCTTACGGAGATTCGCGTACGCCCGCGCATTGAGTTGAATCAGCGCAAGTAGGAGCCGCATTTTCTCTCAAGATGCGAAAAACGCAGCGCACGGTACAGTGATGAGGCGTGTCCACCTCTCAACGTCGCCGCCCCGCCTATTTGGTGATCGCGGATTCGCTGCGGAGCAAGATTGAATCCGGCGAACTGAAGCCGGGTGACCGCTTTCCCACGGAGCGGGAGTTAGTCCAGGAATACAAGGTGGCGCGCATGACGGTGCGCCACGCGCTGGATATCGTCCAGATCGAAGGTCTCATTGACCGCAAGCGCGGGCGCACCGGTGGCACCTTCGTGCGTGCCACCCCGCCGACGCTGAGCCTGACGAGCGGGCGAAGTGCCCTCGACCAGCTGCGTGAACATGGCCTCGATGTTGAGGTGCGGGTGTTGTCGCTGACGCTGATTGAGGTGCCTGGGCATCTCGCTTCCTCCTTCGGGATTGAAGAAGGCGATTCCGTGTGGGAATGCCGCGCGGTGCAGTTGACCGAGGGCTCGCCCATCATGGCCTCCACCCTTTTTATCCCGCAGGCCTTGGCCTCGGACCTCACGGAAGAGGACGTTCAAAAGCCGCTGACCGAGCTGTTGACGGAGCTTGACCTGGTGCCCGTGTTTAAGCGGGACTCCCTCGTGGCCGCCACCGCGCGCACGGAGGAGCAGAAGGCCCTTGGAGTGGGTCGGAACCAACCCGTCTTGCGCATTACACGAACCGTTAAGGCGGAGGGCGGCGTCGTGGCTGCTCAGTTGGAAGAGACCCTGCGCCCTGATGCCGTCACGGTGGAGGTCGTCATCGGCGAGGATCCCACGCCGGTACTCGACTAACCACCTCTGGTCTTCGCCCCAACGCGGTCAGCCGCCGCAAGGCTCGGCCTGCTCGAGCTGCATCAGTGCACGACAGCAAACCCGTCAACCATTTTCCGGTTGGCGGGCTTCGCCTTTTAAGGGCTTAAGGTTCTTGCCGTCACGACCCTGCTGCACCTAGCGGCAAATGAATCGTTGTGTGGGATCGCCGGTATCCCCGTCAACCTGTCTTGGGTCGACGGGTGCACAGTCTCGAAGGATCGCCGATGTGCCCGTCAACGGTTCTGTTGTTGACGGGGCCGGTGGTTGGCGCTGTCCTTGCTGCGTTAGGTGGTTGGGGGTGTTAGCTGCTGCCGGGTGGTGGGTCTGGTGGTTGTTGTGGCGTTGTGTCTGGGGTTTGGGCTGGTGCTGTGGCCTGGGTCTTTGTGGCTGTTTCCCGTTCGGCGTTGAGTCTGGCTAGTGCTTCTTGGTATTCGGGCATTGCGGTGATTGGTGTGCCCCAGGGTGGGATGAAGCTGACCCCGGTGTTGAGCCGGTACATGTAGCCGCGGCCAGTAGGTCTTAAAGGGTCATCATCATTGATCCCGTTGTGGTAGGCGCACAAGAACGTCAGGTTCTTGATGTTGGTGTAGCCTCCTGCCTGCCAGGGGATGAGGTGATGGACTTGGCAGTAATCAGCGGGTTTATTACAGCCAGGCCTAGAACAGGTGTGGAATTCAGCGTGCAGGGTGAGGCGCTGTTTGAAGTTTGCTCCACGCTCTAGTCGCCAGGTGTCGATGGGTCCTTCAATAGGGTGCACTATGGTGGCATAGCCTATTTCGGCGAATTTGTGGGTGAGGAATTCCGCCCCGGTCATGCGCCCGCCGTTGGTGAGGTTGAGCTCGATTTCATCACCCTCGCCGTTAATGATCTGGTCCAACTCGTTCAACGTGACGATGACTTGGGTGCGCACTGCCGGTTTGGAACCGCTTGTTTCTTTGTTGAAGAAGATGTCGTTGGCGGCTTGAAGCAGGTCAGTGGTGTTGGTGGATTCGAGTACGCCGCGCATGTTGGCGATCGTGGTGGCATCGTCGGTTATGGAGAGGGTGTTGGGGCCTTGCGTGCGGTAGGTGATGCGTACGCCTGGTTTGGCTATGCGTTTGGAACGTAGTTCTTTCAGGCGTGTGGCGGCGACGGTGGGGATGCGGTGTGCGGGTGTGGCGGCGAGTTTGATTCGCAGGTTCCAGGCGTCGAGGGTTTTCTTGACTTTTGCGGTGTAGGACTCGATGAGTGTGAGGGTGCCTAGGCTGTGGCGTTGTTGAAGTGCTGCGTGGCGGGCTTTGCGTTGTTTGCCGCTAAAGCGGGTGGGCCCGAAGTACACCTGGTTAAGGTTTGCAAGCTCGGCAGCATCGGAGGCATCCGCGCCGAGTGCGCGGAGCTCGTCGGGTGAGCTGGGTACATGTTTCACCAGCGCAATCCCCGAGTTGCGAAGGCGGATGTAGGTTTCAATATCCCCCATGGGCACAGAGACTAAAACAGCACCGTGGGCCCCGCAACCGGAGCGAAGAAACACCCAGCTCAGGTGGTGTGGGAAAGGCCAACCCGAAAATGGAGGAATGAGCACCATGGGTGGGGAAGGTGGCTGTGGGCGTGGAGTTGGCATGAGAAAAGCCCCTCAGGGGAGGGGCTAGACGCGGTGTTAACCGCGGTCGACGGCGCGGTTGCGCAGGGCGCGGGCGAGGCGGTCACGCTGCTCGGTCACGGCGCGACGCAGGCCACCGGCCAGGTCGCGGGAGAGGAACTCATCGGCACGGTCGAGGGTTTCCTGGCTGACATCCCAGCGCGGGAACAACCCGGTCACCGTGGCCAGGGCGATCTCGTTGGACTGCGCGGACCAGATCTTTTCTGCCACGTCGAAGAACTCAGCACTCGGCAGGAGCTCATCGGCGCCAACAAAGGTCAGGCCCGCTAGTTTCGACTCCAAGTCGCGGTTGCCCAGTTCACCGGCGACAATCTCGTCCCACACCGCGCGCTTGTTGTCCTCGGTATTAACCGCGGCCAACGCCTTAAGCGAGGCCTGGTAGCCTGTCGCGGTGTTATCGCGCTTGAGTTCCTCAGCCACCGCCGTCATGGCGGCGCCGGCGGCCTCGGGGCCGGTGACGTCGGCAAGCGAGCCATCGGCGATGAGCGCGGTGAGCGCCTTCCAGCGCAGGCCCGCATCCGAGGAGTTCTCAAGAAGGTCTTGGAAGAAGGCGCGGGAGGCGTCGTGAAGCTTAATGCCGGCCAGCGCCTGGGTGAAGACGATGGAGCGCTCGGCGTCATCGGAGCGGGCGCCGGCGAGGAGGGCGTCGGCAAGCTGCGTATCCTCCTTTGCCCACTCCGGGTCGGCATAGGTGGACTGAGCCGTTGCCGCCTGGGAGAGAATGCGCTCGAGCACGGCGAGCTCAGTCTCGGCCGCCGCGCCGCGGGCGACGAGTGCGACGAAATCGCGGGCGCGCATCGAACCTGCCCGGGTCATCTCCCACGCGGTGGACCAGCACAGAGTGCGGGCCATGGGGTCTTCGAACTTCTCGACATTCTCCAACAAGAACTGCAAGGAACCCGCATCCAGATCGATGAGGCAGTAGGTCAGGTCATCGTCGTTGGGAAGGACGAAGGGGACGTCGGTAAGCGCGCGGCCCACAAGCTCCGGAATCTCGGTGGAGGCACCATCGATATCCATCTCGATGCGCTCGGTGCGCACCACCTTCTCACCCTGCAGGGCGTAAACGCCAACCGCGACGCGGTGGGTACGCAGGGTATCGCCGCGCTGAGTGAGGTGGGCCTGTGTGATGGTGCCGGACTCGTCCGTCTCCAGCGCCACACCCAGCGTGTTGACTCCTGAAGTCTTCAACCACTGCTGCGCCCAGAAGGACAGGTCGCGCCCCGAGGCCTCCTCCAAGTGGCGCAGCAGATCCCCGAAGGTGGCATTCGACCACTGGTGCTCCTGGAAGTGGCGGCGCACCCCGGCGAAGAAGTTCTCGCGGCCCACATAAGCCTGCAGCTGCTTGAGCACCGAGGCGCCCTTGGCGTAGGTGATGCCGTCGAAGTTCTGTTCCACGGTCTCAATATCAGAAGCATCCGTGGAAATCGGGTGTGTCGTGGGCAGCTGATCCTGCTGGTAGGCCCAGGCTTTCTCCACGTTGGCAAAGGTCACCCACGCGGTGTCGTACTGGGTCTCCTCCGCCTGAGAAATCGCCGCCGACCAGGTGGCGAAGGACTCGTTGAGCCACAGGTCATCCCACCACTGCATGGTCACCAAGTCACCGAACCACATGTGCGCCAGCTCGTGCAGGATGGTGTCCGCGCGGCGCTCATACTTGTAGTGCGAGGCTTGCGACGTAAAGACGTACTCATCACGAATGGTCACGCATCCGGCGTTCTCCATTGCACCGGCGTTGAACTCCGGCACGAAGATCTGGTCGTACTTGCCAAAGGGGTAGGCAAAGCCGAAGTTGCGGTGGTAGAAATCGAAGCCCTGCTTGGTCTCGGTGAAAAGACGCTCGGCGTCGAGCGATTCCAGCAGCGAGGGGCGGCAGTAGATCCCCAATGGCACCTCAACGGACTTAGCAGGCGAGCCCTCGGGGTGCTCCGCCAGCGTGCCTGTCCACGTATCCGTCACGCCCACGTACGGGCCCGCGCACAGGGCAATCAGGTAGGTCGACAGCGGGTAATCCACCGCCGCGCGCACGGTGTTGCCCGAACGCGTGATGGGGGAGTTCGTAATCACTGTCCAGTGCTCCGGAACCTCAAAAGCTAGCGAGTACGTAGCCTTCAAATCCGGCTGGTCAAAGCAGGCAAAGACGCGTTTGGCGTCGGCAGTTTCGAACTGGGTGTAGAGGTAGGCCTCACCGTCGACTGGGTCGACGAAGCGGTGCAGACCCTCACCGGTGCGGGAATAACGAATCTTCGCCACGACCTTTAGCTCATAAGAAGCCACCTGCAAACCCGACAGTGGGATGCCGTAGGTGGGGTCGTAGGCGTCGATAGGCAACGGCGCACCGTTGAGGCGGACCTCGAGTAGCTCGTCGCCGCGCAAGTCAATAAACGTAGAACCGGCCTTCTTAACTCGGAACTTCACCACCGTAGTGGAGGTGAAAAACTCCTCCCCGGTGAGGTCGAGGGCGACGTCGTAGTGGCTTACCTCCACCATGTCGGAGCGCTGCTGGGCTTCCTCGCGGGTGAGGTTAATCGAGGTCATAAGGTGCATCTCCTCTTTCTCTGTACCTAAAGTCTCTGCACCAGCGTAGTCACACGCCTAGGGTGGGGTGCCAAAGACCACAGAAACAAAGGAGATTTACCGTGGCTCAACAAGTGACGTTCTGGTTCGACTGCTCATGCCCCTTCGCATGGCTGACCTCGCGCTGGATTAAGGAGGTGGAGAAGGTCCGCGATATCGAGGTGACTTTTGAGCCGATGTCCCTGTCCGTGCTCAACAAGGGCCGCGACCTGGATCCGGAGTACATGAAGATGATGGAAGCCAACTGGGGTCCTGCCCGCGTGGCGGCCAAGATTGCCGTGGAGGCCCCGGACAAGGTCGATGCCTTCTACACCGCGATGGGCACCCGCATCCACACGGAGGGCCAGGGCGGCAAGAAGGGTTACGGCGCCTACGACGACATCATCAAGCAGGCGCTTGGCGACGCCTCCCTCCCCGCCACCTTCGCCTCCGTGGCCAACACCGAAGAGATGGATGACAAGCTCACCGAGTTTCACAACCGGGGCATCTCCGAGGTCGGCGATGAGGTTGGCACCCCGGTGGTGAAGTTCGGCGATACTGCTTTCTTCGGCCCGGTCGTTACGCGCGTTCCCACCGGCGAGGAAGCTGGCGAGCTTTTCGATGCCTCCGTGCGCCTCGCCCAGTTCCCCTACTTCTTCGAGCTCAAGCGCTCCCGCACCGAGGATCCCCAGGTTTAACGCGTGCGGTTGCGCATTGCCGCCACGATGACGCAGACCAGGACGATAGGGGTGAGTACGATAGCGGGAAGTCCCGCGATGTTAATGATGGGCAGATAGCTCTGCGCCTGGTATTCCTCCCAGGCTGCGGCTAGCCACGTGGCCCACGACGCACCTGCAAGTAGCGCGAGGACGCCGGCGGTGATTCCGCCGGCGGTGCGTGGCTTATGTAGGAGCCACCACAGGCCCACGCCGAGGTGGGCCAGCGTCATCACTGCGTCCAAGAGAAGTGGCAGAATGAAGACGTTGTCGGTGAAGAAACCGGCGGCGAATAAACCTGCGCCGACAAGGATTGCGCCGACGTAAAGGAAGCAGACGCGTGCGGTCATGGACATAGTGGGGTCCTTCCTTGGGAGTAGACGTGCCCCACCATATCAATTTTGAATTATTGCTAAAACGGGTCGGCGGGCGTGTTCGCCGACCGGTAGGATGTGGGCCATGCGCGTTTATTTAGGAGCAGACCACGCAGGGTTCGAGACGAAGAACGTCATTGCCGAACACCTGAAGAAGCAGGGCCACGACGTCATTGATTGCGGTGCCCATGAGTACGACGCCGAGGATGACTACCCGGCATTTTGCATTGAGGCCGCGCTGCGGACCGTCAACGATCCGGGTTCGCTCGGCATCGTGCTGGGAGGTTCCGGCAACGGCGAGCAGATCGCCGCTAACAAGGTGAAGGGCGCGCGCTGCGCCCTGGCGTGGTCGCCGGAGACCGCACGCCTGGCCCGCGAGCACAACAACGCCCAGCTCATCGGCATCGGCGGCCGCATGCACTCCGAGGAGGAGGCACTCGCCATCGTGGATGCCTTCCTGGATCAGGAATGGTCCCGTGCCGAGCGCCACCAGCGCCGCATCGACATTCTTGCCGAGTACGAGCGCACCAACATTCCGCCGGAGCTTCCGGAGGCTTAGTTCATGTCCTTGGGGTGAGTGCCGCCGCGGCCCTCTTCCCCAAGGTCGAGATCGGTGATGGCGGCCATCTCGGATTCATCAAGCTCAAAGCCAAATACATCGAAGTTCTGCGCGATGCGCTCCGGGTTTTCGGACTTCGGGAACACGATGACGCCATTTTGTAGGTGCCAGCGGATGATCACCTGAGCGGGGGAGACGCCGTATTTCTCGGCGGGCTCGGTGATTTCCGGCTGCTCAAAGAGATCGGTTTTGCCCTGGCCCAGTGGGCCCCAAGCCTCAATCTGCACCTTGTGGGAACGGAAGGCATCGAGCTCGCGCCAGCGCTGCAGGTAGGGGTGCAGCTCTACCTGGTTGACCACGGGGGTTTCATCAGTCTGGGTTTCCAGCTGGTCAAGGTGCTCCAGTTCGAAGTTGGAGACACCAATGGACTTTGCCTTGCCGGCCTTCTTCAGTTCGATGAGCTGCTTCCACGCCTCGACGTAGTGGCCGTTGTCCGGGCAGGGCCAGTGGATGAGGTAGAGGTCAACGTAGTCGAGCCCCAGTTTCTCCAAAGATTCATCGAGGGCTGCGGCTGCGTCGGTTTGGCGGTCATTCCACAGCTTCGTGGTGATGAACAGCTCCTCGCGCGGGATGCCGGACTTGGCAATCGCGCGGCCCACGCCTTCCTCGTTGCCGTAGATGGCAGCGGTATCGATGTGGCGGTAGCCCACCTTGAGGGCCTTGAGGACCAGCTCTTCGGTCTTGTCGGGGTCAACCTTGAAGACGCCGAAGCCGAGCTGCGGGATGGAGTTTCCATCGTGCAATTTGATATTAGGTACAGTCATGCGGCCCACTCTACGCAGAGCTTGTTCATCCGTGCAGAAAACGATTAAAACCGCACCAACGACCTAAATTAGGTGGTTAGCGCGGCTTTTCCTTGGAGGGAATGACGGGAATCGAACCCGCGTCTTCAGCTTGGAAGGCTGAGGTATTAGCCACTATACGACATTCCCACAACCGGCAATCTTCAACTTTCAAGGTCTTGACTTTGAAAGTCTCAACGTTGAAAGCCGTTGAATCGGCGTGCCGACTACTTTAGCGCACGCGGGCGCTGAAAGGAAAATGGGAACTTAAGCGGGGTAAAGCGCGTTAGTTTGGGTAGGCGTACAAGCAAAACAACACATAGTTCGACACGCAATTCAACTCTGAGATGAAAGTGGTGCTTTCGTGAGCTCGTTATTGCTCCTTATCCTCGTCGTCGGTGGCGGCGCATGGTTCCTGTCCTCGCGCAACGGGAAGAAGCAGCAAGAGCTGCGAGAATCTCAGCGTTTCGAGGACGCGATGGCGGATGCGCGCCGCTGGACTGAGCGCCTTGGCGGCCAGGTGATGAACTTGAGTGGCACGGATACTGCCTCCCAGCAGGCCATGGCTGATGCTTCCGAGCGTTTTACCGCCGCCAACTCGGCGATTTCCCGCGCCACCACCGCCAAGCAAGCGCACCTCGCGCGGGAGTCCGCGCTGGAGGGGCTGTACTATGTGGCGGCCGCGCGCGAGATTATGGGCATGGACCCAGGCCCCGAACTCCCGCCGCTGGAGGGCCAGCGCCAGGCCGGCAAGGTCACGGAAACCCGCACGGTGGAAGCAAACGGGGAGACGTTGACGGCGTCGCCAAGCGCATCTGCACAAACCCCGAATTACTACCCGGGCGGTGTCGTGGCTGGGCGCCCGGTCCCGGCCGGTTGGTACTCGCGCCCGTGGTGGGCTGATGCATTGACCACCGGCGTGTGGATGGTGGGCTACTCCATGATGTTCAACGCCATGTTCGCGGGCATGTCCGGAGTCGGCTACTCCGCCGCGGCGGCTGAAAGCGGCGACTGGGGTGGAGACCTCGGCGGCGCTGAAGGCATGGACGGCGGTGCCATGGACGGAGCTGGTGATATGGGCTCTGGCGATGCCGGGGGAGGCGACGATGGTGGCTTCTTCGATGGCCTCTTTGGTGGCGACGGAGGCGATGGTGGAATGTTTGATTTCGACTTCGACTTCTAAGCGGTGAAACATCCTCTGACATGCATAAATGAACATAAAATGGGGCCGGTGTTGGGATAGTAAAGCGGCTATCGGTACACTGGCCCCAGTATGAAGCGCAGCTGCGTGCGGAACTTCCGGGCGCAGAGGCTTTCCATACGGGGCGTGGCGCAGCTTGGTAGCGCACCTGCTTTGGGAGCAGGGGGTCGCAGGTTCAAATCCTGTCGCCCCGACGTATGGGGGCTTGGACACGCATCCAGGCCCCTTCATTACATTTTTAGACGATCACAATCAGGAGAGTTTCTCGTGAAGACCACCGTAGACAAGCTGAGCGATACCCGCGTCAAGCTCACCGTCAACGTTCCGTTCGCTGAGTTGGACAAGGAAATCGCTCAGGCCTACGCGGCGATCGCGCAGCAGGTTTCCATCCCGGGCTTCCGTAAGGGCAAGGCTCCGCGCCAGCTTATCGACGCCCGCTTTGGTCGTGGCCCCATCCTCGAGCAGGTAGTCAACGACATGCTGCCGTCCCGCTACGAGCAGGCTGTTACCGAAAACGATCTCAAGGTCATTGGTCAGCCGGAGATCGACATTGCCAAGCTGGAGGACAACGACTTCGTCGAGTTCACCGCTGAGGTAGATATCCGCCCTGAGTTCGAGGTGCCGGACTTCTCCAAGATTTCCGTTAAGGTGCCGGCACTGGAGACCTCCGAAGAGGACGTCGACAAGGCGCTCGAGGACCTGGCTTCCCGCTTCGGTGAGCTCAAGGACACCAAGCGCAAGATGAAGACCGGTGACTACGCCATCATCGACATCACCACCGAGGTTGACGGAACCAAGCTGGATGAGGCTTCCCACGAGGGTATGACCTACCGCATCGGCGACGACAACCTGATCAAGGGGCTCGACACCGCTCTGCGCGGCATGAAGACCGACGAGGACAACGAGTTCACCACCACTATCCAGTCCGGTGAGCACGAGGGCGACGAGGCCACCGTGAAGGTCCACGTCCAGCAGACCAAGGAGCGCAAGCTGCCGGATCTCGACGACGAGTTCGCACAGATGGCTTCCGAGTTCGACACCATCGACGAGCTGCGCGAGGACACCAAGTCCCGCGTTGAGGAGACCAAGAAGTCCGAGCAGGCTGCCGCCATCCGCGATGAGGTCCTCAAGGCTGCGCTTGCCGACGTTGACTTTGAGCTCCCCGCCTCCGTGGTGGACGAGCAGGTCCACGCTCAGCTGCACCAGGTCATGGGTCAGTTGGCTCACGACGAGAAGGCTCTGGCTCAGCTGCTTGAGGCGCAGGGCACCACCCGTGAGGAGTTCGATGCTGATGCTCGCAAGTCTGCCGAGGAATCCGTCCGCACCCAGCTCTTCCTGGACGCACTCGCCGAAGTTGAGGAGCCGGAGGTGTCCCAGCAGGAGCTGACCGACCACATCCTCTTCACCGCGCAGTCCTACGGCATGGACCCGAACCAGTTCATCCAGCAGCTGCAGTCCAGCAACCAGCTGGGCAACCTGTTCTCTGACGTTCGCCGCGGCAAGGCCCTGGCTATGGCTATCTGCCGTGCAGAGGTCACCGACGAGGCTGGCAACAAGGTTGATGTTGACCAGTACTTCGGCGAGATCGACGAGGACGAGGCTGAGGCTTCCGAGGAGAAGTAATCTCCCGCTTGTAATGTGCCGCTGCCACATGTGTGGTGGCGAGCGCGCGTGAAACCCCGGATTCAGGTAACTCAAGGATGAGCCTGAATCCGGGGTTTGTGTCAGTGTGAACGCCCTCTAGGAGTCTTTGAGTATTTCGTAGAGGGCGTGATGGGTGTTGGCTGGGGATACCGCTAGCCGTTCGTGGCTCTAAAGGCCTTGTCGGTTAGCTGCAGGAAGCGCATAACGTAATCCTTGACAAAGTCTGCGGTGCGTTCATTGAGATGTCCGGACTCTTCGAAAAGGGTGGGGGATTGACCCAGAAATACTTCGGGCTGACCCGGAAGCGGCATATCGAAGTAGGACAGGGCGAGGCGAAGGTTCTTCTGTGAACTGTAGCCGCCCATGCGGCCTACAGAGTGGCTAATGATACCTGCGGGAAGGTGCTTCCACGCCACATCTGAGTTGGGTTTAGAGCCGATGTCCACTGCGTTTTTGAGGCAGGCGGGGATAGTGCGGTTGTTCTCTGGCGTAATGAAGAGGATCCCGCTCGAGTTCTTGATGGACTCGCGAAAAGTGGTGTACTCAGCCGGAGTGGGCTTGTCCGTGACGGCGGGGTCATCGTAGTCGAAGTCATAGAGCGGCAAGTCACGGATTTCCACGATGTTTGCCTCGTAGTCTTCAGGGATCATCGTGAGCACCTCGTGTGCAATCTTGCGTGTAAATGACCCTCGCCGCAGGCTGCCGACGATAACGCTGATACGTGGGGTGGTCATGGTAAACCTTCTTTCTTAGTTGGGTGTAGGGAGACGTGGTCAGGGGAGAAAGGGCTTGCAGCCAAAGGCCGGTGGTGGGCCGGCAGCGTGGGCGGCAGTGAGGAAGCCATCTACTTTGTCGCCTTCTTCATGGCGGAAGTACAGCTCGATGAGCCCTAGAAGCCCCCCGAGGACGGCCTCTCGTGCGGCGGATGTATTCAAAAGCCGCATGGCTGCGGGTTGGTTTCCTTCGCGGATGGCTTCAAACAGCGCGATGGTCTCAAGCCAGCTTCCTTGGTCCGGTCGCGGAAAAGGTTTAGAAATCCCAGTCATCATCACTCGTTTCTTCAGCAGTACCAATGACATAGGAGGAACCAGATCCAGAGAAGAAGTCATGGTTCTCATCTGCTCCGGGGGCTAGGGCGGCGAGGATTTCTGGGTTCACTTCCGTTTCTTCGGGCGGGAAATAATCCGGGTAGCCCAAATTCATGAGTGCCTTGTTGGCGTTATAGCGAACGAACACGGCTACGTCATCCATGAGTCCCAAAGGCTCATATAGCTCGCCGGAATAGTCCAGCTCTAGTGCATAAAGCTCTTCGAGCAAAGAAATGGTGAAATCATGCATTTCCTTCTGCCGTAGCGGGGTCGTGGATTCCAGACCGCGCTGATACTTGTAACCCGAGTAGTAGCCGTGCACTGCCTTGTCACGCAGAATGAGGCGAATCATGTCTGCCGTATTTGTCAGGGTGGCGTGGACAGAAAAGTGCAAGGGAAGATAGAAACCCGCGTAGAGAAGCAGCGAGGAAAGCAGCGTCGATGACACCTTGCGTTTGAGTGGATCCGGCCCAAAATAGTGCGCGAGCACTTTCTTGGCGCGTGCCTGGAGAAGGTCATTATTCACCGCCCAGCGGTATGCTTCATCAATTTCCTTTGTACTGCTCAGGGTAGAAAACACTGAAGAGTAAGAACGGGCATGGACTGACTGCATGAAGGCGATGTTGGTATACACGGCCTCCTCGTGTTCGGTGCGGGCATCTTGAATCTGACAGATTTCACCCACGGTGGCCTGGACAGTATCCAGGGTGGTGAGTCCCGTGAACACCCGCATGGTGAGGTTGCGTTCCTCGGGTGTCATCTTCTGCCATGCCGGGAGATCATTAGAAAGCGGGACCTTCTCTGGCAACCAAAAGTTAGCGGTGAGACGGTTCCACACTTCAAGATCCTTGTCATCGCTCACCCGGTTCCAGTTGATGGCGCGGATGCGGGCTGAAGGATCATGCCGGTAGCTCGGCGGTGTAACTGAAATGCCGGTTAGTTCAGCACTGTTCGATGTTGAAGACATAGCTTCTTTCTTTCTGAGTGGATGGTTGTGGACAAGGGGAGGACCGTGCTTCTACAAAGCACAGGAGACGCAGCCTTCGACCTCGGTTCCTTGGAGCGCGGATTGGCGTAAACGGATGTAGTAGAGGGTCTTGATTCCGGCTTTCCAGGCATAGATCTGTGCCTTGTTGATGTCCCGCGTGGTGGTATCAGCGGTGAAGAACAAGGTCAGGGAAAGCCCTTGGTCCACGTGTTGGGTGGCCATGGCGTAGGTGTCGATGATTTTTTCGTATCCCACGGCGTAGGAGTCATCGAAATACTCCAGGTTGTCGTTGGTCATTTCCGGTGCGGGGTAGTACACGCGCCCCAAGCGGCCTTCCTTGCGTATTTCAATCTTGGAGGCAATCGGGTGGATGGACGCGGTGGAGTCATTGATGTAGGAAATTGATCCAGTGGGTGGAACTGCTTGCAAGTAGGCGTTGTAGATGCCGTCTTGCATCACTTGATTCTTGAGCCGTAGCCAATCCTCGCGTTGGGGGATCTGTACGCCTGCTTCGTGGAAGAGCTGTTTTACGTGTTCAGTGGCTGGCGCCCAGTCTTGGTCGATGTATTTGTCAAAGTAGGCGCCAGTGGCATAGGTGGATTCTTCGAAGCCTGTGAATCGTTGACCTTTTTCAACCGCGAGTGCATGGGATGCGCGGAGCGCATGGTAGGTCACCGTCAGGAAATAAATATTTGTAAAGTCCAGTGCCTCGGCGCAGCCATAAGGAATACGCTGTGAAGCAAGGAAGCCGTGGAGATTCATTTGGCCCAGACCAATGGCATGCATGGAAGCATTTCCGTGAGCGATGGAAGGAACAGCTTCGATGTTCGTCAGGTCTGAAACCTTCGTGAGGGCACGCACTGCGGTTTCGACGGTTTCCCCAAAGTCCGGTGATTCAAAAGCCTTTGCAATGTTGAGCGAACCTAGATTGCAGGAAATATCCTGGCCAACGGTGGTGTAGTCACCCGAAGCTCCGTAGGTCGATGGCGTGTTGACCTGGAGGATTTCACTACACAGGTTGGACATATTGATATGTCCTTTGAGGGGATTAGCGCGGTTGACCGTATCCTCAAAGAGGATGTAGGGGTATCCGGATTCAAACTGAAGCTCAGCCAGCGTGGTGAAAAACTCGCGGGCCTTAATGGTCGTGTGAGAAATTCGCGGATTGGCAACCAACTCGTCGTAGTACTCGGTGATGGACATGTCAGACATGGCTACGCCGTACTCGCGAGTGATGTCATACGGGCTAAAAAGATGCATATCTTTGTTCTCTTTGGCCAGCCGGAAGGTTATATCTGGAATAACAACCCCCAGCGAAAGAGTCTTGATGCGGACTTTCTCATCGGCATTTTCCCGCTTGGTATCCAGGAAGCGAAGAATATCTGGATGGTGCGCATGCAGGTAGACGGCTCCAGCGCCCTGCCGGGCGCCCAATTGGTTGGCATAGCTGAAGCTATCTTCGAGAATCTTCATGACTGGGACTACGCCGGAAGCCTGGTTCTCTATCTTTTTGATCGGGGCTCCGGATTCGCGCAGGTTGCTCAGCAACAAGGCCACTCCACCACCGCGCTTTGATAGTTGCAGTGCAGAGTTCACGCTGCGACCAATGCTCTCCAAATTGTCTTCGATTCGCAGGAGGAAGCAGGAGACCATTTCGCCGCGCTGGGCTTTGCCTGCGTTGAGAAAAGTAGGGGTGGCGGGCTGGAATCGTCCGGTCATGATGTCATCCACCAGCTTTTCTGCGAGCTCTTCGTCGCCCTGTGCAAGGTATAAAGCTGTGGTGGCGACACGTTCTTCGTAGCCTTCTAGGAATCGGGAGCCATCAAAGGTTTTCAGTGCATATGAAGTAAAGAACTTAAATGCGCCGAGGAAGGTGCGGAACTGGTGCTTAGCTTGATGTGCTCTGTCGTACATGGCGCACAGAAAGGCGTCATCATAAAGCTCAAGGAAATCCCGCTCGTAGTACTCGTTATCAACCAACCATTCCAAGCGTTGCTTGGTGGAATCGAACTGATGCATGCGGGGAGCGACATGGTGCGTGACATAGTCTTGTGCTGCCTGAATGTCCTTGTCAAACTGGATTTTTCCAGAAGCGTCGAACAAGTTCAGCTGCGCGTTGAGTGCGTGGTAGCTTTTGCGCTTGCCGACACCGCCGGCATTGTCTGCTGAAGCAGTGCGGGGCGTAGCGCCAATAGTCTGTGTGGGGGTGGCATCAAGAGGCCACATTGTGTTGTCCAATCTGTGTGATGCGGATGTGTTCTTCATCTTGTGGGGGATTAATGGGGTGTCATCGTTAGCTGCTTTTGCTGCTCCCAAAACTTTTGAAGGCCCTGCTTTACGGCGGCAATGTCCTTCTGTGTGCCGAGAAGCTCGAAGTGATACAGCTCCGGTACGTGGCACTTGGCGGAAATGATGCGTCCGGCGACGCAGTAAGCACTTCCGAAGTTGGTATTCCCTGAGGTAATAACGCCCCGGATAAAGGAGCGGTTGATTGGGTCATTGAGGAAGTCGATGACCTGTTTGGGGACTGCGCGTTTGAGCGAGCCTCCGCCGTAGGTGGGAACGATGAGTACGTACGGGTGTGAAACCTGGATCATCCCGGTTTTCTTGGGGCGCAGTGGAATGCGCACCGCGGGTCTATCTAAGCGTTCGACGAATCTTTTTGTGTTTTCTGAAACGCTAGAAAAATACACCAAATCTGGTGAGTCTGACATAGCAATCCTGCTCATCCTGGCCTTAGCCATAAGTGGGATAGGTGATATTCGAAAAGACTAACTACGCAATGGCGTAGTTGCAACTACGGCCCAACGTAGTTTTGAAAAGGGCAGGTGAGAGTAGGATTAATGCAAAGGGGAAGGTCTAACGGCTGTGGTGTGCTACAAACACTGCGTCCGTAGCTGGGCGCCCAAGTACTACCCACTGAGTACTGCCGGCTACCTGTACTTCGAGCGATTCTGAAAAGGGCGTTCCTTCGCGCGTGCTAAGAACAGCCCCAGTGACGATGCCGCGCTCTTCAAGGAACTTCAGCAGTTGTGGGTCGGAATCAGAAATGCGTTCCACGGTCACTTGCGGTTGCGCACCGCTGTCGGTGAGACGGTGCGCACTGGGGATTGTGATCTGTCCATCAACCGTAGGGATAGGATCGCCGTGCGGATCCCTAGTGGGGTAATTAAGGAACTTATCTACACGTTCTATGAGCATGTCGGACACCGCGTGTTCGAGATTTTCGGCTTCATTATGGACTTCGTCCCACGTGTAGTCCAATGCTTGAACCAAAAAAGACTCAAGCAATCGGTGGCGGCGCACCATGACCAATGCGTACTGCCTGCCAAGTTCGGTTAACTCCACAGAGCCATAGGGCGTGTGTGACACGAGCCCTTGCTTCGACATTTTGCGCACTGCATCGGAAACCGAGGAGAGCTTGAGTCCCAGCTGTGCCGCAATAAGTGTGGCGGTAACGGGCTCGGATGACCATTCCTTTAGCCCCCAGATAGCTTTCAAATAGTTCTGGGTACTGGTGGACAGCTCGGAAACAGACATGAGTAAATGTTAACCCAGCTTCCGTATGCGCCTTTGGCGCTGCGCCCCAACGCTCATAGCGAACAGAGGCCAAGTTTGAGAGGAATGCCGGTAAGGTGGGGCCAGTTAAAGCATTCTTCACTTGAAGGAGAACCACTAATGTCTGAGAAGATTTCAATGAACTCGTCGTCTACGGGTATGAATCTGAGCGATAGCGTCTATGAGCGCCTTTTGCGCGAGCGCATTATCTTCCTGGGAACCCAGGTGGATGATGAGATTGCGAACAAGCTGTGCGCGCAGATCCTCCTGCTGTCCGCAGAGGACCCAACGCGCGATATTTCGCTTTATATCAACTCGCCGGGTGGCTCCGTTACCGCGGGCATGGCAATCTACGACACGATGAAGTACTCGCCGTGCGATGTGGCTACCTATGGCATGGGCCTGGCTGCTTCGATGGGCCAGTTCCTCCTGTCTGGTGGCACCAAGGGCAAGCGCTACGCGCTGCCGCATGCTCGCATTATGATGCACCAGCCTTCTGCCGGTGTGGGCGGTACTGCTGCAGACATTGCCATCCAGGCGGAGCAGTTCGCACAGACCAAGCGGGAGATGGCTGAGCTCATCGCTGAGCACACCGGCCAGACCTTCGAGCAAATTACCAAGGATTCGGACCGCGACCGCTGGTTCACCGCCCAGCAGGCTAAGGAATACGGCATCGTCGACCACGTCATCGAGTCCGTCAACGGTCCTATCACCAACTAGGGAACAAGGAGCTTTATCACTATGTCGAACCTACAGATGCCTTCTTCCCGCTACGTTCTGCCGGAGTTCATTGAGCAGAACGCACAGGGATCGAAGACCACCAACCCGTATTCCAAGCTCTTTGAAGAGCGCATCATCTTCCTGGGCACCCAGGTCGATGACACCTCCGCCAATGACATCATGGCGCAGCTGCTGGTCCTGGAGTCCCAGGATCCCGACCGCGACATTACGATGTACATCAACTCCCCGGGTGGCTCGTTTACCGCGCTGATGGCCATCTACGACACGATGCGCTACGTCCGCCCGGATGTGCAGACCGTCTGCTTGGGCCAAGCCGCGTCCGCAGCAGCCGTCTTGCTGGCCGCTGGCGCCCCGGGTAAGCGCGCCGCGCTGCCGAACTCTCGCGTGCTGATTCACCAGCCGCGCACGCAGGGCACGCAGGGCCAGGTTTCTGACCTTGAGATCGAGGCCAACGAGATCGAGCGCATGCGCCGCCTCATGGAGGAGACCTTGGCCGAGCACACCGGCCGCACCGCAGAGCAGGTGCGTATCGATACCGACCGCGACAAGATCCTCACTGCGCAGGAAGCCGTCGAATACGGTCTCATCGATACCGTCTTTGATTACCGCAAGCTCAACGCGTAGTACCTAGGCTTTAGGCCCCGCTTTCCGGATGGTTCCGGGAGCGGGGCCTTCGCGTTCGTGGGGTTAATGCAGGGTCTAGTCCTCGTAGGGCGGCAGGATGGCCTCGGGGGACTCGGGGAGGATCTGGCCGCCGTCAATAATGAGGGTCTGTCCCGTGATGTAGCCCGCCTCACGGGAAGCTAGGAAGGCTGCTGCGTTACCAATGTCGCGCGGAGATCCCAGTCGGTGAATAGGCACGGAGCGCGCCATTTGGTCGAGGTACTCCTGGCCCTGGCCCTCGAGGCCCTCGGTGAGGATATTGCCCGGTAGCACTCCATTGATGGTGATGCCATCGCGGGCGACTTCCAACGCCGCAGAACGCATGAAGCCTTGCTGCGCAGCCTTCGAAGCGCCATAGTGCGCCCAGCCTGGGTAGCCGGTGTGTGAGCCGGTAATGGAGGTGGTGATGACGATGCGCCCGTAGCCCGCCTTCTTCATGTAAGGCAGCGCTTCCTGCACCACGGTGAACGTACCGTGCGTGTTGATGGCGAACATGGCGTCCCACTGCTCGTCGTTCATGTCCTCGAGAGGGCAGTTAGGGAAGACGCCGGCGTTGGAACAGACAATGTCGATGCGGCCATAGCGCTTGACGACGTCCCCATAAAGGGTGCGGACGGAGTCGCGCGAGGTGACGTCGACAAGCAGGGCGTCCGCGCCGAGTTCTTCGGCGGTTTTGTGTGCGGCCTCTTCGTTGAGGTCAGCGATGATGACGGTCGCGCCGGCCTCGCGCAGGGCGCTGACGATACCGCGGCCGATGCCGGCGGCACCGCCGGTGACGATGGCAACCTGGTCCTGAAGATCGAACATGTGAAGCTCCTTAGCGGTTGAGGGTGGCTCTGAGCCCCAGCCTAGGCCGCTACCGGTTGTGGCGTGCTGTGCTTTGTGGTCGCCGTGTAGGCACGCACGCCGATGAGGGAGAGCGCGGCCAGCACCGCGGTAACACCAGCGAGGGTGTAGAGGCCCGTCGGGGTCCAGCCTGTTTCGAGGAGGTAGCCGGCCAGGATAGGCGCGAGGGTGGCGCCGACGCGGGCGATGCCGATGGCGGCGCCCGTTCCCGTGGTGCGCAGTGCGGAAGGGTAGACCTCCGGGGTGACGGTATAGAGGCCGGAAATGCAGGCGTTGAGGCTAAGGCCTACGCCGACACCGAGGGCGAACATGAGGGTGGGCACGGCGGTGGAGTTGATGAAGCCGACGAGGACGACGGAGGAGACAAGACAGAAGGCGATGAGCAGCGGGCGGGCGTCGATGCGCGTGGTGAATAGGCCGAAGAGGATGGCGCCGATAGCCCCGCCGAAGGAGAGCATGATGCCGCCGATGATGCCTTGTTGAGCAGTCAGGCCCTCGGCGGTAAGTAGCTTCGGGGTCCACTGTGAGGTGAAGTTGTAAGCAAACATGATGAAGCTGAATGCCAGCCAGAGCTTGATGGAGGTGCGCAGGAACTGTGGGGAGATGAGGTCCTTGTAGGACGCCTTGTGGGTGGTGCGGGGGCGGACGCTGACCTCGCTCTTGAGGCCGAGCTTGGCGGTGATGGTGCGCACGGCGTCCATGCGGCCGCGGGCGGCGAGGAAGTCGGCGGACTCGGGGACGACAGCAACCGTGAGGATAAGGGCCACGACGGTGAGCGTTGCGCCGACCCAGAAGATGGGTTGCCAGCTATCGAAGGTTGATGCGATAACACCGCAGAAGGATGCACCAAGGCCGTAGCCGGAGGCATAAATGGCGACGGCCAGTCCGCGGAAGCGTAGGTTGGAATACTCGCTGACGAGGACGGTGACGCAGACGAGGACGCCGCCGACGCCAATGCCGGTGATGAGGCGGAAGAAGAGGAGAAGGCTAAACGTTGGCGCGAGGGCGGTGAGAACGAGGCCGACGAGGTCGATGATGAGTGAGACGGTAATCAGTGTGGTGCGCCCGAGGCGGTCAGCTAGCGGGGCAAGGAAGAAGGAACCGAGGCCGATACCGATAAGCGCGGCGGAGAGGAGCCAGCCTAGGGAGGAATTGGACAAGGCGAACTCTTCGCTGACAGGTCCGGCGCCGAAGGCCATGACCACCATGTCGTAGCCGTCGAGAGCGTTGAGGAAGAGGGCGATGGCGATGATGAGCCACTGGCGCGCGCCCATGGGGGAGCGGTCGATGAGTTCGCGGATGTCCATGAAAGTCTTTCTGCTGATGGAGAGGTTTCGATGTAAGTTAGTGAACCGCTCTGTCTATGTCCATTAACTGCCGTTTTAAATTCAGTGGCGCGCCGCCGCGCGAGGAATAGCGCTCGGGTCTGGGTGGTTTACTAGAGTGGAATGGACTGCGGTAAAATCGCTCCACCCAACCCCAGAGAAAAGAGTTGAAAGGCCTTCATGGCACGTATGCAAGAAAGCGCTGACCTGCTCAAGTGTTCCTTCTGTGGAAAGAGCCAGAAGCAGGTGAAGAAGCTTATCGCCGGCGGCGGCGTCTACATCTGTGACGAGTGCATCGAGCTCTGCAACGAAATCATCGAAGAGGAGCTCGGCGCGGCTCAGGCTGAGGCGGACGAAGAGAAGGAAATGCGCCTTCCGCGTCCTTCGGAGATTTCGGCTTTTCTGGATAAGTATGTCATCGGCCAAGACCAGGCCAAGCGTGTGTTGTCGGTGGCTGTGTACAACCACTACAAGCGCATCAAGGCTGAGGAAGCCGCGGGCTTGGAAGGCCGTCGGAAGAAGACTCAGGATGAAGAAGTGGAGATTGCCAAATCCAACATCCTGATGCTGGGCCCGACGGGCTCCGGCAAGACCTACCTGGCGCAGACCCTGGCACGTTTGCTCGATGTGCCCTTTGCGATCGCGGATGCCACGAGCCTGACCGAGGCCGGTTACGTGGGCGAGGACGTTGAGAACATCCTGCTCAAGCTGCTGCAGGCTGCGGACTTTGATGTGGAGCGCGCGCAGCACGGCATCATTTACGTCGATGAGGTGGATAAGATCTCCCGCAAGTCGGAGAACCCCTCGATTACCCGCGATGTGTCCGGTGAGGGCGTGCAGCAGGCGCTGTTGAAGATCCTCGAGGGAACCGTGGCGGCCATCCCGCCGCAGGGCGGACGTAAGCACCCGAACCAGGAGTTCATCCAGCTGGATACCACGAACATCCTCTTCATCGTGGCCGGTGCTTTCGCGGGCTTGGACAAGGTGATTTCGGAGCGCGTGGGCAAGAAGGGCGTGGGCTTCGGCGCCAAGCTGGAGACCAAGGACGAGAAGGAATCCGTCGACTTCTTCTCCCAGGTGCGCCCAGAGGACTTGGTGAAGTTTGGCCTCATCCCGGAATTCATCGGCCGCCTGCCAGTTGTTGCCACGGTGGACAACCTGGACCGCGAATCGCTGGTTAAGGTACTGGTGGAACCGAAGAACTCCCTGGTCAAGCAGTACCAGCGCCTGTTCAGCATGGATGGTGCGGAGCTGCACTTCGAGGATGCGGCGCTGGAGGCAATCGCCGAGCTAGCACTCGAGCGCAAGACCGGTGCCCGTGGCCTGCGCGCCATCATGGAGGAGCTGCTTGTCCCCATCATGTATGACCTTCCGGACCGCGAGGACATTGCCAGCGTCCACATCACGCAGGACTGCGTGACCGACGGCGGCGAGCCGGAGTTCGTGTACTCGGATGAGGCGAAGGAATCCGCCTAAACGGCACCTTATAAAAGGCATCTTCACGGCTGAAGATGCCTTTTGCGCTGTCTAAAGGCGTTTTCAGGCCTAAAAACGCCGTCTGTCAGATTCCATCTTCGTGCTGGGGGCAAAGGAACCAGATGAGTGGGACCATTTAGCTATGGCGCGAGATCGTGACCTGGGATTATGCACGGACCGGCGGGTAAATGGTTCCTTTACTGTGGTTTTATTGCTCGCCCGGTGCTGGGAAGAGGGTTCTACTCGTAGAGGTCCCGGGACACGTCGCCTTCGTCCTCGGTGGAGTAGACGTCCAAGGGCGCGGATTCGGCTTCCAGCTCGGTCTCGTTCTGCTTGAGATAGGACTCAAAGCCAATGTCGGGGATGTTCGCCGTGAGGAAGGCCAGCACGGCATCGACGGCCATGCGGTGCAGACCCTCAGTGTTGTTGTGCGTGTGCATATCGATGTCGAGCAGATTGCTCATCATCGCGTGATTGGTCACCCGGTACATCGTCAGCGCCGAAATCAGAGTGAAGATATCGTTGGCAGAAATGCCCGGTCGGAAGGCGCCGGAATCTTGGCCCAGCATAAGCAGCCTGTCGAGGTGGAGGGAGATCGCTGAAACGTCGACAAGCGCGTGCGAGGACTCCAGCACACTGTGCGAGGACTCCATCGTCAGCATCCGGATGGCCTCCGGGTTGTCCACGTGCTGGCGGAACATCCAGTCCACCAAAGTGCGCACGCCCTCTACTGGGACCGCGGAATTGATTTCCAAGCTGCCCTCCGGAGGGTTGAGCCGCTGGGCAGCTGCAGCCAATGCTTGCTGGTAGAGGCCCTTTTTATCCCCGAAGTAGTAATGGATCATGCGCTTGGACATTCCAGACAGCTTCGACACGGTTTCGAGCTTGGTATCAGCATAACCGTGCTCAGAAAACTGCGTTATCGCAACATCGATCACGTGCTCAACAGAGCCGGAGTCGACCGTTGCAGCCTCAGTGCTCATGGAAAGTCCCGTCTAGTCGATGAATATGCGTACAGTTGTCCACTATGCCGAAAAAAGAAGGCTATGGAGTTCAAGTGCAAAGAACTTGCATCTTTCGGGGGTAAAATCACACCCCATGGGGGCGAAAAACGGGACTAGGGTGGGGAAGTGAGTACCCAGCCGAAAGGATTCACACATGACTGCTTCTCAACCCGTCAAGATCACCGTGACCGGCGCCGCCGGCAACATCGCGTACTCCCTGCTGTGGCGCATCGCTGCCGGCGATGTCTATGGCAAGGACACTCCAGTTGAACTCGCATTGCTGGAAATCCCGGACGCCGTTGGTGCCGCTGAGGGCGTGGCCATGGAACTTAATGACTCCGCCTTCCCGCTCCTTCGCGGCATTACCGTCACCGATGATCCGGAGGTGGCCTTCAAGGACACCAAGGCCGCTTTCCTCGTGGGCTCCCGCCCGCGCACCAAGGGTATGGAGCGCGCTGACCTGTTGGAGGCTAACGGCGCTATCTTCACTGTGCAGGGCAAGGCGCTGAACGCCGTCGCCGCACGCGACGTTCGCGTCCTCGTCGTGGGCAACCCGGCCAACACCAACGCCTATATCGCCGCGAACAGCGCTCCGGACCTGGACCCGAGCCAGTTCAGCGCGCTCATGCGTCTGGACCACAACCGCACGCTGAGCCAGGTGTCCCTCAAGACGGGCGTGCCCACCGCGGAGCTGACCAAGGTTGCCGTTTGGGGCAACCACTCCGCCTCCCAGTTCCCGGACCTGACCTACTCCAACGCCGAGGTAGATGAGACCTGGTACAAGGAGGAGATGATTCCGAAGGTGGCCAAGCGCGGCGCCGAGATCATCGCCGTGCGTGGCCGCTCCTCGGCAGCCTCCGCAGCATCCGCCGCGGTGGATCACATGCACGATTGGATCCATGGCACCGAGGATTGGCGCACCGCCGCCATCGTTTCGGATGGTTCCTATGGCGTGGACGAGGGGCTCGTCGCAGGTTTCCCCACCGTCTCCCGCGACGGAAAGTGGGAAATCGTCCAAGGCCTGGAGCTTAGTGACTTCCAGAAGGAGCGCATCGAGGCCTCCGTGCAGGAGCTGCGTGAGGAGCGCGAGGCCGTAGCCCACCTGCTGAAGGGCTAAGCCTCCAGCACCAAGTTATCGATGAGTCGCACCGGCCCCACCTGCGCTGCAACCAGCGCCAAGGCGGGCCGGTGTTGTGTATCTACGGGCTCGAGCGTGGCTGGGTCCACCACGGTGAGGTAATCCACCGTCACGCCGGGGGAGGTGGCGAGCTGGGCCTCGGCTTCTTTGAGCGAGGCGCCATCCTGCAGCGCGAAGAGCGCCTGGGATAGGGCGACCGCCTGCTCACGCTCGGCGGCACTGAGGCGTGCATTGCGGCTGGACTCGGCCACGCCGTCCGTTGCGCGCACGATGGGCACGCTGATGATGTCCAGCGGCACATCGAGGTCCGCCACCAGGCGACGGATGATGGCTACTTGCTGCGCATCCTTTTGCCCAAAATAAGCGCGGTCCGGTGCGACAAGGTGAAACAGCTTGCTCACCACGGTGGCTACGCCGTCGAAGTGGCCGGGGCGCGAGGCACCTTCCAAGACCGAGCCCATCTCACCCGTGCGCACCCACACCCGCGGGGTACCACCCGGGTACATCTCCTCCACGCTGGGGGCGAAGACCGCATCGACTCCCAACGAGTCCAGCAGCGCGGCATCCGCGTCGAGGGTGCGCGGGTAGGCGCGGTAGTCTTCGCAATCGCCCAGGTCCGTGAACTGGAGGGGGTTGACAAAGACCGAGCACACCACGGTGTCGTTGTCTTCGCGGGCGCGGCGAATGAGGGAAGCGTGGCCGTCGTGAAGCGCGCCCATCGTGGGCACCAAGCCCACGGAGCCGGACGTTGCCGCGCGGAAGGCACGGAGTTCGGATTTAGTTGTGAGGATCTGCATGGCTTAAGACCTTAGTCCTCGAAAGACTCCTCGGCGTTGGGGAAGGAACGTTCACCCACATCTGCGACATAGTCCTTCGCTCCTTCCAGCAGCGCGCCGCGCAGATTCGCGTAGCGGCGCACAAAACGCGGCGCCTTGGGACCGCCCAGGCCGAAGGCATCGGTCCACACCAGAATCTGACCGTCGGTCTGCGTGCCAGCGCCGATGCCGATGGTGGGGATGGGCAGCTCCTTGGTCACCTGCTCAGCAAGGGCTGCGGGGACCATCTCCAGCACCACGGCGAAGGCGCCGGCCTCGGCGAGGGCGCGGGCGTCGTCGTGAAGCTTCTCCGCACCGGCACCCCGGCCTTGGACCACGAAGCCGCCCAAGGCGTGGACCTGCTGGGGTGTAAAGCCAATGTGGGCGCAGACGGGGATGCCGGCGGCGACAAGCGCGGCAACAATGGGAGCGCGCTCCGCACCACCTTCCAGCTTCACGGCCTGCGCGCCGGTTTCCTTCATGACGCGCACCGCGGTCTCGAGCGCCTGGGAGGGGCCGTCCTCATAGGAGCCAAAGGGAAGGTCCACCACCACGAAGGCACGGGAGGTCGATGCAACCACCGCGCGGGCAAGGGGGATCATCTCATCCAAGGTGAGCGAGAGCGTGGTTTCGCGGCCCAGGACCACATTGGCCAGGGAATCGCCGACGAGCAGGAGATCTACCCCGGCTTCATCGAAGATTTCGGCGGTCATGCAGTCATAGCTCGTCAGGCACGCGAAGGCCTGAGAGTTTTCTTTAGAGCGGGCGAAATGGCGGGTGCGGAGGCGGGCGCGGTGGCCAGGGTTGTGAGACATGCCCTTACTCTAGACACGGCGCTGGTGCCAGTTGACGCACAGGGTAGAGTTGGCCAGGTGACTGATCAGAATAAAGAGCAACTCGTTGGCACCAACCGCGCGGACCAGCTTCCCAAGTCCTGGGAGCCGCAGGCAGTAGAGAAAGACCTCTACGAAGGCTGGGTAAGCGCCGGTTACTTCACCCCGGATGCTTCCTCGGAGGCGGAGCCTTATTCCATCGTGCTGCCGCCGCCGAACGTCACCGGCCAGCTGCACATGGGCCACGCCCTGGACCACACTCTGATCGACTCCATCATTCGCCGCAAGCGCATGCAGGGCTATGCCACCCTGTGGCTGCCGGGCGCTGACCATGCCGGTATCGCTACCCAGACCAAGGTGGAGGCCCGCCTGCGTGAGCAGGAGGGCAAGAAGCGCTGGGACTATGAGCGCGAGGAATTTATCAACAAGGTCTGGGAGTGGAAGGAAGAATTCGGTGGCACCATCCAGAACCAGATGCGCGCCATCGGTGACTCGGTGGACTGGTCCCGCGAGCGCTTCACCCTGGATGATGGCCTCTCCCGCGCCGTGCAGACCATCTTCAAGACCCTCTACGACGAGGGCATGATCTACCAGGCTAACCGTCTGGTCAACTGGTCCCCGGTGCTGGAGACCGCGGTGTCCGATATCGAGGTCGTGTACAAGGACGTCGAGGGCGAGCTCGTGTCCATTCGTTATGGCTCGCTGAACGACGACGAACCGCACCTCATCGTCGCCACCACCCGTGTGGAGACGATGCTGGGTGACGTCGCCATCGCCGTCCACCCCGATGACGAGCGTTACGCCCACCTGGTGGGTAAGGAGCTGCCGCACCCCTTCCGCGATGATTTGAGCCTGAAGATCATCGCCGATGATTATGTGGACATGGAATTCGGCACCGGTGCCGTGAAGATCACCCCGGCGCACGATCCGAATGACTACGCCATGGGCCTGCGCCACGACCTGGACATGCCCACCATCATGGACACCACCGGCCACATCGCGAACACCGGCACGAAGTTCGATGGCCTGACCCGCGAGGAAGCCCGCGTGGAGATCCGCGAGGCGCTGCGCGAGCAGGGCCGCATTGTCAAGGAGATTCGCCCCTACGTCCACTCCGTGGGCCACTCGGAGCGTTCCGGCGAGCCCATCGAGCCGCGCCTGAGCCTGCAGTGGTTCGTGGCCGTGGAGAAGATGGCGAAGATGTCCGGTGATGCCGTCCGCGAGGGCGATACCACCATCCACCCGAAGTCCCTGGAGCCGCGCTACTTCGAGTGGGTCGATGACATGCACGATTGGTGCATCTCCCGCCAGCTGTGGTGGGGCCACCGCATCCCGATCTGGTACGGCCCGGAGGGCGAGGACGGCCAGCGAGATATCGTCTGCGTCGGCCCCGACGAGGAAGCCCCAGAAGGCTACGTCCAGGACCCGGACGTTCTGGACACCTGGTTCTCCTCCGCGCTGTGGCCCTTCTCCACGATGGGCTGGCCGGAAAAGACCGCCGATCTGGAGAAGTTCTTCCCCACGAACGTGTTGGTCACCGCCTATGACATCCTCTTCTTCTGGGTCGCCCGCATGATGATGTTCGGCACCTTCGCCGGCGCCCACACTCCGGAGTTGCTCGGTGAGGGTAAGGACGGCCGCCCGCAGGTTCCGTTCACGGATATCTACCTGCACGGCCTCGTGCGCGATGAGCAGGGACGCAAGATGTCGAAGTCCTTGGGCAACGGCATCGACCCGATGGATTGGGTGCACGACTATGGCGCGGACGCACTGCGTTTCACCCTGGCCCGCGGCGCGAACCCGGGCGTGGATCTGCCGCTGGCTGTCGACGCCGCTGCTGCCGGCCGCAACTTTGCCACCAAGCTCTTCAACGCCACCAAGTTCGCGCTCATGAACGGTGCGGGCGTGGCTGAGCTGCCGGCACGCGACGCGCTGACCGACGCCGACCGCTGGATCCTCGACCGCTCCGAAGAGGTCCGCGCCAAGGTGGACGCCTACCTGGATGATTACCAGTTTGCCAAGGCCAACGAGCTGCTCTACCACTTCGTGTGGGATGAGCTGTGTGACTGGTACCTGGAGATTGCCAAGACCCAGATCCCGCGCGACTTCGATGCGGCGAGCGCCGAGGAGCAGGCCACCGGACGCACGACCCAGATCGTCCTGGGCCGCGTGCTCGACCTGGTTCTGCGCCTGCTGCACCCGACCATGCCGTTCGTCACCGAGGTCCTGTGGAAGGCCCTGACCGGCGGGGAGACCATCGTCACCGCGCAGTGGCCTACCCAGGAGCACACCAACGGCGGCGCCGAGAAGGACGAGGTCGCCGCCCGCCGCATTCAGGACGCAGACAAGCTCATCACCGAGCTGCGCCGCTTCCGCTCCGACCAGGGTGTCAAGCCTTCCCAGAAGGTCCCGGGCCGCCTCGACTTCGCCGCGGCCGACCTGCAGGAGCAGGAAGGGCTCATCCGCAACCTGGCCAACACCACCGAGCCGGGTGAGGACTTCACCGCGTCCGCCTCCATCGAGGTGCGCCTGTCCCAGGCCACCGTCGAGGTCACCCTGGACACCTCCGGCGCCGTCGACGTCGCCGCAGAGCGCAAGCGCCTGGAGAAGGATCTGGCCAAGGCCCAGAAGGAGCTGGACCAGACCGGCAAGAAGCTGGGTAACGAGGCCTTCCTGTCCAAGGCGCCGGAGGCCGTCGTGGAGAAGATCCGCGTGCGCCAGCAGGTGGCTCAGGAAGAAGTCGAGCGCATCACCGCACGTCTGGAGGGGCTCAAGTAGTGGCGGGGGAGAAAGACCGCGAGGAATTTGAGGTCGTCGATGCCCTCGCGGAGGGCACCGATGGCGGGCCGGTCGAAATCACCGACTCCGGCCTAACGCTCAACCTCGGCGGCGAGGATGACTACGAGGAGGCAGCGCCCGAGCAGGCCACGCCGGAGGAGCTCGCGGAGCTGGCTCAGGTGACCGCGGAGCTCAACGCGCGTGCCCCGGAGACTATCATTGAGCCCAGCCTCGAGCGCATCGAGATGCTCATGGATCTCTTGGGCAACCCGGAGCGTTCCTTCCACGTCATCCAGGTTGCAGGCACCAACGGCAAGTCCTCGACCGCGCGCATGATCGATTCGCTGCTGCGCTCCTTCCACCGCCGCGTAGGCCTAGTGACCAGCCCGCACTTGCAGCTAGTCACCGAGCGCATCGGCATCGACGGCCACCCCATCCACCCGCGCGACTTCGTGCGCATTTGGCGCGAAATCAAGCCCTATGTGGAAATGGTGGATTCCCGCTCCGACATCCCCATGTCCACCTTCGAGGTGCTGGTGGGTATTTCCTACGCGGCCTTCGCCGATGCGCCCATCGACGTCGCCGTGGTCGAGGTTGGCCTTGGCGGCACGTGGGATGCCACGAACGTGGTCAACGCGGAGGTAGCCGTGGTCATGCCGGTGGGTCTCGACCACACGGATTACCTCGGTGACACCATCACCGAGATCGCCGGTGAAAAGGCCGGCATCATCAAAGCCCGCGAGCACGATGCCGACGACGTGCTCACGCCGGGGGAGAACATCGCTATCATCGCCGAGCAGGAGCCGGAGGCCATGCGTGTGCTGCTGCAGCGCACCGTCGACGTCGGCGCCGGCGTAGCGCGCGCGGGCTCCGAGTTCGCCGCGCTGGAATCCCGCATTGCCGTCGGCGGCCAGCAGCTCACCATCCAAGGTCTCGGCGGCCTCTATGAGGACATCTTCCTGCCGCTGCACGGCGAGCACCAAGCCAAGAACGCGGCCGTCGCCTTGGCGGCGGTGGAGGCTTTCTTCGGGGCGTCGTCAGGCAATCAGCTCGACATCGCCTCCGTGCGCACCGGCTTTGCCAAGGCCATTTCCCCCGGACGCTTGGAGCGCGTGCGCACCAGCCCCACCACGTTCTTGGACGCCTGCCACAACCCGCATGGTGCCAAGGCCCTAGCCGCAGCGCTCGACCGTGACTTCGACTTTGCCCGCCTCATCGGCGTGGTGTCCATCTTCGCCGACAAGGACGCCGCCGGCATTCTCACGGCCTTGGAATCCGTTCTTACGGAAGTCGTGATCACGCAGAACACCTCTCCGCGCGCCCGCGATGCCTATGAGCTGGCGGAGCTGGCCCGCGATATCTTCGGCGAAGAGCGCGTGTACGTCGAGCCCGAACTGCCCAGCGCCTATACCCAGGCTGTGGAATTGGCGGAGGAGGCCGACGTGCAGTCCGGATCCGGCATCGTGATCACTGGCTCTGTAGTCACAGCAGGTGATGCCCGCGCACTCTTTGGAAAGGAGCCCGCATGAGCCCCCGCAAACCTGTTCCTGAGGAGGAGATTGGCCCGCTCGGACTAGGCCAAGCGCCGACCAAGGATCCCCTCAAGCAATTCGGCGGCATGGTGGTAGCCAGCTCCCTCACGCTGGAACTTATCACCTTGGTTTTGGCGCTGCCGATGCTGTACAAGCTGTATGACGGCACCTTGTGGACCCCGTTCAACTATGGCGTGGTCATCGGATTTATGGTGCTGTTGTTAGCGTCCTTCCCCTTCATGAACAAGCCCTGGGTCGTCGGGGTATTGATCGTGTTCCACGTCATCGGCATTGTTCTTGGTTTCATGGTCCACTGGTCCGTGGCCACGATCTTCATCATTTTCGCCCTTCTCTGGGCTCTGGCGGCGTATATGCGCTCGGTGCTCGTTGCCCGCATGGACCGCGGCTACCTCACTACGCAGCACCTGACTGAGAAGTAGGCCGCCGCGGTGTATATCCGGCCGGAGCTGCGCGCGGGAGCGGCCTTCATTTCCCTGTGGGATCCAACCAACCCGCTGATTCGCCGCGCCGGGCGTGTAGTTCCAGCGCTGTGGCCCGCCCCCTATATCCAGGGCGTGCGCACGCAGCGGGTGAGAAACGCCGAAATCCGCGCGACCATCTATAGCCCGGAGAACCCACGCGGCGCCGTGCTGTGGATCCATGGCGGAGGGCTGCTCATGGGCCATCCGCGCCAGGACGTCAAACACCTCAAAGAGACCGCTGCGGAAGTCGGTGTCACCGTCATCGCGCCGCGCTATCGCTATGCCCCGGAAAATCCCTATCCGGCCGCGCTTGACGACGTCCACTCGGCCCACCACTGGCTCCTCACGCACGCGGAGGAGCTGGGCTTTAGCCCGGATCGGATTGTCATCGGCGGCCAAAGCGCCGGGGGAGGGCTCGCCGCCGCCCTGTGCCAGCGCCTCTATGATGAAGGCGGAATCCAGCCGGCGGGGCAGTGGCTATTTTGTCCGATGCTGGATGACCGCGCAGCGTCCACCGACCGCAACCCCATCTGGGATGCGGATTCCAACGCGCAGGCCTGGCGCTACTACACCAACGGCAAGCCGGACGCGCCCTATGCCGTGCCCGGCCGCCGCGCGGAACTGTCTGGCCTACCGCCGGCGTGGCTTTACGCGGGCAGCAGCGAGCTCTTCTACGGCGAGATTGTGGATTACGCCGAGCGCCTGAAGTCCGCAGGCGTGCCCACGCAGTGCGAGGTCGTGGATGGCGGCGTCCACGCCTTCGAGTTGTGGGCTCCCTATACTGCGGCGGCGAAGCGCCTGCTCATGAACTCTCGCGTCTGGCTGCAGTCGACGCTGAACGCGCTAGACTAGCCGGCATGCTCTTTCTTCTCTACGGCCTGTCCGCCCTGCTGTGCATCGCTGCTCTCGTGGCCAAGCTGTATTTTGGCGGTTTTGCGCTGCCACTGGCGCTGTTGATTCCGGCCTTCGTCTTCCTCGTCGTCGGCGTGCTCAAACAGCAGCGCGACGAGCGCCCGGTGGAGTTTGCGGATTTGGAAGAATGGCACCGCGAGGAGCTGAAAGGCCTGCTGGAGAGCGGCCAATACGGCACGGCCGTGCGTCAAGTACAGATGTGGTTTCGTGGCACGAGCCATGAGCGCGCGGAGGAAATCGTGCGCCGCCTCACGTAGCGCTTAATAATTGGCCCACTGTCGGGACGCGGGAGCACCTGTTCTGTACTATGTGCCCTATGACTGAACGTACACTCATTCTCATCAAGCCGGACGGCGTGAAGAACGGCCACGTGGGCGAGATCATCTCCCGCATCGAGCGCAAGGGCCTGAAGCTCGTCGCCATGGATCTGCGCGTCGCCGACGAGGAGACCGCAAAGAAGCACTACGCCGAGCACGAGGATAAGCCTTTCTTCGGCGATCTCGTTGACTTCATCACCTCCGCACCGCTGGTTGCTGGCATCGTCGAGGGCGAGTCCGCCATCGCTGCATGGCGTCAGCTCGCCGGTGGCACCCACCCGGTGGAGAAGGCTACCCCGGGTACCATCCGCGGTGACTTCGCTCTGACCGTTGGCGAGAACGTCGTCCACGGTTCCGACTCCCCGGAGTCCGCTGAGCGCGAGATCTCCATCTGGTTCCCGAACCTCTAAAGAAGTTCACCGCGCCTAGCGCGCAATAAAGCCCGAGCAGTTCACGAAGATGAATGAACTGCTCGGGCTTTTGTCATTTCTGCTACTGGGCTGAACCCCGACCTGCGTGCTCGAGCGCAGATCCGATCGGGTACCGGTTAGTCGAACGAGAGCAATGTGCGCAATGCTCTAAATGCATCTTTGTGCACCTGGTGGGTGACGGTGCGGCCACATTGCTGTCTGGATAGCAAGCCGGCCTCCCGCAGGCGTGCTAAGTGGTGGGAGACCGTGGGTTGACTCAGCGCAGTGAGCTCGGTGAGTTCCGTGACGCTCATAGGCCCACAGCCTTCATCACACAGGATGGACAAAAGACGCAGGCGTGCTGGGTCTGCCAGCACTTTGAATTGCTGCGAAAAATGCGTCGCCTCGGCGTCGCTAAGCGGGCCCGTGCTTAAGGAGCAACACTCAGTGCCGGGCGCGCTGGTCTCGGGCGTGGAAGAGGAAGCCATGCGATCAGTATAGGGGTTATCCTTGCGCCCTACGTTATATTGACGCCTATCAATACGTGCTGTACATTGCATGTTCGTATCATGCTTTGTTCAACGTTGAAGGAGGGAGAGACATGGCCGTGTCGCAGCGCCCGACGTTGTCTTTTCTGGACCGATTTTTACCCGTATGGATCATTTTGGCGATGGCCGCCGGACTGCTCATTGGCCACTTCATTCCCGGGATTGGCCAAGCCTTGGGCGCCGTTGAAGTCGGCGGGATTTCCATCCCGATCGCCATTGGTCTCCTCGTCATGATGTACCCACCCTTGGCCAAGGTTCGCTACGAGAAGACCAAGGAAATCGCCACGGATGGCCGCCTCATGGCGGTATCGCTCGTCCTCAACTGGCTGGTGGGGCCCGCGTTTATGTTTACCCTGGCGTGGCTGTTCTTGGCGGACCAACCGGAGCTGCGCACCGGCCTCATCATTGTGGGCCTTGCGCGCTGTATTGCCATGGTGCTTGTGTGGTCGGACCTCTCGTGCGCTGACCGCGAGGCAACGGCTGTGCTTGTCGCCCTGAACTCCATCTTCCAGGTCGCTATGTTTGGTGTTCTGGGCTGGTTCTACCTTCGCGTCCTCCCCGGATGGCTGGGCTTGGACACGACGAGCGCTGACTTTTCCTTCTGGGCCATCGTCAAGGCCGTACTCGTCTTCTTGGGCATACCGTTCCTGTTGGGTGCGCTGTCTCGCGTGTGGGGCGAAAAGGTAAAAGGACGGGAATGGTTTGAGAACCGCTTCCTCCCAGCCGTATCGCCCCTGGCCATGATTGGTCTGCTGTACACAATTGTGTTGCTCTTCTCCCTGCAGGGCGAGCACATTGTGGAACAGCCAGTAACGGTAGCGCGCGTGGCTGTGCCGCTGGTTATCTATTTCGTGGGCATGCTTGTATTGTCGCTGGGCGTGGCAAAGGCCGTTGGTATGAATTACGCGCAGTCTGCCAGTGTGGCGTTCACTGCAGCAGGAAACAACTTTGAACTTGCCATTGCAGTATCCATCGGCACCTTCGGAGCGATGTCTGCTCAAGCCCTTGCCGGAACGATTGGTCCCCTTGTTGAAATTCCAGTCCTCGTTGGTCTGGTCTATTTCATGCTGTGGATTGGTCCGAAACTCTTCCCGGGAGATGACACTCTTCCGCGCTAGCGCGTGCGTGCAGCGTCCATGCTGCGCACGCCAACTTCGGTCAGAGTGATGTTAAAGGTCCGCTGGTTCTTGCCATAAATAAAACCAGACATTTTCACTACGCCGGACTTTTCGAGCTCGCGCATTTCCTCCTCGAGCCCCTCCTCGTAGCCGAGTAGCCTGCTCAATGCCGGGATGGAAATGGTGTTACCGGTAACGGCGCCCGCCGCCACCAGTCCGCTGAGGGCCTCCGGGTGATCCTCCACGGCGGCAATGCTTTTCTCTGTGACGCCATCCAAGCTGTCCTTTTCTGTGATGGCTTTGATGCGGCGCTTGCCCACGCGAAAGGCAGTGGTGCCGAAGGCGCGGCCACCGATGATAAACGCCGGTATGGCAAAGGTCGTGTGGCCCGCTGCTACGAGGATAGGGTTGAGCGATATATCGCCGACAATCCCGGTGGACTGAATTCCCTCAGTGATGAGAGGGGAGAAGATAGCAAGCACCGGTAGAAAGTAGGCGAGAAGAGGGTAATCGCCCGCCCGGTACTCTTCTTGCGCAGCTTGGACGAACTTTGGCTTGCTGCGAATGATGCGGATGGCGCCGTAGAGCATCACCATGATGAGCACCGCGTAGACTGGGACCGCGTAGGGATAAGGGAAGTCAACGACGCGAAGACCGGAAGCGATGCCCGCGGGCACGGCCACGGTCACAATGTCCCTCAGCGCAATCTCGTTGCGGGCGCGCGCCTGCGCCACAGTGCGTGGCGCGTGTACAGGTATTTTCCGCTCGACGGGTGTGTTTGTGGGCGCGCTGTCGGACATAGCGGCGATACTAACATGTGAGCCTAGGCCGAGCTCTGTGCCAGAATAGAAGGCGCTGACAACTTAATAAAGATGATGAGAATTTTTTTCAAAGACTCACTACCGTGTGGCGGCAACCTGCGCCCGGGGTGAGCACAACGTCAGGAGATTAGCCACTGATGGCATCCAAGAAGAAAACAGAAGAAGAACGTACTGAATCGACGTTGGCCGCGGCTGTTGCGGGGATTGACCGCGAAGCGCTCGCCCCCAAGACTCGCCTTTATGCCTTGGCCAAGCAGGTGGGCGTGGCCTCCAAGGAATTGGTGGCTCAGTTCGCGGAGATGGGAATCAAGAAGTCCGCACAGTCCACACTTACGCCGGAAGAGGTGGGCCAGCTTATCGACGTCCTCGTGCCCGCCACCGAAGCTCCCGAGCAGGCCGCCACCGAGGACGCCAACCCGGCTGCAGCCACGGCCGATGCTGCGCAGACCCCCGAAGAACCTGTCGAAGAAACTACTGAAGCCCCGGCTGAAGAAAAGCCGGAGAAGACCGTGAAGAAGAAGCGCGCCAAGCGCGCGGCGAAGCGCGTGAGCAAGGCAGGCAAGAAGGCTGAGCCGAAGGGGCAGGCAGGGGAACCCACACCGGAAGAGCCTGCTGCGCAGCCGGAGCAGCCGGAGCAGTTGAGCGAGGAAGAAGAAAAGCTGCGTGAGCGCGTGCGCAAGAACGTTGATAACGAGATTTCGCAGATCGTCGACAAGGTCGATGCCGAAATGCTGCACGAGGCGCTCGTCGAGGCCGGTGATAGCGCCGAGGACGAGGACCTCACCCCGTTGATCACCCCGATGGCTGAGGAAGACCCGGACGTGTACGACTTCGCGCCGGTCTTCATGGCGCCGAAGATCACTCCGCTGGCCAAGTGCCAGAAGCCAGAAAAGCGCGAGGAAGAAACCGAGGAAGATTCGGCGCCGGTAAGCCAGCCGCGTGGTCGCCGTCGCGGTAGCCGCGGAACCTCCCGCGGCCGCGGGGCGGAAAGCCGAGGGCCAGCCCGCGAGGAAGTCGAGCACATTGACGCGCCGAAGGCCATCAAGGGCTCAACCCGCATCGAGGCGCAGCGCCGCCGCCGTGCGGAGCTGCGGGAGAAGGGCCGCGAGCGCCAGCACATCGTCTCCCAAGCGGAGTTTCTCGCGCGTCGCGAATCTGTAGAGCGCACCATGGTGGTGCGCGATAAGCAGCGCACCGACGGCGCGGGCATCATCACCCAGGTCGGTGTGCTGGAGGATGATCTCCTGGTCGAGCACTTCGTCACGACGGAGACGCACCCCTCCCAAATTGGCAATATCTACTTGGGCCGCGTGCAAAACGTGCTGCCCTCGATGGAGGCAGCCTTCGTCGATATCGGACAGGGCCGAAACGGCGTGCTGTACGCGGGCGACATCGACTGGCGCGCATTGGGCATTGGCGGACGCGGCCGCAAGGTGGAAAACGCCTTGAAGTCCGGTGATCAGGTCCTAGTTCAGGTGGCCAAGGATCCCATCGGCCACAAGGGCGCGCGCCTGACCACCCAGATTTCTTTGGCCGGCCGCTTCCTGGTGTATGTGCCGGGCGGGCGCAGCGCGGGTATTTCCCGCAAGCTGCCGGCGCCGGAGCGCAAGCGCCTCAAGGGGATTCTGGAGCGCGTCATCCCGGGGGATGGCGGCGCCATCATCCGTACCGCAGCGGAGAACGTGTCGGAGGAGGACATCGCGTCCGACGTCAACCGCCTGCACTCCCTGTGGGAGGACATTAGCGCCCGCGCCGCGCACGAGAAGGCAACGAAGGGTGCCAAGCCGGTCACCTTGTACGAAGAGCCGGACCTGCTCATCAAGGTCGTGCGCGACCTTTTCAACGAGGACTTCAGCACCTTGGTTGTGGACGGCAAGCGTTCCTACAACACGGTCAGCGCCTATGTGGACTCCATGGCGCATGACTTGGCGGACCGCGTTGTGCGCTATGACGCCCGCGACCACGATGGCGAGGATGCCTTCAGCGCCTACCGCATTGATGAGCAGCTGCAGAAGGCCCTGAGTCGTAAGGTGTGGCTGCCGTCTGGCGGCACCCTCGTCATTGACCGCACTGAGGCCATGACGGTCATTGACGTCAACACGGGCAAATTCACCGGCTCCGGTGGCAACCTCGAGGAGACGGTGACCCGCAATAACCTCGAGGCGGCCGAGGAGATCGTGCGCCAAATGCGCCTGCGCGATATCGGCGGCATGATCGTCGTGGACTTCATCGATATGGTGCTGCCGGAAAACCAGGACCTTGTGCTGCGCCGCCTCAAGGAAGCGCTGGGACGTGACCGGACGCGCCACCAGGTTTCTGAGGTCACCTCACTGGGCCTGGTGCAGATGACGCGAAAGCGCGTGGGCACCGGCCTCATCGAGACTTTCTCCACCGAGTGCGAGGCCTGCCATGGCCGGGGAATCATCATTCACGAGTACCCGGTTGATGAGGATGCCGAGGAAGAGAATTCGAAGCCGCAGCGCCGTGGCCGCAAGGAGCGCCGCGCACCGCAGCGCGATCCGAAGCAGCACCCGGCTGCCGTGCGCATGCACCGCGACGAGGAGGAAGCCGCCGAGCATGGAAACGGCGCAGAACAGGACACAACGCGCGACGACGAGTCCTCCTTGGAGGAGCTCGTGGCCAACGTGGTCGTCGTCGACGAGGACGAGCCGGATACCCCGGATAGCGCCTCCATTGGCTATGCCGTAGCGGAAAGCTTGGACGCGAAGCGCTCGAAGCCGAAGTCGAAGGCGAAGCGCTCGCGCAAGCCGCGCCGGGCAACGCGTACCTTCCGGGAGCCACAGCGCGAGGAGACGAGCGAGGGCTCGCGCGCGAAGCACGGCAAGCGCGATGAGCACGCCGGTGCGGAAAAGGCATCCACGCAGCGCTCGGAGCAGACCTATGACGAGGCTGTCGAAGCCTTTGAAAAGTCACCGCGCCGCAAGCGCCGCACGCGCGGAAACTCCCGCTCGGATATTCGCCCGAAGCGTGAAGACTTCGCGCAGGACGAGGCTCCGGCCAAGGACGCTCAACTAGCCACCTCTAAGAAGGAGGCCAAGGCTGAGCGCAAGGGCGCGGAGTCGGGCGAGAACACGAGCGTGCGCGCGACCCGCAGCCGCGGCCGCCGCCGAGTGGTGCGCAAGATGGCGCAGAGCCAAGCCACCCAGAGGCCGAATGAACGCGGACAGGGGAGCGAGGCGCAGCGGCGAGAGTCTTCCGCACAGACCACAGCGTCGAAGGCGCGAAAGGGCGGGCGCGGGAGGCGTCGAGTAGCGCGGCGCAGGTCGCGCTAGAAAAGGCGTTTTGCCTTTTCGCCCCCTCACGGGGTAGTCTTTGACAGTCGCTGTTTAGACCATGAATGCGCTTGATGGGACGCGCTGCGGTTCCCGCACGTCTCTCGCGGATGTGGTTCTAAACGCCAATGTCCAATGTCCATTCGTTAGCGGCACCACCCAGCTGCTAGCGAGCCGAGTTTAGATAAGGGGTAGCCCTCTATGTACGCGATCGTCAAGACCGGCGGAAAGCAGTACAAGGTTGCTGAAGGTGACCTCGTCAAGGTCGAGAAGATCGAGGGTGAGCCGGGTTCCTCCGTTGCTCTCACCCCGGTTCTGCTCGTCGATGGCGCAACCGTCAAGTCGAAGGCTGCAGACCTGGAGAAGGTCTCCGTCTCCGCTGAAATTGTCGAGCAGGGCAAGGGCCCGAAGATCGACATCCTCAAGTACAAGAACAAGACTGGTTACAAGCGTCGCCTTGGTCACCGTCAGCCGGTGACCACGCTGAAGATTACCGGTATCAAGTAAGCCTTAACCGGCTCTAATTCATCCCTGAAGGAGGGGAAACCACATGGCACACAAGAAGGGTGCTTCCAGCTCCAGCAACGGTCGCGATTCCGAGTCCAAGCGCCTCGGCGTCAAGCGCTTCGGTGGTCAGCAGGTTAAGGCCGGCGAGATCATCGTGCGTCAGCGCGGCACCAAGTTCCACCCGGGTGAGAACGTTGGTCGCGGCGGCGACGATACCCTGTTCGCTCTCGCGGCAGGCTCTGTTGAGTTCGGCGTCAAGCGTGGACGTCGTCTGGTCAACATTGTTCCGGCCGAAGAGGTTGCTGCAGAAGCAACTGCCTAAGAGCTTCATGGCGTAATCCCGAGCTTTTCGCTCGGGATTTTGTCGTTTTCACGCGGCCGGCGTGGTGGGGGGAGCGTGGAAAAACAAGGGGGCATTGGCTTCAGATCCACGACAGTGCTCAACTAGGACGGTATGCCAGGAACCGTTAGACTAGCGGGCATGGCACGATTCATTGACCGAGTGGTCTTGCACCTGCAGGCAGGCGATGGCGGACACGGCTGCGCCTCCGTCCACCGCGAAAAATTTAAGCCGCTCGGCGGGCCCGATGGCGGCAACGGCGGCCACGGCGGAGACATCCTGCTGGAGGTCTCACCCCAGATCCACACCCTCATGGATTTCCACTACCGCCCGCACCTGAAGTCCGGCCGCGGCGGCAACGGCGCCGGTGACTGGCGCAACGGCGCGCGCGGCGAGGACCTCATTCTCGAGGTCCCTGAAGGCACCGTGGTCTATACCGAGGACGGGGAGATGCTCGCGGATCTCACAGTCCCGGGCACTCGTTTCGTGGCCGCGGAGGGTGGTTTCGGCGGACTTGGAAACGCAGCGCTAGCCTCGGCCGCCCGCAAGGCCCCGGGCTTTGCGCTGCAGGGTGAGCCGGGCCAGGCGCGCGACCTCATCCTCGAGTTGAAGTCCATGGCGGACGTTGGGCTCGTCGGTTTCCCCTCTGCAGGCAAGTCCTCCCTCATCTCTGTGCTTTCGGCAGCCAAGCCGAAGATCGGTGACTATCCCTTCACTACCCTCCAGCCCAACCTAGGCGTGGTGGACATGGGCTACGAATCCTTCACCATGGCGGATGTCCCGGGCCTCATTCCGGGGGCTGCCGAAGGCAAGGGCCTAGGCCTCGACTTCCTGCGCCACATCGAGCGCACAGCGGTTCTCGCCCACGTGGTGGATACCGCTTCCATCGAGCCGGGCCGCGATCCGCTCTCCGACATCGAGGCGCTCGAGACCGAGCTGGCCAAGTATCAAGAGCTGCTGGAGCAGGACACCGGCCTCGGTGACCTGCGCGAGCGCCCGCGCGTCATCATCCTTAACAAGGCGGATGTTCCCGAGGCAGAGGAGCTCGCGGAATTCGTCAAGGGAGACCTCGAGGAGAAGTACGGCTGGCCGGTCTTCATCATTTCCGCGGTGGCGCGCAAGGGCCTAGAGCCCCTCAAGTACAAGCTGATGGAGATGGTTAAGGAACACCGCAAGTCACAGCCCAAGGCGGCGGTGGACAATAACCACACCATCATTCAGCCCAAGTCCGTGGGCAAGAAAAAGAAGGGCTCCTTCGCCGACTTCACCGTCCGCCCCGACCCCGAGGTGGAGGGCGGATTCATCGTCGAGGGCGACAAGATCGACCGCTGGATTCGCCAGACTGACTTCGAAAACGACGAGGCCGTGGGCTACCTCGCAGACCGCCTGGCCAAGGCCGGAGTCGAGGAAGAGCTGCACCGCCAGGGCGCGGAGGAAGGCTGCCCGGTCACCATCGGGGACATCACCTTCGAGTATGAGCCGATGGCCGGTGGCCGCGCAACTGATGCGGGCCGCGGACAGGACGGCCGCCTCATGGGCACCGACCGCGTTTCCGCCGCCGAGCGCAAGCGCGCCTCCCAGGCGCGCCGCGGCCTCGTGGACGAGTTCGACTTTGGCACGGACGGGGAAGTCACTCGCGAGTCCGCGAACCGCGATCGCTGGCAGGGTTAGCCCGGTATACTGAGCTGGTATGTCATCCGAACACGACAACCAGCTCGACTATCCTCTCCCCCTCGAACCCTTCGAGGGGCCGACCCCGGACGTGGACTACCCGGAGACCACCACGTTATCGGAGAAATCCAGCGGTTTCTCCTCGCCGCTGCGCGAGGAGATCTCTAAAGCCAAGCGCATCGTCATCAAGATCGGATCCTCGTCGCTAACGCGCGATGACTTCGTGACCTCCACCGAGAAGATCGACAAGATCGTCGACGCCGTCTGCGCACGCATGAACGTCTCCGACATCATCATCGTCTCCTCCGGTGCCGTGGCCGCCGGAATGGGCCCGCTGGGCCTGACCACCCGCCCCACCGATCTGGCCACCAAGCAGGCCGCCGCCGCGGTGGGCCAGGTGCACCTCGCCTACGAGTGGGGTGTGTCCTTTGCCCGCTATAACCGCACCATTGGCCAGGTGCTGCTGACCGCGTCGGACGTCGGCAAGCGCGATCGCGCCCGCAACGCCCAGCGCACCATTGACCGTCTGCGCCAGATGCGCACGGTGCCCATCGTCAACGAGAACGACACCGTGGCCACCTCCGAGATGCACTTCGGTGATAACGACCGCCTTTCTGCGCTCGTGGCCAATCTGGTCGGCGCGGATGCCCTCTTCCTTTTCTCTGACGTGGACGGCCTCTACGACAAGAACCCGGCCGAACCGGACGCCAAGTTCGTGGAGGAGGTGCGCACCGGTAAGGACCTCAAGGCAGTCGTTGCTGGCGACGGCGGCAAGGTCGGCACCGGCGGCATGGCAACGAAGGTCTCCGCTGCCCGCCTGGCCACGCGCGGCGGCATTCCGGTGCTGTTGACCTCGGCGGATAACATCGGGCAGGCGCTTGACGACGCCTCCGTAGGCACCGTCTTCCACACCCGTGAGGAACGCCGCCTGTCCGCGTGGAAGTTCTGGGCTCTGTACTGCGCGGATACCGGTGGCTCCCTGCGCCTGGACGAGGGCGCCATGGAGGCCGTGGTCCGCGGTGGAAACTCCCTGCTGGCCGTGGGCATTACCGACATTAAGGGCGAGTTCAACGCCGGTGAGATCGTGGACATCATGGGGCCCAAGGGCCAGGTCATCGGGCGCGGCGAGGTGGGCTATGACTCCACCACACTGCACAACCTGCTGGGCAAGCACACCGATGAGTTGCCGGAGGATATGCGCCGCCCGGTTGTCCATGCCGACTACCTGTCCAACTTCGCCTCCCGTATTTAATGCGCTATTTCATGGGCCCCGACGTGTGGGCTGCAACCGTGGCAGATATCGACGCAGCCGGGCACGAGCGCGTCGAAAGTTTGGCGGAAGCCGAGGTCTTTGTGAATACCGCCTCGGACCCGGCGCAGACCCCGGAGATTCCGGAGAACATCAAGTGGGTGCAGTACTGCTTCACTGGGGTTAACCGCCACATCGATGCCGGGCTCATCCGGCGCGATGGCCTGCCGTGGTGCAACTCCGCCGGTGCTTTTGCCAAGCCTGTGGCGGAATCTGCGCTGGGACTCATGTTGTCTCAGGCGCACCACCACAAGGCTTTCGCGCTGGCGAAGTCCTGGTCGGTGGCGCGTGAGCTCGATGAATCCCAGGCTTGGCTCTATGAGCAGCAGGGGCCAACGCGCGTGCTCATCGTTGGCGCGGGAGGCATCGGCAAGCAGCTCATGGCCTACCTCGCGCCCTTCGGCGTGCATATCACCGCGGTGAACCGCTCGGGCCGCCCGGTAGAGGGAGCGGACGTGACGTTGCCCATCGAGCGCGCCGACGAGGCCTGGTCTGAGGCGGATTTCGTCGTGAGCATCCTGCCGGCGACGGCCGCCACGGAAGCTTTCTTCGACGCAGCGGTGTTCCGCGCCATGAAGCCTTCGGCGGTATTCGTCAACGTCGGCCGCGGCAGCACCGTGGTCACGGACGATCTCGTGGAGGCCCTGCGCTCCGGCGAGATTGCCGGCGCGGGCCTAGAGGTCATGGACCCGGAGCCGCTCCCGGATGGCCACCCGCTCTACGATCTACCCAACGCCACGCTGACGCCGCACATGGCGGCCTCGGATCACGTGGCCCAGTACCACCTGGGTGCTATCTTCAATGCCAACGCCGCCGCGTGGGAGCGCGGCGAGGACATGCCCACGCGCGTCGACCCGGACGCCGGCTACTAGTTAAGGAGGATATGCATGAAGTACGCCATCGAACCGCACCCCTGGGAGGAAACCATCAAGGTGCTTGACGCCGCGGGCTTTGAGCGCGCCCCGCTAGATGAGGCCTCCTTCCTCATCTACACCGGCGACGGCAGCGATTTCCCGGACCCGCTGCCGGAGAATATTGGCTTCGTGCAGATTCCTTCGGCGGGCGTGGACCACGTGCTTGAAGTGATGAAGGGGAGCAGCGTGCCGTGGTCGAACGCGGCCGGTGTCTATGACAACACGGTGGCGGAATCCACCATCGCGCTACTTTTGGCGCAGCTACATGCGCACCGCCGCGTCAACGGCACGTTTGATTCCTATGCAGAGATGGAGGCGCACACTTCCTACCTCTACGACGACAAGACGGTGGCCATTATTGGCGCCGGTGGTATCGGCAAGCGTCTGATCAGCATGCTCTCCGGTTTTGGGCCGCGCATCATTGCGGTCAACCGCTCCGGCAACCCGGTCGAGGGCGCGGAGGAGACTTACCCGATTTCCCAGGTCGACAAGGTCTGGCCGCAAGCAGACTACTTCGTGCTCATCGCCCCGCTGACCCCGGAGACCCGTCACATGGTGGACGCGGAGGCATTTAAGCAGATGCCGGATCACGCGGTCGTGGTCAACGTGGGCCGCGGACCGCTCATCAAGACGGAGGACCTCGTCGCGGCACTGGAGGCAGGCGAAATCGCGGGTGCGGCACTCGACGTCACCGACCCTGAACCGCTGCCGGAGGACCACCCGCTGTGGCAGGATAAGCGCGTGGTTATCACCCCACACATTGCCAATACGCAGCGCTCCGTGCGCGAGAAGATTGGCGCGCACACCGTCAAGGTGGCCAAGGCTTTCGCGGCGGGGGACAAGCTGCCTACTCTGGTTGACCCGAAGGCAGGTTATTAATGGAGAACCCCGATATCCGTGTTGGTGATGCGGAGCGCTCTGAGGCCCTGGAGCAACTGAGCCAGCACTTCGTCAACGGTGCGTTGGGTCCCGATGAATTTGAGCAGCGCACCGGCGAGGCTGCCGCGGCGCGCACGCGCGGAGACGTCGAAAAGCTCTTTGCGGACCTGCCGGAGCTTTCCACCCCACGTGCTTCGGCACCCGCCACCCGCCACGAGGCGGAGCTGGAGGATATGCTCTCCCGCGGGCGCAAGGTGCAGATAGTGGATTCCGTCATCTGGTCGGTGGCGATGATCGCCCTCTTCCTTGGGCTTTTTGTCTTCGACTGGAGCTATTTCTGGATCTCGCCCGTCATCGCGTTCTTCGCTTCCTGGGCTGCGCGCGGGGTACTGAAGTTCAGCGAGTCGGATGAAGAACTCTTCGATGAGCTTTCCGAAGGGGAAAAGAAAAAGCGCGCCGAGCGCCTGCGTGCCGCGGCGGAGCGCCGCCGCGAACTTGGGGCCTAAAACTGGCGCTCATTAAGAACCCATAGCTGCACAGAATCCCTGACAAGCGGGCAGACCTTCCGTACGCTGGTATGGCATGAGCAACACCGAACGTGAAGAAGTTCTGTCCAAAGCCCGCGCCGCCAAGGCGGTGGCGCCGCAGTTCGCGCAGCTGCCCACCCCGCGCAAGAATGAAATCCTGAACCGCGCCGCGGAAAACCTCATCGCGCACGCCGAGGACATCCTCGCCGCGAACCAGCTCGATATCGAGGCCGGCCGCGCCAATGGCATGTCCGAATCCCTCATCGACCGCTTGTCGCTTGATTCCGCCCGCATCGAGGGTATTGCCGGCGGCCTGCGCCAGGTAGCCTCCCTCCAGGACCCGGTAGGGGAGATCCTGCAGGGCCGCACCATGGATAACGGCATCCAGATGAAGCAGGTCCGCGTACCGCTCGGCGTGATGGGCATGGTTTACGAGGCCCGCCCGAACGTCACCGTCGATGCTTTCGGCTTGGCCCTGAAGTCCGGCAACGTGCCGCTGTTGCGCGGCTCGAAGTCCGCGAAGAACTCCAACGCCAAGCTCGTTGAGCTCCTCCAGGACACGCTCGCGGAGTTCGATCTGCCGCGCGAGGGCGTGCAGCTTCTGCCCTGTGAGACCCACGATTCTGTGCAGGATCTCATCACTGCCCGCGGCCTGGTGGACCTGGTCATCCCGCGTGGCGGCGCGCGCCTTATCAACGCCGTCGTGGAAAACGCCACCGTCCCCGCTATCGAGACCGGTACCGGCAATTGCCACTTCTACGTCGATGCCTCCGCTGACCTGGACAAGGCCATCGACATGGTGATCAACGGCAAGACCCGCCGTCCCTCTGTGTGTAACTCGACGGAGTGCGTGCTGATCGACGCTGCGTTTGACGACGCCTCCAAGCTCCGCATCATCACCTCCCTTCAGGAGGCAGGGGTCACCATCCACGGCGACGTGAAGGAACTCGAAGCCTTTGGCGTCAAGGACGCCGTGGAGGCTACCGACGAAGAATGGCGCGAGGAATTCCTCTCCATGGATATCTGCGCCAAGGTGGTCGACGGTGTGGATGGTGCCATCGCGCACATTGCCGAGTACACCACCGGCCACACCGAGGCCATTGCGGCCCAGGATGCTGACGTGCTGCTGACCTTCGCCAACGAGGTGGATGCCGCAGCGGTCATGCTCAACGCCTCCACCGCGTTTACCGATGGTGAGGTCTACGGCATGGGCGCCGAAATCGGCATCTCCACCCAGAAGCTGCATGCGCGCGGCCCGATGGCGCTGCCGGAGCTAACGTCCACCAAGTGGGTGCTGCAGGGCACCGGCCAGACCCGCCCCTAGGGACAGCTAGAAAAGCTACTCGAAAGGTACTCGAAAGCTACTCGAAAAGAATTTTTCGAGGTTGACCTGCGCAAAGCAATCTACTCGAAAACTTTTCGAGTAGATTGTCTGCCTTGCGCGGGGTTCGTGCTGCGCGCCGGGGGAGCACTGGGTATTCTAAAGCGCGGTAATAACAAAGAACTGAATGGTGCCTTCTCCCATGCTGTCCCGCATTGCTTCCTCCGTGGCCGCCGCCGTCATGGCCGTGTCCGCCTTCATTGTCCCGCAAACCATCTCCGCACCCGCCGCGCACGCTGACGAACAGTGCCCCGCAGTGGTCGTCGTCGCCGCGCGCGGCTCCGGCCAAAACGGTCAGGTCTACCCCACGCAGTATTCGAACCAGGGCGGCCGCGCCTCCAATGGATGGGAGGGCGAATCCATCCGCGCCATGCTGCAGGGCGCCGAGGCACGCTACCAGGCCACTCACGGCGGAAATTCGCTGATGAAGGACGTCTACGTGCTGGGGCTGGAGCCGCAGTACTATCCGGCGACCTACCCGGAATACTCTGTTCCGAACGAGACGGTTCCGAACACCGCGGCTGACCTCGTGCGCCTGGCCACGCAGTACGCCAACCCGGTCATCAACACCGCAGTCTCCGCCATCAACCAGTTCATGTACTCCGTGCAGACCGGCAATCGTGGCGTGACCAGCGCGATCAACAGCTATGAAGCCGCCACCGGTTGCCACCCGCAATACATCCTGTCTGGCTACTCCCAGGGCGCCATGATCCTGTCCAACCACGAGGTGGAACTGGCTCGCCGCGGTCAGCTCGCTGGCGTCGTGACCTTTGGTAACCCGCTGACCCGCGCCGGGGACCCGGCCGTCGTCGGCGCAACCCAGGGCGCCGGCGGCCCGATGGGCTACTTCCCGCAGATGCGCGCCAACGTCAGCCGCGTGGACTACTGCCTGCCGCTCGACGCCGTGTGCGACCTCTCCGCCCAGACCCTCTACGCCGCCAAGCCCACCGGCGGCTCCCATGGCCAGTACTTCTTCACCAACCACCAGTGGGATAACCAGGTCTACGATTCCATCGGCCACATGGTAGATGGCGTTCGTTTCCGCTAAACAGGAAAGAATGAAGTCTCTTTCTTTTCGTGTTTCCTGTGTAGCTGCCGCCCTTGGCACGGCAGCGTCCCTTCTCAGCGCGCCGGTGGCCTCGGCGAGCGGTGTCGGCACGTGCCCCGACACCGTGGTGCTTGTCGCACGCGGTTCAGACCAGAACGAGGAGCAGGGCGAATACGTAGGCCCGCAGCGTTACTCCGAACGTGCGCCGGAATCCACCGGCTTTGAGGGACGCAACTTTGCCGCTCTGTTCCATCAGGTAGAGCAGCGCCACCCCGGCACAATGGATGGTGTTTATGTTCTGGCTTTGGGGCCGGAGGCGTACCCGGCCTCGATGAACCTGCCGCCCTTGGCGCAGGAGGGTGAAGACTTGGGACCGCTTCAGCTTGTGCAGCGAGCGCTCGGGATTCTCCAGGAACACTCCCTCGGGGAGATGGCGTATTCGGTGACGTTTGGAGCTGCCGACAGCCTGCGCACCGGCGCCCGCAATGCGCCGAAGGTGGTGGACAACTATGAGGCCACCACCGGCTGCCACCCGCGTTGGGTAGCCGCTGGCTACTCGCAAGGAGCGCTCGTAGCGACGAGCACGGAGGAGTACCTCGCAGAATCTGGGCGCCTGCATGGTGTGCTCACCTTTGGCAATCCCTTGCACCAGGTGCCGTGGGCTAAGAACCGCGCCGGGCTGCCGGCGCAGCGCTACGTCGACTACTGCCTGGAAGGGGATTTCGTCTGCGATTTTTCCCTCGACGCCGCTAGCCGCGCCCTGGCCACCAAGGCTGAGCGCCATGCCTCCTATTTCTTGGCGGAGCCTTCCGGGCAGGACATGCAGGTCATCGACTCCGTGGCCGGTATACTCACCAGCCATGACTAGTCCGCAACGCATCGGCATCATGGGCGGCACCTTTGACCCCATCCATAACGGTCACCTCGTCGCCGCCAGCGAGGTAGCCCACCGTTTCCGCCTCGACACGGTGGTCTTCGTCCCCACTGGCCAGCCTTGGCAAAAGGCCGACAAGCAGGTCACCGCCGCCGAGCACCGCTACCTGATGACCATGGTGGCCACGGCGTCGAACCCGCGCTTTACCGTTTCCCGCGTGGACATCGACCGCGAAGGCCCCACCTACACCATCGATACGCTGCGGGATCTGCGCGGAATCTTCCCAGACGCCGAGCTTTACTTCATCACCGGCGCCGATTCGGTGGCCTCCATCATGAGCTGGCGCAACTGGGAGGAGATGCTGGAGATGGCTCACTTCGTTGGCGTGACCCGTCCAGGCTATGACCTGCGCAAGGACATGCTGCCGCAGGATTCCCAGGATGACATCGAGCTGATTGAAATCCCCGCCATGGCCATTTCCTCGACCGATTGCCGTGCCCGCGCGCAGCAGGGCCAGCCGGTGTGGTACCTCGTGCCGGATGGGGTGGTGCAATACATTGCCAAGAACCACCTCTATGGTCCGCACCCGGAAAAGCCCCTGTAACGTCTGTGCCTTTCCGGTAGTCGGGCGGGGGAATTCGACTAGGAAAATGAGCCTTGTCGTGTAAGACTAGAGTTCTTAAGCAGAAAAGTACTTGTGTAGGGATTGTCATGTCGATTACTGATGAAGCACGCCGCATGGCGGAAACCGCCGCCCTGGCTGCGGATGAGAAACTGGCCACCAACATCGCTGCTATTGATGTTTCCGACGTGCTGGCGATTACCGAGGTCTTCGTCTTAGCCTCCGCCGATACCGAGCGTCAGGTGGCGTCCATCGTGGAGGAAGTCGAAGACGAGCTGACTAAGCAGGGCTTCGAGCCCAAGCGCCGCGAAGGCAACCGCGAGAACCGGTGGGTTCTGCTCGATTATGGCCCCATCGTGGTCCACGTCCAGCGCAACGATCAGCGCGAGTTCTACGGCTTGGACCGCCTCTACCACGATTGCCCGCTTCTCGACATCCCCGGTGTAGACACCCCGGAGCGCCCCGGCGAGTGGTCCAATGACGTCAACCCGCGCGACATCGACTCCTTCGATGAGCTTCCCCTGGCCCAGCCAGAGCCGGAAGACGACGAATTATGACCCGCCGCCTCCTCCTCATCCGCCACGGCCAAACGACGTACAACGCCACCGGCCGGATGCAGGGGCACTTGGACACCGAGCTTTCGGAAGCAGGCCACTCCCAGGCCCGTGCCGCGGCCGATCTGCTCGAGGGCAAAGGGATTACCGCGATTGTCTCCTCGGACCTCATCCGTGCCCGCGATACCGCTGAGATTATTGCTCGGCGCTTGGGGCTTGAGGTGTCCGTCGATAAGCGCCTGCGCGAAACCCACCTCGGTGAGTGGCAGGGGATGACCTCCGCTGAAGTAGATGAGCAGTTTCCTGGGGCGCGTGCGCTGTGGCGCCACGACCCCACCTGGGCGCCGCCGCAGGGCGAAAGCCGCGTCGATGTGGCCAACCGTGCCCGCCCCGTGATTGATGAGCTCATGCAGAATCACCCGCAGTGGGATGAGGGGGCGGTCCTCGTCGTCGCGCACGGCGGTGCCATTTCCGCGCTGACCTGCCACCTTCTGGGCCTGGAGCACCACCAGTACGGGATCCTGTCTGGGCTGAAGAATACGCACTGGTCGCAGCTGACCGCACGGCCCGAATTTGATGCTGCACGCCCGCTGTCCCCGCTGGAATTCACCCCGGAGAACGTCGGCCGCGCCCAGTGGTACTTCGACGGCTGGAATATGGGTGGCGCCGTCATCGGGGGCGCGGGGGCGGACGTCTAGTGATCCGCGTTGTTACCGATTCCGCCGCGGGCTTGCCGGCGGATATCGTCGAGGAGCTCGGCATCTGCGTCGTGGATCTGCACGTCATGGAAAGCCATGGCAAGGATGGCGCGGAGCTGTCCACGTCCGGTTTGACTGCCCTTGAGCTGGCTGCTTTATACGGGCGGCAGATGGAGCGCTCCGGTGATGATGGTGTGCTGGCCATCCATCTGTCGAAGGATCTGTCCTCGACGTGGTCGGCGGCGGTGACCGCTTCCGGCGTTTTCCCGAACACCGTGCGTGTTATTGATTCCGGCACTGCCGGCATGGCGATGGGCGCGGCTGCTATGGCGGCGGCCAAGCTTGCGCAAGAGGGCGCTTCGCTCGACGAGTGCTATGCCGCGGCCATCAACACCCTTGAGCGCGGGCATACCTTGGTCTACCTCAGCTCGACGGAGGAGCTTCGCCGCTCCGGGCGCATGTCCGCGGCCACGGCGATGCTGTCCACCGCACTCCTGGCTACTAAACCGATCATGGCCATTCAGGGCGGCAAGCTGGAGATGGTGGGCAAGACCCGCACCCAAACCAAGGCCTTTACCAAGCTCGTGGACCTGGTGGCCTCCCGCGCCGAGGGCAAGCCGGCCTTCATCGCGGTGCAGTACAACGAGGACAAGGTCTCGGCCCGCCGGCTGGAGGACTTGCTGCGTTTGGCCCTGCCGGATTCCTCTTTCATGCTGGTGCCGCTTACCGACGTCCTCGCAGTCCACGTCGGCCCCGGAGCCATCGGCGTCTCCGCGGTCTTTAGCTGACGGCGGAGCCGAGCTAAAGACGTTGTTGACGTCTTCAACAAGTTATCCACAGGCTGCGGCTTAAGCCCTCGACGGGGGTGTGGACGCTGCGTAGCGTCGCGGGCATGAACGCCATTGCTGATCGCCTCCGCGACCTCACCCGCCCGACCGGGGAAGAAGAACTGCTCAACGTCGACTTTCCGCGCGTGCGCGTCCCGCCCTGGTTGGCGCTGGTTGTTGTGGGCGTGGCCGGCGTTGCACTTCTGGCCTGGCTGGGGGCGAGCCGCAGTGCGGAGAACCCCTATGAGGTTGCTGCGCCGAGCAGCGAGGCGGCGGCGGATATCGTGGTTGCGGTCGTGGGTGAGGTAGAGCAGCCCGGGCTGGTGACCTTGGCGCCGGGCGCGCGCATTAACGACGCCCTCGAGGTGGCGCGCCCGCGCGTGCCCACCGATAACCTCAACCTGGCGCAGAAGCTTAACGACGGCGAGCAGATCACCGTCGGTGGCCCGCCCAACGCCCCCGAGGCGGCGGGGGAGGGGCTCGTTTCCCTCAACTCCGCCAGCGAGGAGGAGCTGACGGAGCTTCCGGGTATTGGCCCGGCCACGGCGGCGGCGATCATCGCGCACCGCGAAGAGGTCGGGAGCTTTAGCACCGTGGAGCAACTCATGGACGTCTCCGGCATTGGCCCGGCGAAGTTCGCCAAGCTGAAGGACAAGGTCCGGCCGTGAGAGAGCTGCGGCTCGTGCCCGCCGCGGTGGTGGCGTGGCTGGCCACGCTCGCCGTGCTTTTCGGCCATCCGTGGTTGTTGAGCGGGCTGGTGTGTTTCGCGCTAGCGCGTGGTCAGTGGCGCGGGCAGGGCATCTTGTGCGCGGCGAGCGGGGTCATCTTCGCCACCCTGGCTTATGTGCGCTCGGTGCGCGCCGCGGCGTTCCGCTTCGGCTCGGAGGTGACGGGAAAGCTCGCCGCCGACCCGGTTCAGACGGCATCCGGGTGGATGGTGCGCCTGCGCGTGCCGGGCTACCCGGCGCAGCTGCCCGTCTTCCTCAAGGAGGAACCGGAGGCCTTCGGTGGCTCGCTGGTGACGGTGCACGGTCACCCCGGCCCCTCGGATCAGGTTGGCGTGGGCACATCCGTCTTTAGTGGTGAGCTCACCGCGCACGCCCATAGCTGGACGGCGACGGTCGCAGAAAACTTCCGCGCCGTGTGTGACAACGGCCTCATCCCCGGCATGGTCTTGGGCGATACCAGCCTGCAAAGCCCCGAGGATAAGCAGCTCTACATCGACACGGGTCTATCGCATTTGAGTGCTGTGTCCGGCTCCAACGTTGCCATCGTGTGCACCGCGGCCGCGTTGGTGGTGCCGGGGCAGCGGGTGAGAGTGGGGGCGTCGGCAAGCGCGTTGGCGTTGTTCGTGGCACTTGTGGGGTGGGAACCCTCCGTCCAGCGCGCCACCGTCGCCGGGCTGGCGGGACTGGCGGCGGTGCTCAGCTCCTCGAAGATGGAACCGCTCCATGCCCTGGCTCTTGGCGTGCTCTTTCTGCTCGCGGCGGACAGCGACCTAGCGGTCAGCTTCGGCTTCGCGCTCTCCGTCGCGGCCACCGCCGGCATCGTAGTACTCAGCCCGCTGCTATTGCGGGTGCTGGGCACGGGCATCGTGGCCCGGGCCTTTGCGGTCGCCATCGCCGCGGACATCGTGACCATGCCGCTCATTGCGCTGATGAGCGGGCGGGTCTCGGTGGTGTCAGTCATTGCCAACGTGCTGGTGGCCCCGGTCGTGCCTATTATCACCGTCGTGGGGCTCATCGCCGCCGTCCTGGCGCAGGTGGGGTGGGGCAGGCCCCTGGTGATCCTTATTGAGCCGCTGGCGGATTGGATCCACTTCGTCGCCTCCTCCATGCCGGTGACCACCGTGGCGGCGGGGCCCGTCGCGATGCTCCTACTTGGCGGGTGGGTCATTGCGGCGTTGCTAAGATGACAGGCATGTCTTCTGCCCCCGTGCACCTCATCCTCGGTGATGATGAATTCCTGGCCGAGCGCGCCCGCCTGTCCATCCAACAAGGTGAGGTAACCAAGCTCAAGGCCTCCGAGGTCAGCGAGGGCGAAATCCTGGAAGCCACCAGCCCCTCCTTGTTTGGGGAGGACCGCGTCATCGTCATCAGCGACGTGGAGAGGGCCGGCAAGGAGGTCACGAAGATCCTCCTCGACGCCTGCGCTAACCCCATGCCCGGTATCACGCTCATTTTGATGTACTCGGTGACGGCGAAGACGCTGAAGAAAAAGAAGAAGCCGCCGGAGCTCATCGCGGCGCTGCGCAAGACGGCCGAGGTGCATGAGGTCTTTTCCCTCTACCCGAACGAGCTCGCGCAGTGGGCTACGCGTGAGTTCGCCTCGCATGGGGTGCGGCCTACACCGGATGTGGTGCAGGCGCTTCTCGACGGCGTCGGCTCCGACCTCCGCGAGCTCGCCTCCGCCATCTCGCAGCTCGTCTTCGACACAGGCGGCAAGGTGACCCGCGAGGCGGTGCACGCGTACTACGTAGGTGTGGCCGAGGTGGCCAACTGGGATATCGCGGATGCCGCTGTGGCAGGCCGCGTGGAGGCGGCGGTGTCCACGTGCCGCCGCGCGCTGCAGTTGGGGGCGAGCCCCGTGGCCATTGCATCTGCCCTGGCGAACAAGGTGGGCAACATCGCGCGCCTCTACACCGCGCGCGGGGATCAGTATTCCCTGGCCTCCCAGACCGGCATGGCGCCCTATGCCATCAAGCTCACCCAGCCGGTGGCGCGGCGCTGGTCGGGAGAGAATATCACCAAGGCCGTGATCCTCATGTCGGAGCTGGATGCCGCGGTCAAGGGTCAGGGCGGGGACGAGGACTTCGCCATCGAGGCGGCCGTTAAGCGGGTGGCGGAGCTGGCGCGCTAGACTAACCCTCCATGGATGACATCCAGAACTTTGCCACCAAGCTTTTCGATTTTGCCCGCAACGGCGATGCCACGCTGCTCGAGTACATCAAGCAGGGCGTCAACGTGGACATGGTGAACCAGGACGGGCAGTCCTTCATCATGCTCGCCGCCTACCACGGCCATGCGGAGCTGGTGCGCCAGCTCGCCGCGGCGGGTGCCGACGTCAACCTCCTCAACGATCGCGGCCAGTCGCCGTTGGCCGGGGCTATTTTCAAGAAGGAAGACGCGGTGATCGACGCCCTTCTCGACGCCGGCGCCGACCCCACTGCCGGCCAGCCAAATGCCCTCGACTCGGCTCGCATGTTCGGCCGTGAGGATCTTCTCGAGCGCCTGTCATGAGCTGGTCCGCGTTTGCGGCCATCCTCCTCATGAACCTCGTCGGCGCGGCGGCACCCGGCCCCGACATTGTGCTGGTGACACGCTATGCCACGCGCTCGCGCCGCCACGCCATCGCGGCGTCGACGGGCATTCAGGTCGGCGTGCTGTTCTGGTGCACGCTGACTGTGTTTGGCGCGGCCGCTTTGCTGACCGCCTTCCCGGGAGTTCTCTCCCTGATTCAGGTGATTGGCGGTTGCTTCCTCGTCTTCATGGGCGTGCTGTCCATTCGCTCCGGGCTAGAGCTGCGCAAGCAGCCGCCGGTGGATGAGGAGGAGGCCGCCGCCCGCTTGGGTTCGGTGGGCAAGGTCTTCCGCACGGGGTTGGCCACCAACCTGTCCAACCCAAAGATCGTGCTTTTCCTCGCCGCCATGATCGCCCCGCTGCTGCCGCCGCACCCGCCGGTGTGGCTTTCGGTGGCCTTGGTGTTGAGCCTGTCCCTGTCGAGCTACCTGCTCTTCGTTGTCCTCTCGGCGGTCATCTCGACCCGCGCGATCCGCCGCCGCCTGTTGGCCGCCGGCCCGTGGATCGACATCGGTTCCGGTGCCTTCTTCGTGGTGGCCGGCTGTGCGTTGGTGTGGGCCGGTATCCAGGCCGCCTAGGACTGATCGAGTAGTTCTTTGAGCCACTGGGACCACGCCGCGACCGTGGCGGAGCGGCGGCGTAGGGTCGTCTCACTCAGGCCAAGGTTGGCCGCGCGCATGAACCCGGCCGCCTCGGCCTTGCTCAGCGCGCAGTGCTTATCGACGACAAACCGCACCATCTCCCGGAACACCGGCCGCGAGGCCAGCGCCTCAACGAGGGCGAGGTTGCGCTCGTCGCGCGTGCCGCTGAGCTTGGTCAAACCTAAGTAGCGGGCGGCGTTGGTGTAGTAATCAGCCTGGCGCGGGGTAAAGCCGAACTCCTCCGGCATATCAGCCTTATCCACCGGGTTCTCCAGCAGACTGATGACGCGGGCGAAGGAATCCGCCTGCGGGAAGGGAACGGCGGTGTTCACGACGTGGGTGTGCTCCAGAACCTCGCGCACCGTCGCATCCGTCACGCCGGACTCGCCCAGAACATAGCGCGCCGCGCTCACCAGCTCGATGCTGCGGAAGTCCTCCGGCTGCCTAAACACATAGCGGTAGAAGTGAAAGATGCCATTGGAATAGACCAGGTACACCGGCACCACTTCTTTATCCAGTGCCCGCGAGAAGCGGCGGAAAGGGAAGTAGAGCTGGCGGATGTTGAAGTCGGGGGAGACGTGGTTCTTCGCCTCCACGAGCACGAGGTGCTCGGCGGATTCGAAGCCGGCGTCGATCTCCATCTGGGCGCGGTCCACCTCGATATCGCGTCCGCCGACCCGCATGGGCAGCGTGAGCGTCGACATGCGCCCGCTGACCGTCGGCACCAACTCACCGCCCAGGAAATCATCAAGCATGCCGCTTAAGTGCGCTGCGGTCAACGCTGCGGCCTCCGAGGTCAGGTTCTCGAAGTCAATGGATTGGATGTGCCCCGGAACCGGCATCGACTTCAGCGGCCCGGCCTCCTCCGGGAAAGGCTGGTACAGGTCAAAGCGGCCAATCAGGTAGGCATCGCGGCGAATCGGCAGCATGGACAACCCGTGCTGGCGAAGCACCTCGGGGCGCGCGGCGGAAAAATCGTGCTTGGCCATCAACCGCGGCTCGCGCCCGGAAAGCTCCTTGAGCTTCGCGGCGGGCAACACCACATAGCCCTGGTCCGCGATGTCGGCGGCGAGGTGGGGGTAGACGAGGTCCCAGGCGGCGTCGTTAAGCATAATTGCGCACGAGCACCTCATCGACCTTGCCGCGCTTCGACGCCACGGAATTCACCGCGCGCGTAGCGCCGACAATCTCGACGCGATAGTCCGCGTACAGCTCCTTGATGAAGTCCGTCGCCGAATTCGACAGCAGGAACTTTACCCCGCGGGCATTAAGGGCATCGCAGGTTTCCTTCAGCCGAATCTGGTCCGCGCGCCCAAAACCACCCGACTGGTAGCCGGTGAAATTGCTGGTGGGGTTGACCGGATCATAGGGCGGATCGAAGTAAACGAAATCCCCCTCGTTGGCCTCCACCGCGGCATAGTCGCCGTTATAAAACGTCACGTCGTGGGAGGACAGGTACTCCGATACAGCGCGCAGATTGGGCTCATCACAGATCTTCGGGTTGGCGTAGCGGCCAAATGGGGCGTTGAACTGGCCCGAGTTATTCACCCGATAAAGCCCGTTATAACAGGTCTTATTGAGATAAATCGTGCGTGCAGCCCGCTCCACGGGGCTCAAATGCGCAAAGCCCGGCTCGCGGTCGCGGGCGCGCATCTCGTAGAAGAAATCCGAATCATTCGGATAGCCCTTCAACAGGGCGATGAGCTCGTCCACATCATCGCGGACCACCTCGTAGACGGTGATGAGCTCAGTGTTCAGGTCATTGACCCGGGCGCGTTCGGGCGCCAAAGAAAAAAGAACCGCCCCGCCGCCCAAGAAAGGCTCGACATAAGCGTCGAAGCTCTCGGGCAGCATGGAGTGGATAACGGGTAGTAGCTGACGCTTTCCCCCTACCCACTTCAGGAGCGGTTTCATTTAGGACATCTTGTTGAAGGCGGTGGCCATGCCGGACTTCTTGTTAGCCGCGGTGTTGCGGTGGAAGACGCCCTTCGACACGGACTTGTCCAGTGCGCGGGAAGCAACGCGCAGCTGCTTCTCAGCGGCAGCCTTGTCGCCAGCGGCGACGGCCTCGCGGAACTTGCGGATCTCGGTACGCACGGCGGAGCGTACGGACTTGTTGCGCTGACGCGACTTCTCGTTGGTCAGGATGCGCTTCTGCTTGGACTTGATGTTTGCCATCGTTCTACCTCTTATCGTCGTAGGAATGCTTTACCGAGGAAGGCGGACCCAAGGTCCTGACCGCCAGCGTGCCCCGGCATCCCAAGAAATTTATCAGGGCGCAGGCTAAATCCCCAAATCACGCCCAGTGATAGCGGGAGCGCAGGCGGTTGGCAATGCGCTCGAAGCGCCGCTCCGGGAAGAGCGTGCCCTGCCGGCGGCACTGTTCTTCCGAAATCTCCAGCACTCGATCCATCCGCACCCAGCATTGCCGGCCGGTTTCATCCCACTCGCCGGTGCCGATATCGAGCCACTCTTCTTTGTTCGCGTGACCCGGGTTGGAGGAGATGAGAAGGCCGAGCACCGTGGTGCGCGTGCGGGAGACAATCAGCACTGCGCGCTCGCGCGGCGGGGATTGCTTGCCATCGGAGGGCGCCCACACCCACACGACTTCCCCGGAGTCAGCCTGCCCGTCCATGTCCGGGGTGAAGAAGACGCTGCGCGGGTGGGCGGAAGCGGCCTCGACGCGGATATCGGCGGCCTTGCGGGGTTCCGTCACGGAATCGTTTTGGTTCAACCCCAAGCGTTCGGTGATGCGCTCGAGGCCGGCGTCGACAGGCTCGGGGCCTCCGATGCCGAGAATGCGGGCCAACCTAGACATGTCGTCTATTCTAAACGCATGTCTACAAACTTCGCGGCTACTACGTTTACGGATCCGTCCAAGATCCGAAACTTTTGCATTATCGCCCACATCGACCACGGCAAGTCGACGCTGGCTGATCGCATCCTGCAGTTGTCGCAGGTGGTGGAGGAGCGCGATATGCGCGACCAATACCTCGACAACATGGATATCGAGCGCGAGCGCGGCATCACCATTAAGGCCCAGAACGTGCGCCTGCCCTGGATTCCCCAGTCCGGTCCCCTCAAGGGGGAGGAGATCGTCATGCAGATGATCGATACGCCCGGCCACGTGGACTTCACTTACGAGGTCTCCCGCGCGCTGGAGGCGTGTGAGGGCGCCATCCTGCTTGTCGACGCCGCCCAAGGCATCGAGGCCCAAACCCTGGCCAACCTTTACCTGGCCATGGAGAATGACCTGGAGATCATCCCGGTCCTTAACAAGATTGACCTGCCAGCGGCCGACCCGGAGAAGTACTCCCTGGAGATCGCCCACATCATCGGCTGCGAGCCGGAAGAGGTGCTGCGCGTCTCCGGTAAGACCGGCGAGGGCGTGGCGGAGTTGCTGGACAAGGTTGCGGAGCTTGTCCCGGCGCCCACCTCCGAGTTCGGGCCCGATGCCCCGGCCCGTGCCATGGTCTTCGACTCGGTCTACGACACCTACCGCGGCGTGGTGACCTACATCCGCATGATGGACGGCAAGCTCACCCCGCGCCAGAAGGTCACCATGATGTCCACGGGCGCCAACCACGAGCTTCTGGAGGTGGGCATTGTTTCACCGACCATGCAGAAGTGCGAGGGCCTAGGCCCGGGCGAGGTGGGCTACCTCATTACCGGCGTAAAGAACGTGCGTGAGACCAAGGTGGGTGACACGATTACGTGGGCGTCGAATGGCGCGAGCGAGCCGCTCAAGGGCTACGCCGACCCGAACCCCATGGTGTACTCGGGTTTGTTCCCGATCTCCCAGGCAGACTTCCCGGACTTGCGCGATGCGCTGGAAAAGCTGCAGCTTAACGACGCCTCCCTCACCTTCGAGCCCGAGACCTCCGTGGCCCTGGGCTTCGGCTTCCGCTGTGGATTCTTGGGCCTGCTGCACATGGAAATCACGCGTGACCGTTTGGAGCGCGAGTTTGGATTGGACCTGATTTCCACCGCCCCGTCGGTGACCTACCGCGTGGTGGCAGAAGACGGCGAGGAATCGTATGTGCACAATCCCTCCGACTGGCCGGCGGGCAAGCTGCGTGAGGTTCACGAGCCGATTGTGAAGATGACCATCATCGTGCCGGAGGAGTTTGTGGGCCCGACGATGGAGCTGTGCCAGTCCAAGCGCGGCCAGATGGGTGGCATGGACTACCTGTCTGAGGACCGCGTGGAGCTGCGCTACACCATGCCGCTGGGTGAAATCATCTTCGACTTCTTCGACATGCTGAAGTCCCGCACCAAGGGCTACGCTTCCCTCAACTACGAGGAGGCCGGCGAACAGCTGGCGGACCTGGTGAAGGTGGATATCCTGCTCAACGGTGATCCGGTGGATGCCTTCTCCGCGATTGTGCACCGTGATTCCGCGCAGTGGTACGGCAATAAGATGACGAAGAAGCTCAAGGAGATCATCCCGCGCCAGCAGTTCGAGGTGCCGGTCCAGGCGGCCATCGGCTCAAAGATCATCGCGCGTGAAAACATCCGCGCGATGCGCAAGGACGTGCTGGCCAAGTGCTACGGCGGCGATATCTCCCGTAAGCGCAAGCTGCTGGAGAAGCAGAAGGCCGGTAAGAAGCGCATGAAGTCCATCGGTTCCGTTTCCGTGCCGCAGGAGGCCTTCGTGGCGGCGCTGTCCACGGACGCCGACTAACGCATCGAGCACCTCCGGTACCGGTCGGGCCACCATCACTGTCTGGAGCTATTGGTGCTAATCAGGGCGAACTTGCGCTGTTGGAGGCTGAAAGCGCCCGGTTTGATATGGCGCTTTCAGCCTGCCTACTGGGCGTTAAAGGAGTAGCCGCCGGTGAGCTGATTGTGGATTGTCACCGAGTAGTCCTGGCCGTTGGCGGTGGCGCCGTTCACAAGCATGGCGAGCTCTTGTGAGTTGTAATAGCGGCTTAGACCCACGTAAAGAATAAGCAGGAGGATGCTGCCCGCGACTGCGATTGAGGTGGCAATCTTCCACACGCTTACTTGGTTAGTCACGAGTAGTCCTTTCATGCGTGAAAACTTCGGTCACTGTAGCTACTAGTACGATAACAAGTCTTTTATGTGCACGGTATTGAATTAGAACCAGTGCACCCACTATTCCGGGGAAGTTCAGGCAGGGATCACCGGTTTTCGTCTCAACCTGTCCTAGGCCGACGAGTGCGCTGACTTAAGGATCACCGATGTGCCCGCGTGCCTTGATGTGGTCCGCGGGTGGCAGTGTTGTCACTGGTGGTTAGCTGTTTCCTTCCTGCCGTTGCTGTGTTTGGTGGATGTTAGCTGCTGTCGGGTGGTTCCTCTGGTGGTTGTCCTGCTTGTTCGGCGGTGAGTCTGGCTAGTGCTTCTTGGTATTCGGGCATTGCTGTTATTGGTGTGCCCCAGGGTGGGATGAAGGCCACCCCGGTGTTGAGCCGGTACATGTAGCCGCGCCCGGTAGGCCTTTGTGGGTCATCATCATTGATCCCGTTGTGGTAGGCGCATAGGAAGGTCAGGTTCTTAATGTTGGTATAGCCGCCTGCCTGCCAGGGGATGAGGTGATGGACTTGGCAGTAATCAGCGGGCTTGTTACAGCCTGGTCTAGAACATGTGTGGAATTCAGCATGTAGGGTAAGGCGTTGTTTGTAGTTTGCTCCACGCTCTAGCCGGAAGGTGTCGATGGGTCCTTCAATAGGGTGCACGATGGTGGCATACCCTATTTCGGCAAACTTGTGGGTCAAAAACTCTGCCCCGGTCATCCGCCCACCATTAGTCAAGTTGAGCTCTATTTCGTCCCCGTCGCCGTTAATGATCTGGTCCAACTCGTTCAACGTGACGATGATTTGGGTGCGCACCGCTGGTTTGGAACCGCTTGTTTCTTTGTTGAAGAAGATGTCGTTGGCGGCTTGAAGCAGGTCGGTGTTGTTGGTGGATTCGAGGACACCGCGCATGTTGGCAATCGTGGTGGCATCGTCAGTTATGGAAAGGGTGTTGGGGCCTTGTGCGCGGTAGGTGATGCGCACGCCTGGTTTGGCTATGCGCTTGGAGCGTAGTTCTTTCAGGTGTGTGGCGGCGACGGTGGGGATGCGGTGTGCGGGTGTTCCTGCGAGTTTGATTCTGAGGTTCCAGGCGTCGAGTGTTTTCTTCACCTTCGCGGTGTAGGTTTCAATCAGTGCCAGGGTGCCTAGGCTGTGGCGTTGTTGAAGTGCTGCGTGGCGGGCTTTGCGTTGTTTACCGCTAAAGCGGGTGGGGCCGAAATAAACCTGGTTAAGGCGTGCAAGCTCAGTGGCATCGGAAGCAGAAGCGCCGAGCGCGCGAAGCTCGTCGGGTGAGCCAGGAATGTTTTCCACCAGCGCAATCCCCGAATTGCGTAGGCGGATGTAGGTTTCGATATCCCCCATGGGCACAGAGACTAAAACAGCACCGTGGGCCCCGCAACCGGAGGGACAAAATTCCTGGTTAATGGGGCTGGTACGAGAAAAGCCCCTAGATTGAGTTGGCTGGTTCGCATACCGATTGAATTCGCCATATGCTGCTGCCCAACCTTTCTCCTCTCGGTAAAGCCGGTCGAAACGAGAGCCTCCTGAGACCATTTCACACAGCCTCGCAGGAGGTTCGCTATCGGGATAGCGGGCATGGGTAGTCCATCAGCTTGAATCCAAACCGACCTGACAGCACAGCAGTTTCCGGTATGCTCGGCGCACATGCTCGGAAAGGATGACACCATGAAGATGGCCCCGCGCCACCGTCAGCAATTGCCACCGCTTCCGATGGTCTCGGCCAAGCTCGGGGAGCGGTTGGCCAGCCACGTGTTCGTGGAGGAAGGCCGGGAGCTGCTTCCGGAGTTGCAGGCCTTCCGCCGCGATATGCACCAGAACCCGGAGGTGGGGCTGCATCTGCCGCGCACTCAGGAGAAGGTGCTCGAAGCTCTTAAAGGCCTACCGCTGGAGATTCATCTGGGCCGTGACCTCAGCTCGGTCGTCGCGGTGCTGCGCGGCGGCAAGCGCGGCGAGCGCCCCGTGTCGGTTCTGCTTCGCGCGGACATGGACGCCCTTCCGGTGCGTGAGCAAACGGGCAGCCCGTTTGCCTCGACGAATAGCAACATGCATGCCTGTGGCCACGACCTGCACACGGCGGGGCTTATCGGCGCGGTGAAGATGCTGTGCCGCCACCGCGAGGAGCTGTTGGGCGATGTCATCTTCATGTTCCAGCCGGGCGAGGAAGGTCCGGGCGGCGCGCAGCCGATGATCGATGAGGGCGTGCTCGACGCCGCCGGCCGCCGGCCCATCGCCGCCTACGGTTTGCACGTCGGCCCGCAGGATCGGGGCACCTTCCACCACATCGCGGGCCCGATGATGGCCTCGTCGTCGAACCTGGGGATTACCGTCTACGGCAAGGGTGGGCATGGCTCGCGCCCGCACGATGCTATCGATCCCGTTGCGGCCCTCGCGGAGATCCAGATGGCGCTGCAAGTGGCGCTGACACGACGCTTCGATGCGAACTCGCCGATTGTCATCACGGTGACCAACCTGCGCGCGGGCGATGGCGCGGTCAACGTCATCCCGGACAAGGCGGAGCTGGGCGCGACGGTGCGCGTGCTTCGCGACGAACACATCGACGCCGTCCGCCAAATGATCATCGAGGTCTCGAGCTCCGTGGCGGCTTCCCATCGTTGTACCGCGAAGGTGGACTTCGAGGTCCTGTACTCGGCCACCAAGACCTCACCGCGCGAGGACCAGTTCGCTGCGTCGTTGTGGGCGGGTATGTTCGGCGCGGAAAACGTGCTGACCATGGACACCCCGATGATGGCCTCGGAAGACTTCGGCGCGGTACTCGCCCAGGTTCCGGGCACCTTCATGTGGTTCGGTACGGGCGATCCGCACACCCCGGAGCACATGCGCGAGTGGAACCACTCGCCGCAGGTGCGCTTCGATGATTCCGTTCTGGGAGACCAAGCCGCAGCCCTGGCGGCAGTGGCCTTTGAGCGCCTCGCCGCCGAGGACGCTCACCCCTCGCCGGCCACGAAGGCTATGCGTGCGCCGGTGCAGGGGACAGGGGCGGATGCGCAGCCGCCTTCTTCCGCAGCGCAATAGTGCCCCAGATGGTGGCTACCCATTCGGCTAGCACGATGACCATGCCGGCGAGGAGGGGCCAGATAGCGTCGTCGAGCGCAGTGCTTAACGACGGGAAGAGGTTCTTCGTGGCGTGCACCGCGATGGCGATAATAAGCCAGCGCACCGGCTGTTTCTGGGACAGGCCATAGGCACTAAGACCAGTGAACAGCGAGTGGGAGAGCGGGTTGGAGGCCAGGCGGATGACGCCTGCCCCGATCGCCCCGGCGGTATCCGAATCGAGGTTGTCCGCCGTCATGCGCGCGAAGGCGGTGGCGTCCTCACCCACAGTGAAACCGATACCCACGGCCACGCCCACGAAGACGTAGTCGAGCCAACTGCGGGGCCGGATGACGAAGGTACAGATAAGCAGCACGCCGAGGAACTTCAGCACCTCCTCGATGAGCGGCGCATACCCCGCAGCGCCCAGCCAGTCCAGGCCCGCGCGGGTGAGGAGGTGGGTCATGTTCGTGTTGAGTTCCACCGCGAGCCCGGAAACCGCGAACCCCCACACCACGCCGTGCGCAATTCCCGGCCGGCGGCGCAGGAAGAACAGCGTGAGGGGGACGAGTACGGCGGCGAAGACCACGGCGGCCAGAGCACTTGCGGGCAGGAAGGGCTCGCTCGCGTAGTGGAAGGCGGTGACGGCCAGCGCGCCGAGGGTCAGCAGGTAGTACAGGTACTTCATGCGTCCTCCGGCTGCACGCGGTCGGCGAAGTCACGTGCCTTCGGTCCGTAGATGTGGAGGAAGGAGATGGTGTTGTTGTGCCGCTGAGACAGCGTGATGCCGTCGCCGTCCTCGATGCGGTAGAGCTCGGCAGCCTGGGTGGTGATGGGGGCGTCGGTGAGCGCGCTGGTCCCGTTGAAGGAGCGGTGCTGGCGCGGCAGGTACGTCTCGACCTCGCGGGAGGAGCTGCCTTCCTCAGAAATGATGGTCGCGCTCCCGCAGTTCCAGGTCTGCGAGGAGGCGTACGGATCCTCCGGGCACTCCAGTCCCGGGATGCCGCGCACGGGGGTGGTGTCGGGAGTGGGGTCGGGGAGGAGGGCGTCGGCAAGCGGTACTGCGGCGAGGACGCCGATGCAGGAATAAATCAGTGTGTTTCTCATGCTTTCGACCCTAAGAGCTGCGGTTTTGCGCCGGTATCCTCCGCAGGGAGGATTTTGCGGAGTTTGACAATGCTGACAATCATGGCCACCCACAGGCCGATGAGGATGAGGAAGGTGGGGAAGATGGGCCATAGGGCGTCGTCAAACGCGGTAGAGATAGACGGGCCGAAATTAGCCGTGAAGTGCACCGCCATGGCGATGAGCAACCAGCGCACCGGTTGCCGGCGGGAGAGCCCGTAAGCCGCGATTGAGGTGAAGAAGGAATGCATGAGCGGGTTCGCGATGAATCGGGCAAGGAGCCCCAGAAGCGTTCCCTTGAGATCAGAATCGAGGTTCTCCAGTGTCATGTTGGCGTAGTAGATGGCGTTCTCGGTCACGCTAAAGCCCATGCCCACGGCCACACCGACGAAGACGTAGTCCGCCCAGTGGCGGGGCCGGATGACGCAGGTGCAGATGAAGACGACGCCGAGGAATTTAAGGACTTCCTCGTTAAGCGGGGCGATTCCAGCGATGACCAGCCAGTCCGGGACCGTACGGATGAGGAGGTGGTTCATGTGCTCGTTGAGCTGGCCGGCGACAGTGGAGACCGCAATACCCCACACCACCCCGTGCGCAATGCCGGGGTGCTTGCGCAAAATCAGCAGCGTGAGGCCTAGTGCAACAGCGGCGTAGGCCACCGCGGCGAGCGCACTTGTGGGCACGAAAGCGCCGTGGGAGAAATCATAAGCGACGTACACCAGCCCAGCGGCGGTGAGCAGTTCGTACAAAGTCTGTGTTCTTCTCATGCGGTTTAGGCTATGAACCGCGCCTGGGGTGCCGGTATCCTCCGCAGGGAGGATTTTCCGGAACGCAGGGAGAACTATCGTGGCAACCATGACGAGAAAGACGCGACCACTGTGGATCACGGTGCTGCTCATTCTGCTCTGCGTGGTGGCGGATTTGGCGGCATGGATCCCCCATATCGAAAACTTCGAGGGGACGGATCAGGAAGCCCTTGTTTTGGGCTTGATGGGTCTATTTAGCTTCGCCACGTGGATTCTGCTGCCCTTCGCCCTGCACCACTCACGGCGGGAGCGCAACATCCACGAGGAGTACCCCGGCCACCCGGTGGTGCTGATTGCGGCTCTGCTCGTCCTGGTACTAGGCGGGTTTCGCCCACTGTCGCTGTCAGTGCTGGTGGTGTTGATTTCAATCATCTCGCGCGGCCGACTGCGGTGGTCCCTGGCGGGGACGGCGGTGTTCGTGGCCTCGTGTGTGACCATTATCTCTGTGCCTTACATTCGGATGAACATCTTCGATCCCTTTGGTTACGTGTTCTATGGAAGCCTCTTTCTTATCGTTGCCTGGATTACGGGCTCGGTGCGCGCGCAGCGCCGCCAGCGCGAGGTCACGCTGGTGAGCCTGGCGGAGCTCAACGAGGATCAGCTGCGCTCGCGCGAGGAGCGCGCCCGCCTGGAGGAACGCAACCGCATTGCCCGCGATATCCACGATTCCCTTTCGCACCGGCTCAGCCTTATTTCCGTGTACGCGGGAGGCTTGAGCTACCGCAAGGACGCCGACCCGGAGCGGGTCGCCGAGGCGGCAGACACCATCCAATCGGAGGCCAAGGCCGCCGTGGAGGACCTGCGCGGGGTGATCAAGGCGCTGCGCGTGGATGACCGGGTGGATCCGCGCGCGAGCATCGAGGAGCACATCGGGCGCGCACGCGCGGCGGGGACGAAGGTGCGCTACGTCAAGGGAGACGTCGATAAGCTGAGCACACTAGCCGCCCACACACTGGGCCGCGCCGTGCAGGAGGGGCTGACCAACGCGCGCAAGTATGCGCCGGGGAAGAAGGTGACGCTCACCGTGGAGAACGAGGAGGATAAGGTGCGGGTGACCATGCAGAACAAGAAAGTAGCGGAGCAGCCAGAGTCCGGTGGCGGCAACGGCTTGTTGGGCCTGGAGGAACGCGCCCGGCTGGCGGGAGGCACCTTCACAGTGCTTGACGATGCCTCCACCTTCACCTGGGTCCTCGAACTACCGGAGGAGGCACGCGCGTAATGATTTCAGTGGTATTGGTCGATGATGAGCAGGCGCTGCGCCGCGGCATTCGGTTCATCCTGGAGGGCGCCGCAGACATCGAGGTGGTGGCCGAGGCCAGCAATGGGCGCGATGGCGTGGCCCGCGTGCTGGACCTGCGCCCTGATGTCGTTCTCATGGACATCCGAATGCCCGTCATGGATGGCATCGAGGCGGCCGGGAAACTGCGCGCGAGCGCGCCGGATATCCCGGTGGTCATGCTCACCGCTTTTGATACGGATGAGTTCATCGTGGATGCGCTGCACGCCGGCGCGATGGGCTTCCTGCTCAAGACCATCGAGCCGGAGGGCCTGGTCTCGGCGGTGCGGGCCGCCGCCACGGGGCAGCAGCTTTTGAGTCCGAAGGCCCTGAAGAACCTGTTGGCGCTCAAGCACCCCGAGCCCGCGCCGGCAGAGACAAAGGCGCCTGGGCCTCGCCCGCTGGAGGGCTTAAGCCAGCGCGAGAACGAGGTGGCGCAGCTGGTGGCCCAGGGCCTGGACAACCAGGAGATCGCGGGGCAGCTCTACGTCTCCGTGACCACGGTGAAAACCCACATCAAGCACATCCTGGACAAGCTGGGCGGCACGAACCGGGTGCACATCGCGATTGCGGTGTTGGAATCGCGCTAGCGCCGGCGGATAAACGCGGAGGCGAGGCCGAGCAGCGCGATGACGATCACGATGATGGACGCCGCCGGCCAGTACTGGGGGTAGTACTTCAGCGCGTAGCCGAAGACCTGGCTGTCGTTGAACTGGCGGGCAAGTGCAATGGGCATCCACCACAGCTTTGTGAGAGTGAGGACCGCGCCGAGCAGGCCAGCGATGATGCGGCGACTGCCGCGCAGAAAGAAGCTGGCTGCCACGAGGAGCATGCCGGCGATGGTGAGAGCAAATAGCAGGGGAGTTACCGCAGCGAATGGGGAGCCGTTGATGAGGAACTCGTGGTCGACCTCGTGTTGCTCGATGAGGGTGTAGCCGTCAAGGACGACGTCGTCGGGGATTCCCATTTACTTCTCCTTCTTCTCAGCTTGCGGGTCGTAGCCGTCGGACCAGGTATCGGTGTCGAAGTCGTAGTCTACATTCTCGCCCTTTTCATCGGTGCGCTGGTACCAGTCCGTGTAGCGGTGCGCTGAGGAGTCGAAGTCGGAGCCGGCACCCCGGCCTTCGTCGGCGTGCTCGACGGTGAGCTCGAAGTCATCGCCGTGCTCCTCGATTCCGCGCACGACGGCGTTTTTACCGCGGCGCGCGCGTAGGCGCGGCGGATGAACATCGGGTCGGAGCGCAGATCTTTGATGAAGGCCACCATCATGACGAGCAGCACGATGCAGAAAGGCAGCGCTGAGAGGATGGTGAGGTTCTGCAAGCCGGTGAGTACGTCCTCGCCGCCGGTCAGCAGCATGACGATGGCGATGCCCATCATGCACAGTCCCCAGAAGATGACGATGAACTTGTTGGGGGCGGGGTCGCCCTTGGAGGACATGGTGCCCATGATGACCGACGCTGAATCGGCCGAGGTGATGAAGAAGACCGCTAGGACCACGATCAGGATGAAGGGCGTGATGCTGCTCAGCGGCAGATTATCGAACATGGCGAAGAGCACCTGCTCGCCGGAGGCGGAGCCGTCAAAGTTGGGCAGGTCCTCGCGCTGGAAAGTGATGGCCGTGCCGCCGAAGATGGTGAAGGCCAAAATGAGGATGAGGGCGCGAAGACGGTGACGGCGGTGAATTCGCGCAGCGTGCGGCCACGGGAAATGCGGGCGACGAACATGCCGACGAAGGGCGTCCACGCGATTCACCATGCCCAGTAGAAGGCGGTCCAGTAGGACTGGAATTCAATCGTTTCATCACCCCAGGACAGGCCCTTAGCCATCATGGGCAAGAACTGGTCGATGTAGGTGACGATGCCGGAGGGCACGAGGTTGAGCAGGAGCAAGGTTGGGCCGGTGAAGAAAACAAAGACGACCAGGCCGAGCGTGAGCGTGATGTTGAAGTTGGACAGGTAGCGCACGCCGCGGGAGACACCAGAGACCGCTGAGATGATGAACCCGCACCCCAGCACGGCGATGATCACGATGAGCACGGCATTGGTCAACGGACCTGCGCCGCGGATGATGGAGACTCCTTGGCCGATCTGGATAGCGGAGAGTCCCAGCGTGGCGGCGGTGCCGAAGAGCGTGGCGACGAGTGCGAGGATGTCGATAAGCTTGCCCAGCGGCCCGTCGGTATCGCGGGAGCCAAACAGGGGCTTGAAAATCGAGGACACCAGCGGGACGCGGCCGCGGCGGTAGGAGGAGTAGGCGATGGCGCCGCCGACGAGGGCGTAGGCCGCCCAGGGAGAGACACCCCAGTGGTAGTGCGCCTGAGCCATTGCTTGGTGGAGGGCTTCGACGCTGTTGCCGTCGACAGTGTGGGGAGGCGGGGTGATGTAGTGCGACAGCGGCTCCGAAGGACCGTAGAAGAAGATGCCGACGCCGATGCCGGCACCGAACATCATGGCCACCCAGCTGAACCAGCCGAACTCGGGTTCCTCGTCATCGGTGCCGAGTTTGATGCGGCCGAGGCGGGAGCAGCCGATGTAGAGCATGGTGACGACGGCCATCATCATGGTGATGTTGAGCAGCCACCCGGCGTTGGTGATGGCCCAGGAAAAGGCCGTGGAGGAGGCGGCGGAGACGGACTCCGGTGAGGTGATGCCCCAGATGATGAAGGCTACGACGAACGTAGCCGTGCTGAAGAAGGTGACCTTGTCCAGCGTGAAAGCGTTGCGTTGGTCTTCCACACCGATTCCGGGAACCAGGCCCGGGTGCATGTTGTGGGGGTAGAGGCCAACGGTGGACCGGTAGATTTTCGAGTGTTCACGTCAACCATTATCGCAGGTGCGCGAAATGACAGCGTTGTGAGCTAGGATGAAGGCACTTATTTCTGCGTCGATTGGAATGCCATGTCGCTGCCTAATTTTGATGAGAATGTCCGTGAGCTGGAGGAAGCCTTTGCTCTCTTCGAGCTCGTGGAGGAACACGTCCTCGATCCGAACCTGTTGTTCACGGTGAAATAATCCGCCTCTTCTGTGCGCACGCGAGTACTCCGCGGCGGGTGCGCACTATGAGGTCAGGACCGCATTTCCGCCGCGGTGATCTTCTCAATGAGCGTGTCGAGCTCCGCGCGGCTGGGCTGTGAGAGGGGGTTGACCACGCAGAAGTCGAGGAGGAAGTAACCGGCGGTCTGCAGAGCCGTGTGGCGCTGCCAGAACTGGCTGATATCGGAGTGATTGGTGGCCAGCGACTGGATGCTGCGCCGCTCCGAGAGCAGCTCATAGTGCAGGTCGCGGCGCTGCGCCAACGCCTCTTCCGGGGTCTTGATAAGCAGGGAGCCGAGCAAGGCTGCCATCGCCTCGAAGCAACGCGTTTGCAGGCGGTAGTGGTTGGTCATCTGGGCCCGCGGCTTCCACAGCCACAGGAAGAGCATCGCCACGACCACGGAGAGCCCAATCTCCGCCATGCGCGAGCCGATGGTGTGGGCCAAATGCTCCGAGGAATTGCCCATCAGCAGCGCCAGTGGGGTGGAGAAGATAACGCATAGCGCGTAGTTCTTCACCACCAGAATCTCCGCGCAGAACTGGCAGAAGGCCAAGGCGAGCACCAGCCCCCAGCCGTGCGGGCTGAAGGAAGCGATGAGAGCGAAGAGACACACGCCCAAGACCGATCCCAGCATGCGCTGCACGCCGCGAATCGTTCCCGGCACCCGGTCGGGGCCCCACTGCAAGACCAGGAGCACCGACACCGCGCCCCAGTCCGGGCGGTTAAGCCCCAGCGCCAAGCCGATGAACGCGGTGACCAGGCCGCCGAGCGCGATCTTTTCCGCCGTCACCACCGCGTGGGAATTGCCCACCGCAGCGCGGTAGAAGCGGTAGCGCATCGTCGGCTTGGTGTGCGGGATGGCGGTGCGGTCAGGGTCGACATAGGTGGGGGAATCAGAGAGCTGATCCGAGTTGCCGCCCACCTGTTTGTGATGCGCCACGATGCGCTGTTGCGCGGCCAGCGCGCGGTGAACCAGCTCCGCCTGAGCGGGGCGGCGGATGCGGCGGCCGCGGATCACGCCGGCGTCGGCAAGCGCTTGCCAGGCGGTGGAAATAGCGGACTGCGCCTGGTGGTGGCGGGCCAAGAAATCGGTGTCCGAGTGAAGGAAGGCATCGGCGGCCTTCTCCAGCGCGGCCACCGCGCGCGTTTCCGGGCCGTGCGGATCCCTAAAGCGCGGCACCATGCCCAGCACGTAGCCCGCCGCCACGCCGGCCAGGCTCCACGCGGCCACCTCCCACGGGGAGACCCCGCGCAGCATGGTGGAACCACCGGCCACCATCACGATGAAGAAGGACCCCGGCGGCGGCAGCCGCAGCGCATTCTGCACGAACGCGCCGATGGTTGCCAGAGTCACCGTAAACACCGCAGACAGCGCCAGGCCATGCACGCCGACGAGGGAACCGGCCGTAGCCGCCAGCGTGAGCAGCCCGCCAGCGGTGAGGATCACGCGGCGCCGCGTGCGGTAGGGGTGCCCCTCGCCGTAGATGACGGAGAAGGCGCCGGCAGAAATGAGCAACACCGCATCCGCGTGGCCCGTTAAAACAGCAATCCCGCCCGGGATGATGATCGCCAATGCCGCGCGCAGGGCACCGGGCCAACGGCGCGCGGAGGTGTTGAAGGCGGTAAAGAGTTGAAGGGCGTTAGGGCGTTGCGGCAGTGGGTGTTCCATATCGGGAGAACACCTTACTCGCTTCGCCGCGCTCGACCAGCCGGCCGTCCTGCAAGACCGCCACCGTGGGGCACAAGTGGCGCACGACGTCGATGTCGTGGGAGACAAAAACCAGCGTCATGTCCTTCGTCACGCGCTGCAGCAGCTCCAGGACCTGGGCCCGAGAGGTGGCGTCCAGCGCCGAGACGGCCTCGTCCGCCAGCAGAATATCCGGCTTACCCACCACGGCGCGCGCCAGCGAGATGCGTTGGCGCTGCCCGCCGGAGAAGTCCCGCGGATAGCGCTCGAAGTCCTCGATGCCGACCTCCCGCAGCACGGCCTCGGCCTCCTCGCGCGTCCCGCCGCCCTCGGCCACGATCTTCCAAATAGGCATGCGCGGGTTGAGCGAGCCTTTGGGGTCTTGGAAGACCATGTGCACGCGCTTGGCGACGTCCACCGTTCCCGAGGTCGGCTCCGCCAAACCGGTGAGCAGCTTGAGCAGCGTGGATTTGCCGGAGCCGGAGCCACCGATGATGCCGAGGCGCTCGCCCTCGCGGACGGTGAGGGAGACGTCGTCCAGCGCGGTCACCCCGTGGTAGGTCTTGGTCACGTTTGTGAGCGTGATGACGGGATCTCCCAGGGTGGGCATGGGCGGCGGGGTGAGATCGGGCGTGGTGAGCTCACCGATGCGCACGACGCGGTCGCACACGCGCTTGACGACATCCTGGTCATGGCTAATAAACAGCAGCGCGGTGTCCTCGTTATCGGCGGCATCCACGATGGTGGTCAGGATTTCTTCCTGGGTGAAGGGATCCAGCGCGGTGGTCGGCTCATCGCAGATGAGGAGTTTGGGGCGGCAGGCCATGGCCATCTCGATGAGCGCGCGCTGGCGCTGCCCGCCGGAAAGCTGGTGCGGGAAGCGGTTGAAGCCGGGCACCTTCATCAACGGGTCGAGCGCGGTCATGGGTTCTTGAAAGACCATGGCCAGCGGCAGCTTGCGCAGGTTGCGGTCGCGCATGCCCAGCAGCTCCTGGCCATTGAACTGAATGGATCCCGTGGCCTGCAGGTGATCAGGCAAAAGCCCCATGATGGCCAGGGCCGTCAGGGACTTGCCGCTGCCGGAATCCCCGACGAGGCCGACGCGCTCGCCGGGAGCGATGGAAAAGGAGAGGGGGCCAACGGGGCCCACGCGCAGATCAGTGACGGTCAGCATGGCTTCCTAGAAGGTTGAATCCGAGGACGGTGCCGGCGATGGCCAGCCCGGGCCACAGCGCCTGGAGGGGGTGGGTGGCCAGGAGGGGCTGGGCGTCGTGAAGCATGCGGCCCCATGAGGCGGTCGGCGGGGCAGTGCCCAGGCCGAGGTAGGAGAGACCGGCTTCGGCGAGGACGGCCAGCGCAAAGTAGACGGAAGCCTGGATGGCCACGATGCCGCCGAGGTTGGGCAGTACGTGGCGCCACGCGATGAGCGCCGGCGGCACGCGCGAGATGCGCGCGGCCGCGATATAGTCCTGCGTCATGATTTGCAGCGTGCCGGAGCGCGTGACCCGGATGAAGGAGGGGATGCCGGCGATGCCGATGGCGATGGTGGCCGTGAGCGTCGAGGAGCCCCACACCGCGCCGGCGACGATGGCCAGCAACAGCGCCGGGAAGGCGAGCAGCAGGTCGGTGGCCGCCATGATGAAACCGCCGCCGCGCATCCCGGCGACGATGCCGAGCGGTACGCCGATGAGTGCGGCGATGGCCACCGCCACGACGCCCACCAGCACGGTGATCTGGGCGCCGGCGAGGATGCGGGAGAAGGTATCGCGCCCGAAGCGGTCGGTGCCCATGAGGTGCTCCAGGCTGGGGCCGGCCAGGCGGTCGGGGGAGATGAGGTTGGGGTCATAGGGCGTCCACACCAGGGAGACCAGCGCAAGCAGGATGGTCAGGCCCACCAGGATATAGCCGGGTTTCATCGCGCCTCCTTCAGCCGCGGGTCGATGACCCGGTAGGCCAGGTCCGTGAGCAGGTTGACGGTCAGGGTGAAGGTCACGAAGACCATGATGAGGGTCTGGACGGTGGTGAGGTCGCGGGTGGAGACGGCGTCGAGAAGCAGCGAGCCCAAGCCGGGGATGACGAAGACGTTCTCGATGACCACCGCGCCCACCACCAGGGTGCTCAGCTGCACGCCGGTGACGGTGAGCACCGGCAGGGCGGCGTTGCGCAGGCCGTGGCGGATGAGCGCCCCGGTGCGGGATTCACCCAGGGAGCGGGCGGTGCGGATGTAGTCCTTGTCCATCTCCTCGCGGAGGGTGGCGCGCACGTAGCGGGTGAGCATCGCGCCCTGCACCAGTGCCAGCGAGATAACCGGCAGGACAAGGTGGCTGAGGCCCTCGCGCGGCAGCTGCCAGCCATTCGCCGGCAGCCATCCCAGGTGCACGGAGAACACGGCGACGAGCAAAATACCGACGAGGAAGCTCGGCACCGCAATACCCAGCTGCGTGGCCGCGTTGAGCACGGGGAGCCTAAAGCGGGCCAGCAGGATGCCCATGGGGATAGCCCCGGCTAGTGCGAGGGCGATGGCCAGCCCGATGAGCAACAGCGTGACCTGCGCGCGGTCAACCACGAGCGGGGTGATGTCCTGCTGCGAGGACAGCGAGACGCCGAAGTTGCCGGTCAACAGCCCTTTCATCCACTCCAGGTATTGCACGAGAAGCGGGCGGTCCAGGCCCATGGCGTGGGTCAGCTCCGCCACGGATTCATCAGTGGCGTTGACGCCCAAGGCCACGCGCGCCGGGTTGCCGGGCACTGCCCGCATGAGCAGGAAGATGATGATGGAGGCGGCCCACATGGTGCCGAGGAAGCGCAGGAATCTCATCGCACTCCTCGCAACTCGATGGCATCGGTGATCTGGTTGGGTTGCAGGCCGGTCAGGCCCTCGCGGTAGAGCACGATATTGGGCATATTCATCAAGGTCAGGGCGGGCATATCTTCCATGATCTGGTCGACCGCCCCTTTCATGTCATCCTGCTTCAACAACGTGCGGGTCTGCGGCGAATCATAGCCGATGTAATAGTCCGGGTTGCCAAAGATGGTAGGGATATCGCGCGGCTCGACGTGCGCGACGAGCGACATCTGATAGTCCTTGGCCCCCATGACTTGGCTCAGCCACACGGCGGGAAACTCCGCGGTTTCCAGCGTGACCTCGAATCCCATCTCCGTCAGTTGCGAGTAGAGGAACTCAGAGAGCGTTTGCGTATAGGGCAGGCTGGGCACGGTGAGCGTGAGCGGCGTGCCCACGGCCCCGGCCTCCTCCATCAGCGCGCGGGCGCGCGCGGGGTCGTAAGGGTAGTAGTCCTTGGCGCTAAACCACGGGTCGGTCGGCGGCACCGGAGCGCCGCCGGTGTCTTTCGCGCGGCCCTCCCAGAGGATGTCGTTGGCGGCCTGGCGGTCGATTCCATAAGCCACGGCGCGGCGCACGCGGGGGTCGTCGAAAGGCGCTGCCTGGTTATTCATGGACAGCAGCACCTCGCCGTTCGTGGTGCCGACTGCTGTTTCGATGGAGTCATCGAGGGTGTCGAGCAGCTCGGGGTTCTGCACGCCCCACACGGCGTCGACCCCGCCGGAGCGCAGGGCGTTGACCGCGGTGAGGGAATCCGGGAAGTAGCGGATGGTGATGTCTTCCTTCGCCGGGGTTCCCCAGTAGTCCGGGCGGGCGCGCAGTGCGATGTACTCGTTGGGGGAGAAGCCGGCGACGGCGAAGGGGCCGGTGCCCACAGCTTCGGTGGGCGTGCGCATGGCGCCGATGACGGTGCCCATGGACCACAACCAGCCGGCGGAGGGACGGGATAGCTCGACGACGAGCGTGTGATCATCCACCGCCGTGGCGGATTCCACCACGTCCATCTGCTTCTTGAGCCCGTTGGTCCATTCCGTTTTCACAGCGTTGATGGACCACGCGGCGGTGTGCGCGGTGAAGGCCTCGCCGTTGGAGAAGGAGGCCTCGCGCAGGTGGAAGGTGTAGCGCGTGGAGTCCACCTCCCAGGACTCGGCCAGTCCCGGTTCGATGTCGCCTTGCGCGGAGATACGCACGAGGGTTTCGTAAACGTTGCTCATGAGCGCGGCCGGGATGGCGGCGCCGCCGACGGTGGTGAAATCCAGGGACGTCGCGGGAGTCGTCGTGGCCAGCGTCAGCGCGGAGGAATCAGAATCAACAAGCGCCGTGGAACCGGCGGAGCAGGCGCTGAGCGACGCCCCCACGATCACCCCCAGCGCACCTAACCAGGCCTTCATCCTTCGGACAACTTGACCTCGAGCGGGGAGGTGGTGCCCCGCACGCTCGTCATGCCAAGTGTTAGCCGGTCCCCGAGGTACAGGATTTCGGTGCACTCGACGGGATGCCCGGAGTGATCCGAGATGTCGAGGTGCAGGCGCCACAGCGGGGTGGCGGGCTCCACGTTGAGGGAGCGCGCATCCTCCTCACTGGCGGAAGCCAGCGAGAGCTCGCGGTTGACGTTGTCGAATTCCACGCCTTGCTTGCGCAGGTGATCGTGGATGGACTCATTATCGGCATCGAAGTTGAGGATGTGGCTGCCCACTTCTAGTGGGAAGAACATGCGCTCGATGGCGATGGGCATGCCATTGGCGCTGCGCACGCGGTGCACAAAGATAACCGGGGAGCCGGGCTCTACCCGCAGGAACTCGGCCTCCCTTTCGGTAGCGGGGCAGCGGCCCAGCCATAGGGTGGAGGCGCCGGGCTCGAATCCGCGCTCGCGCAGCCAGTGTGTCACGGAGTAGATGGAGTCGAAGGACTCCGAGGTGAAACGGCCGAGAACGACAGAGCGGCGGCCGCGGCCGGAGGAGATGAGGCCCTCCGAGCGCAGCGCCGCGACGGCCTGGCGCACGGGACCACGGGATGAGGAGAATTGCTCGCACAGCTCGGCCTCGCTGGGCAGAAAATCACCGGGAGAAAGCTTCTTGCTGCGGATGAGATTGCGCAGATAGTCAGCGATAATACTGTGCTGCTGTGTACCGCGAAGGGCCACGGTGATGCTCCTCTATGTAGAAAACGCTGTGATGGGCAAAATGTACGGGTGCGCGGATATGCGGATGCGCGAGGGCGCGTCCGCCTACAGCTGCCACGCTTGAGCCAGGTTAATCATGTTACCCAAGGCGGCCTCGTGGCTTGTGGATTGCAGGGAGATCATGAGTTCATCCGCCTGGGCCAGATTTTGGAATTCCGTGAGGTAGTCGCGCACGTGCTCGATACTGCCCACGGCGGAGTACTTCAGCATGCCGATGATCTGCTGGCCCTGCGGGGAATCGATGATGCGGGCAACGTCGGCGTCGCTGAGCTGCTTGCCACGACCTGCAAAGGCCTTGACGCGGCGGAAGCAGACCTTTTCAAATTCCTCTTCGGCGTCATCACCCGCGGTGACGTTGACACCCGCGATGACATAGGGCTCCGGGTGGGCTTCGGAAGGCTGGTAATTCTCGCGATAGTAGGCCGTGGCGGCCTCGAGGTGTTGCGGGGCAAAGTGCGAGGCGAAGGCATAGGGAAGCCCGTACTTGGCGGCGAGCGAGGCGCCGAACAGCGAGGATCCCAGGATGTAGATGGGGACGTTGGTGCCATGGCCGGGGATGGCCTTCACTCCGGGGATGAGGGACTTTCCGGAGAGGTAGCCCTGCAATTCTTTGACGTCCTCGGGGAAGCGTTCGGCGGCGTGGCCATCGCGGCGCAGGGCGCGGCCCAAGGTCTGCATGTCAGTGCCGGGGGCGCGGCCCAGGCCGAGGTCGATGCGGCCGGGGTAGAGCTCGGCGAGGGTGCCGAATTGTTCGGCGATGACATAGGGCGCGTGGTTCGGCAGCATGACGCCGCCGGAGCCCAAGCGGATGCGCTCGGTCTTCGCGCCGATGTGTGCGATGAGCACCGCCGGGGAGGAGGAAGAAATGGAGGGCATGTTGTGGTGCTCGGTGTACCACATGCGCTTAAACCCCAATGCCTCCGCGCGTTGCGCCAGCTCGACCGACCTGGCCATGGACTGGGAGGGAGATTCCCCCGGGTAGATGGTGCAGAAATCGAGGACGGACAAAGCGGCGCGGGACGTCATGAGCTACTCACTTTTCTTCGACGAGCCTGTAGATACAACGTCGATGATAACGCCGATGGCAAATGCGAGGAGCGTGGGAACCACCCAGCCCAGGCCAACGTCTTGGCCAGGGGCGAAATCAAGCGGGGCGCCGAAGGAGGTGGCGGCGGACCACAGCACGGAAACCCACAGTGCCAAGCGGAATCCCCAGTAGAAGGTGACCCACTTCTTGACTACCGGTTGCAGGAGGGTCAGCGCAATCAGCGAGATAGCCGGCGGGTACAAGAACACGATGAAGGGCACCGCGATGGCAAGCACCGTGTCAAGGCCCTGGAAAGCGAAGGCGATGGACAGCGCGGTAAACAGGCAGGCCCACAGGTGGTAGGTGGTCTTCGGCACAAGGAGGGCGAAGAACTCCGAGGTGGCGGAAATCAGGCCCACGGCGGTGGTCATGCACGCCAGGATGACGATGGCGGAGAAGACGGCCTGGCCGATGTTGCCCATGGTGAGATTGGAGGCGTCGGCAAGCAAGGCGGCGCCGGACTCATAGGAGGCACCGTTCGGCATGGTTTGGCCGATCCACGCCAGCCCCAGGTAGATGGCGGCGAGCAGGGCGCCGGCGATGACCGCGGAGAGAATGGTTCCGCGCAGCAGCTCACTGTTCTTGGAAAAACCCTTGGAGCGCAGGGAGGTCACGATGACGATGGAGAAAGCCAGGCCCGCGATGGCGTCCATGGTGTTATAGCCCTCAAAGAGGCCGGTAACGAAGGGTGCGGAGGCATACTCTTCGGTTGGGGTGCCGGGCATGCGGGGATTCGCCACGGTAGCGAGGGTGATGAGGACCGCGAGCAGGATGACCAGCGCCGGGGTGAGGAACTTGCCCAAGGTGTCGATGATGTCATTCGGGCGCCAGGCCAAAGCCAACGCGATAAGGAAGAAGACGACGTTGAAGGCGCCGTTGGCGAAGGTCCCCTCCCAACCCAGCAGCGGGGTGATGGCGGTTTCCATGGACACCGCGCCGGTACGCGGCAGGGCGTAGAAGGCGCCGATGGCCAGGTACGCAATGACGGAGAAGGCCACGCCGAAGATCTTGCCGCCGTGGTTTCCGATGTCCCGCACGGACTGGCCGGAGATAGCCACCGCGACCACAGCCAAGACCGGCAGTGCCACGCCGGCGGCGAGGAAGCCCAAAGTGGCGGGCCAGAAGTTGGTGCCGGAGGAGACACCGACTTCCGGCGGGAAGATGAGGTTGCCCGCTCCAAAGAACATGGAGAAGAGCATGAGTGAGGCAACGATGACGATGCCGATGGGGGAACCCGTCTTCGAGGCGGACTGAGAGGGAGCCTGAGCGTCATTAATGGACATTTTTCTAAGAATAATGCCCATGACATGAGATGTAAACTCTAGCTGAAGGCCTTCTCCAGCCGGTCCAGCGCTTCTTCGAGCAGCTCGCGGGAGGTGGCGAAGTTCAAACGCGCGTGGTGCTCGCCGCCCGTACCGAAGGTCACGCCCTCGTTGAGAGCCACCTTGGCGTGTTCACGGACCCACGCCGCGGGCTTCGGGTCATCACCAATAGCGGTCCCGGAAAAATCCAACCACAGCAGGTAGGTGGCCTGCGGGTGGGAAGTCTTTAGGCCCGGCACGCGCTTGGGCAGCTCCTCCACCAGCCAGTCGCGGGTCTTCTTTAAGTACGCAATCTCCTCGTCGAGGAACTCCCCGCCGTCGCGGTAGGCGGCCTCCGCCGCTAGAACGCCCAGCGTGCCGGTGCCGTCCTTGGCCACACCGGTCAGCGAATTCCAGCGCTCCACGTCCGCGGAGTTGGAGAAGATCACCTGCGCGCACTTGAGACCCGCGGTATTCCATGCCTTGGAGGTAGCGGTGACGGTGATGACGCGGTCGGACAAAGCGCCCAACGGGATGTGGCGGCCTTCGTAGACCAGCGGGGCATGGATCTCATCGGAGAGGATGCGGGCATCATACTTATCCGCCAGTTCCACGAGTCCCCGCAGCCAGTCCTCGTCGAAGACGATGCCCAGCGGGTTATAGGGGTGGGAGAGCAGGATAGAACCGGCGCCAGCCTTAAAGGCACGCTCGATATCGTCTAGCTCCAGCGAGGTCTCTATCTTCTCTCGTCCCGCGGTCTCCGGCAGCTCCAGCAGCGGCGGGTAAGACGGAACCGGTACGGCCACCGCGCCCTCAGTAAAGTACTGCACCCCGAGCAGCAGCCCGCGCACGACGTCCCCAATCCAGAAGACGTGCTCTGGGCGCCAGCCATAGCGCGATTCATAGAAATCCGCCAGGGCCGCGTTGAGCTCGGAGGCCTTCGGCGCCGGGGTGTAGCCGAAGGATTCGGCGTCGACAGCCTCCTGGATTGCTTCCTTCACCGCGGGGGCGGTGAGGAAGTCCGATTCAGCGATCCACAGCGGAATGATGTCCTCGTCATAGACGGTCCACTTGCGGGTGCCGCGGGCACTAAGTTCTTTCAGGCTAGGGAAATGCATGCGCCCCACCTTACTCGTCGGTGGGCTGCACAAATCCGTATTTTTTCAGCCGCTGGCGGTCGGCGGCGGAGGCGGATTGGGTCAAACGCAGCAGCTCGGCGTAGATGCCGCCGGACTGCGCCAGCTCGGCCGGGGAACCAATTTCGGAGATGCGGCCGTGGTCGAGGGTGATGATGGTGTCCACGTCCGCGATGGTGGACAGGCGGTGCGCGATGATGAGCGTGGTGCGGTCCTTCATGAGCTCGTCCAGACCGGCCTGGACGGCGCGCTCGGCCTTGGTGTCCAGCGCCGAGGTGGCCTCGTCGAGCACGAGGATGGGGGCGTCCTTCAGCATGGCGCGCGCCACGGCCACGCGCTGCTTCTGCCCGCCGGAGAGCTTGAGGCCGCGCTCACCGATGACGGTGTCATAACCATCGGGGAATTCCTCGATGAAGTCGTGCGCATTGGCGCGCTTGGCGACGTTCACGATCTCCTCCATCGTCGCCCCCGGCTTGCCATATGCGATGTTTTCCTTGATGGTGCCGGAAAAGAGATAGGACTCCTGGAAGACCACGCCGACTGAGGCGCGCAGGCGCTCGGCGGTAAGCTCCGCGGCGTCGTGTCCGAGCACCGTCAGCTTTCCCTCCGTGGGCTGGTACAGGCCCAGCAGCAGGTTGACCAAGGTGGACTTGCCGCCGCCGGATTCGCCGACAAGCGCGACCTTATGGCCCTCTTGGGCGGCGAAGGAAATATCGGCGACGACCGGCTTTTCCGACTCATAGGAGAAGGACACGTCCTCGAAGGCAAAGACCGGGCCTTGCGTTGGGCGCAGCGGCTCGGCCGGGGTGAGGTCCAGCTCGGGAACGTCGGAGGCGTCAGCGGCGGCGACCAGCTGCGGGTTTACCGTCGGCTCCGGGGTCTCCTCCATGACCTTGAAATAGTCCTTGGAGCCGGCAATGGCGCGCTGGCTGACATCCACGATCCAGCTCATCATGAACACCGGCTGCTTGGCCATGTTCACCAGCTGCAGGAGCATGACCATGTCACCGATGGAGAAGTGGCCCTCCAAGGTGCGCCAGAAGATCAGGCCATAGATCCCTAAGAAGATCAGCGCCATGGCCGCGCCACGCGCGGTATCCATGGAATGCCACCAGTGCGATTGCGGCTTCGTCGTATCCACCACCGTGCGGTAGCGCGAACCGAAGGAGGCCAACTCGCGGGCCTCAGCGACGAAGGACTTGGTCACCTTCACCTGGCCGATGACCTCCGCGAAGCGCCCATTGGCCACGTCGATGTTTTCGTTCTTGATCCCCTCATACTTCTGCCAGCGCTCCGAGGTCAGCGCGGTGAGCCACATATAGATGGGGAAGAGCGCTGCCAGCAAGATGGCCAGCGGCCAGTAGTACACCGCGGTGATGACCAACACCGCCGCGGCCTGGATCAGCATGACGAAGAAGTTATTGGAGAAGGACTGCAGGAACTGCGTGATATTCGCAATCGAGCGGTCCAAGCGCGCAATGATGGTGCCGGTGACCTGGTTGTCGTAATAACCCTGCGGCACGGAGAGCAGCTTGGCAAAGTAGCGCGTGGACAGAATCTGGCGCAGGCGCGCCACCATGACATCGCCGATATAGCCGCCGATGTTTTTCACCACGTTGCCCAGCGCATCCGCCACAAAGAGCGCCACGACCCACCAGAGGATGGTACGCAGCGGGCCTCCTGCGACGACGGTGTCGGTGGCCTCGCGGAGGATGAAGGGCGTCAGCAGCGAGAGAATCGCGGTGACTGACGCGGTGATTAGGACGCCGAGATAGAACGGCCACAGCGCAGACGCGCTGCGGACGATGCGGAGAATAGAGTTCATCGTCGGCCGATGTTACGCCCTTAATAGGAATATCCAACCCGTCGACTAAGGTAAGGGAGAAACCGAAGTCGTGATGGAAAAGGATTCGCGGTGAAGAAGTACCTCCCCCTAGCGTGTGCCCCGCTGTGCCTGGTTGCCCTCTCAGGCTGCAGCATCCTCCAGCCGCCGGACACGGGCCCGCAGGACAACATCGTGGTGTCCAGCTCGGAGCCGCCGACGTTTGAGGCTAAAGACGTGGACGCCGAAGAGGTGACCTCCAACCTGGCGGCACCCGTCAAGGACAAGGGCCTCAACGTGGAGTATGAGCTGCAGGGCCTGTACTCCGGCGGCGGTGGAACGGTGCTCACGGTGAAGATCCACAACCTCAACGAGGTGCCCATGCCTGCCGACGCCCTCCCGGAACCCACCCTCGAGCGCGCCGATGGCAACGGCGGCTGGGCCACCGTGGATTCGATTGATGTTGACCCCGCTGTCCACCCAGATGTAGCCGCGCCGGGCTTGGATCACCCGCTGGGGGCAGGCGCGTCCACCAATCTCCAGTATGTCTATGATGTTGCCCCCGGCAACCTGTGGAACGCGCGCTTTAGCATCGGCAACGTGCGCTTTGTAGGAGACCTCAATCTATGACGGAACTCGTCGTTCTAGCCTCGCCCGAGGGCAAGCCCGCAGGCGTAGCTGAGAAGGCCGCCGTCCACACCGCGGATACTCCGCTGCATTTTGCTTTCTCCGCCTGGGTGGTGCGCGGAGGCGAGCTGTTGTTGACTCGCCGCGCCCTGTCCAAGCTGACCTGGCCTGGTGTATGGACCAATTCTTTCTGCGGACACCCCGGGCCGGATGAGCCGACTGCCGACGCCGTCATACGCCGCGCCCAGTTCGAACTTGGCCTCAGCGGCACACCTCACTTAGTGCTGCCGGATTTTGCCTACCGCGCCGTGGATTCCTCCGGCGTGGTGGAAAACGAAATCTGCCCGGTCTATCTCTTTGAGACCACCGACGAACCCACGCCTAACCCGGATGAGGTGGACTCCTTCGCGTGGGTCCCGGTGCGCGATGTCCTCGCTGCCGCCGATGCCACGCCATTCGCCTTTAGCCCGTGGATGGTTGAGGAGCTGGCCCACGAGCCGCTGCGCGAGGCCCTGTTGGCCTAAAGCAGGCTGCCATCCTGGGCGAAGGCCGCCGAGATGTAATCCAGGCTGGAATAGGCCACGCGGTTTTCGCCGTTATCCAGGTTGTATTCCCAGATGGCGTGCTCGGGGCGGTAGGCCTCGAAACCGGGCTCGCCGGTGCGCAGGAAGTCCCGCAGCCACTGTGCTAGCTCCGTGTCCCCAAAGAGCGGGCGCAGCTCCTCGCAGTGCAAGGCCGGGCCCGAGGAGCGGGTAAACTCCACCATCCAGGTCTTACCTGGTGCCTTCTCCGCCACCTCGGCCGCCCAGCGGCGGATGATGGCATCACCCACCAACCGGCCCATAGGGCGGTCCTTATCCATGTGCTGTGCTACCTGATACCACGGCTTGAAACCATTGCGGGGAAATCCAAAGCGCGGGGCCACATAGCGCAGGATGAGGCCGCGGAAAGGGGAGCGGTCGATCTTCTGCGTGGCCGGGATGTTGTAGAACTCGTCGCGGGTGCTGGCGAGGATGAGGGGGACGTCGGCAAGCTGCCCACACTCCAGTGGGGTGGGGCCCAGCGCCATATCGAGGCTGTACTTCTTGCGGAACTTGCCGTAGCCGGCCGCGAGCTCCTCCTTGCTCATCGCCGCGAGGGAGGAGCGTGTGATGGGTTTCTTCATCACCTGGCGCAGCGTGGCCTTGCGCTCCTCGAAGCTTTCACGAGGGAAGCCCGGGGAGAGCGCCACGGCGCGGCGAAAAGCCCCGCGGTAGTGGTCGCGCCGACACAGCCAGAGAACGGCATTAGCGCCGGCGGACTGGCCCACGACGGTGACGTTGGTGGGGTCGCCGCCGAAGGACTCGATGTTGCGCTGGATCCATTCCAAGCCCAGCTGTAGGTCCTCGATGGCGCGGTAGTGGTTGGGCTCATCATCGCGGAAACGGGCAAGCCCCGGCAGCCCCACGCGGTAGCCCAGCTGCACGTGGACGATGCCCGCCTCCGCAGTCGGCGTGCCCTCCGCCCGGGGGTCCTCGTGGGAGCCGTGCTCGTAGCGGCCGCCGTGGATGTAGACCAGGGTGGGTGCTAGGGCAGCGGTGCGTTCGCCGGGCGCGGGGGCGGTGATGGTCAGCGCGACCTTCTCCGGATGCGGTTCGCGCGCGTCCTGGTCACGCGGCGGGGCGGGCTCGGGGTTATCGAAATCTCCCGGGATGTGGGAGTACTCGATGGAGTGGAAATGGGCCACGTCCCCATCGAGGTAGCCGGTGATGGTGCCCGCGGGGCAGGTGACGTCGAAAGGTGCACTGCTCATGGACAACAGGCTACCCTGAGGGCATGGAATGGCTCGTGCAGGCGCCAGTGTGGGCGCAGATGGCGGTGCTCGCCGTGACCGCAGTGCCGGCCGCGACCGTCATGGGGTGGGTGCTGATGTGGGTTATCGACCGTGTGAATTCGTGGCTAGCGCCCGCGACTAGGATGAAGAAACATGACTGACGATGATCACCGCGAAGGCCTGTGGGACCCCGAGCGCCCGCAGCCTCCCCACCGCAAACGCGCACTGCCTAAGTCCCGAGTGAGCGTGACCCTCTGGCTGATGATCGCGCTCATCGTCGTGGTGGCCATCGTCGGCGTCGTCGTTTAGCGCCCGGCGCCCGGCCTCGTGGCGGCCTGGGCGAGGCGCTGGTAGAGCTCCTGCTTCGGCAGATCCTCCAACAACACCGGCTTGCCGGCGGTATCGCACAGCGGGATGCACCAGTTGGGGTACTGGTCCTTCGTCGTGCCCGGCTGGTTTTGGGCGCGCACGTCACCGACCATGTCCACCAGGTTGGTCACCGTCAGCGCCGACGGGGTTCCCGCGATGTAGCGGTGCAGGGCAACGAGCATGTCCTCTTCGCTCTCGCGGTTGTCCAACATGCCATAGGCCTGCAGGTTGTCCTTGACCTTTTCCTGCCACGCGCGGTCCTCGGCTTCTTCTTCTGCCACCGGGCGGGTGAGCAGACCCAGGCGGGCGCGCAGCGCGATGTGGTCGCCGCGCAGGAAGGCGAGCGTCGGCGGCAGATCGTGCGTGCCCACCGAGGACATCGCCATCTGGCGGTATTGATCCTGCGGGCGCGGGGTGGGGCCGTCCTCGGCGTGCTCAAACCAGATGATGGTGGTGCCCAGCACCCCCATATCGCGCAGAGCGTTTTGGACCCACGGCTCCAGGGTGCCCAGGTCCTCGCCCACGAGGACCGCGCCGGCGCGCTCAGCCTCGAGCGCGAGGATGCCGAGCATAGCCTCCCAGTCATAGGTCACGTAGGTGCCGTTGAGCGGGGTGGCGTGACGCGGGATCCAGTACAGGCGGAACAGGCCGAGCACGTGGTCAACGCGCAGGCCGCCAGCATTGCCCAGCATCGTTCGCAACAAGTCACGCCACGGCTGGTAGCCGGATTCCGCCAGGCGGACCGGGTGCCACGGCGGCTGAGACCAGTCCTGGCCCTGCTGGTTGTAATCATCCGGCGGGGCGCCCACCGAACACTGCGGGGCGAGGTATTCCGCCAGATTGACGGCGTCGGCACCGGCGGGGTGGATGCCCACGGCCATGTCGGTGATAAGCCCGATGCTCATGCCGGCGTCGAGCGCGCGGCGCTGGGCAGCATCTAGCTGCTCATCGCAGAGGAACTGCAGCCAGGAATAGAACTCAGCCAACTCGCTGACGTCAAGGCTCAGCGCGTGGCGACGGCCGCTGTGGCGTTCGAGCTCGGTCTCGGCGCACCACAGCGCGAAGTTACGCAGGCCACGGCCCTCGCGGCGCTGGTACTCGCTAAAGGCGGTGCGGCGCTCTGGGGTCATCCCCTTGTTGAAGAGCTCCTGGAGGACCTGCAGCTTGGCCTCGAAGATGGAATCACGATCAATCTCTTCTGCAGACAGGTTGCGCTCGCGGAACTCGGCGGCCAGCTCGGCCACGTCATCCTGGAGTTCCGGGCTGAGTAGTTTCAGCTCCGGGACGTCCTCGATGCGGATATAGATCGGATTGATGAATCGCCGCGTGGTGGGCAGGTAGGGCGAGTCTTCCACCGGCGGAATCGGCTCGCCAGCATGCAGCGGATTAATAAGGAGGAAGTCGTAGTCCGGTGCTAAGACCTCCGCCAGCTCTGCTAAGTCACCGAAATCACCCATGCCCCAGGACTTCTCGGAACGCACCGAATACAGCTGTGTCATCGCACCCGCTGCGGGGCGCTCGAGGTAGCGATCTGCCGTGCTCAGGTGGTTCGGCACGACGATGAGCGGGCACTCGTGCTCTCCGGTGCCGGGAGAGGACAGGAGCAGCTTATGGAATCCGAGAGGCAGGTCGCCGGGGACGTGGAAGCTTGCCTCGCCCCACATGGTTCCGGAGACGTCGGCAGCCGGGGCATCGTTGGGGTCCTGGTAAGTCGGGCGGGTCTCGCCGCTTTCCAATTCGATCGTGACGGAGACCGGATCCCCGTCGTGGACGTGGACGGCGAAGGACTTTTCGGCGCCTTCGCGGGCCACCACGCAGGGCGGCAGTGGGCGGGAAGCCCGAGCGAGGTAGTCCTCGAAGAGGGCTTGGGTTAGCTCCTCATCGTCCGGACGGTCGGAGATAGAGACGCCGAGTGCGCGCAGCGTGTAGGTGATTGTCTCCTCGCTGACGTACACAGGCTGTCCGTTCTGGGCGGTGTACTCGCAGGCCACACCGTGGCGTTGGGCAAGTTCTTGAAGCAGATCACGGGTAGTCACATCCCCCAATTGTGCCACGCCCTCCCCACGCGCGTAATAAATCAGGTTGGTAGAGTGGGCTGGAATTTAGTTTTTGTGGGAAAGGACACAACTGTGACTTTGAATGAAGCGCACACCAAAGCGGAATTCGAGATCAAGGACGGCGAAACGTGCCTTACCGCCATGATGGCTACGGCGCACGCCCGCCCACATGGCGTGCTGTTTACCCGCCCGGCGAATTACGAGTGGGTCAACGTCACCGCCAAGGAATTCGTCGAGGAAGTCTACGCGGTGGCCAAGGGGCTCATCGCCTTCGGCGTGGAGCAGGGTGACCGCGTGGCGCTCATTTCCACCACCCGCTATGAGTGGTCCTTGCTGGACTACGCCATCTGGGCCGCCGGTGCGGTTTCCGTTCCGGTGTACCCCTCGTCGTCGATGTCCCAGGTTCAGTGGATCATCGAGGACTCCGGCGCAATCCTCGCCATCACGGAAACCCGCGAGCACTCCGAGCTGGTCAAGCATCTGAAGCTGCAGGAGGACGGAACCCCGCAGCTGCACGGTTCCCCCTCCCAGCTGCGCCGTGTCTTAGAAATCAACTCTTCGGCCATCGATACGCTGAAGTTTGAGGGACGCGACATCAGCGACGACACCGTCAACCAGCGCATCGAAGCTACGCACACTGACGACGTCGCCTCCCTGGTGTACACCTCCGGCACTACCGGGCGCCCCAAGGGTTGCATGCTGACCCACCGCAACTGGCTGGCGGAAGCCCGCGGGTTGCTGACCAACCCCATTGGTGCCATCGCCGTGCCGGGCGCACACGTCCTGACCTTCCTGCCGCTGGCACACGTCTTCAGCCGTGCGGTGTCGCTGGCGGTCACCATCGGTGGTGCGTCCCAGAACCACTGGGCGGACTTCAGCACCATCACCGTTGAGTTCGCTCGTTCCCGCCCGAACCTGATTCTTGGCGTGCCGCGCGTGTTTGAAAAGGTACGCAACGGTGCGTCCGCCAAGGCGCATGGTTCCTCCGCGTTCAAGGGCGCGATCTTCGACAGCGCGGAGAAAGTCGCCATCGAATACTCCAAGGCGCTGGATACCCCGGAGGGCCCCAACCGAGTTCTCAAGGCCAAGCACAAGGCCTTTGACAAGCTGGTCTATTCCGCCATCCGCCAGGCAATGGGCGGCGAGGTCAAGTACTGCATCTCCGGTGGCTCGGCCATCTCGCAGGATCTGCTGCACTGGTACCGCGGCATCGGCGTGACCATCTACGAGGGCTATGGACTTACGGAGACCGCAGCGGCTGCCGCCGTGGACTTCGTGGATCAGTCCATCGGCACCGTCGGCCCGCCGCTGGGCGGAACGACGATGCGCATTAACGAGGACGGCGAGATCCTGATTAAGGGAGATATCGTCTTCAAGGGCTACTGGCAGAACCCGGAAGCCACCGAGAATGCGCTGCAGGACGGCTGGTACAACACCGGCGACCTCGGTGAGATCAACGAAGAAGGCAAGCTCGTTATCACCGGCCGCAAGAAGGACCTCATCGTCACCGCGGGCGGCAAGAATGTCTCGCCTGGCCCGATGGAAGATATCCTGCGTTCCCACCCGCTGATCTCCCAGGCCATGGTGGTTGGCGACGGCAAGCCCTTCGTCGGCGTGCTGCTCACCCTGGATGAGGACGCGCTCAAGCGCTGGAAGGCGGACCACAACATCGCCGCGACCAAGGGCATGCGCGAGGTAGCTGCGGATCCGGCGCTGCGCGCGGATATTCAGGACGCCATCAACCAGGTCAACGCCACCGTCTCCCACGCGGAGGGTATTAAGAAGTTCGTCATCCTGGATCAGGACCTCACCGAGGAAAGCAACGAGCTCACCCCAACCCTGAAGGTCAAGCGTTACGTGGTGGCCCAGCGCTATGCGGCTGACATTGAGCGCCTCTACGCCGGCAAGAAATAAGGCTGGACGGAGTCTGTGAATTCCTTCGGAGTGTCGCGCAGCCGAATGCGAGGATCTCTAATAGAGTCAGCGGGGTCAGAAAAACTCTAAACCTCAACTAGAGGTTCTCACGGGAAGGGCGGCCTATGCACAAGATCGCAGCCGAGCTGCGCCACCGTGAGCTGACCCAAGAAATCTATAACATCGGCGATGAAGTCGTCGACTACATCGAGCACCTCATCGAGGCCATCGAGGACTGGGACGATGAACTCTCCCTCGACTGCTTGGCCGAGCTGGGGGATATCGTCGAAGACGCCCGCGTGGATTCCGGGCGCTGCGTCGGCGAGCTCATCGGCCTGCGCCAGGCGCTGGTCTCCGGCCTGAAGTCCGGCACCATCTCGGCTGCCTCCTCCGGCGACAATGACGTCGAGGAACCGAAGCAGCTCACCGCCCGCGCACTCGCTGAGGGCCTGCCTATCTCCGGCCCGCCCGTCGTGGTCTCCGAGCTGGCAGAAACCTTGCGCGGCCGTACCGCCGCGGTGGCTGCCTACCTGCGCGAGCTGGTCGAGTACGTGCTGGCGCAAACCGACGCCGTGGCCCGCAACCTCGACGTGGTTTCCCTGCCGAACTTGTACAAGCGCGCGGGAGAATCCTCCCTTATTGCCGTGCAAGCCTGGCGTCACACCGTCGTCGAGGCACACCCCGCCTTCGTGCGCACCATGCGCGGGCACAATCCGCCGCCCTTCCTAGAGGAGCGCGCGCGTATCGACGCCGTCGTCGCCCGCGTCCGGGCTAAGCGCCAGAAGCAGGCCGCCACGACCGCTTAAGGAGCCGCATCACAGACTTCCTTGTTGCCAACACACAAGGATTACCTAAAGAAGAGCGCCGCCGAGAATCCCTCTCTCGGCGGCGCTTTTCGTAGTTAGCGTGGCACGAATAACTTTGCGTGCCACCGTCTAGCTTCGTGCACCACGCTTAGCTTCGTGTGCCCCGTCTAGCGCGTACGCGCTAAGCCCCCGGGTTCTTGGCGGCCGGCGCGGCCTGGTCTAGCTGTTCCGTAATCTGCGGCCACAGCTGGCCCATGATGTCATCCCAGGTCAGGATCCACACCGTCTTGTCCTTGGTGGGCTTGCCCACCATGACGAGCTGCTCGTTGCGGGCGCGCATCTGATCCAGAGTCTTCTGCACGGTGGAGGAGGAACTCACCGCCAACGCGGGGCGGGAGAATTCCAGCACCGGGGTTTCCGGATCCGCCAGCAGGGTATCGCGGACGTGGACGATGCGCGGAATGCGCGAGGCGCGCGGGTAGACCAGCACGCGCATGATGGACTTGTGCACGACGAGGTCGTGCAGCTCAGCCACCGTGGCATCGGAAGACAGAGGCAAGATTTCCGAGCCGTGCTCGCGGGCCAACTGTGCGGCGGTGGACGCTTCCAGCTCGATGACGCCGGTGATCTGGTTCGCGGAGTCGTCGTCAAGCGTGCCCGTCTGCCGCGAGTGCTCGACGAGGTGGCGCAGGGTCTCCGCGTCATAGCCGGCCGCACCGGCGCGGTCGACGGGTTCCTCGCCGGTCATGAGCACCAGCTTGTTCGCCATCTTGTTAATCCAGATCAGCAGCGGGCGGAAGAGCCAGATGAAGCCGCGGGCAGGAACCGCAATGAGCTGCAGGGCCGTCTCCGGGTGGGCGATGGCCCAGGACTTTGGCGCCATCTCACCGATGACCAGGTGTAGGAAGGTCACGACGAAAAGTGCGAGGAGGAAGGAGACGACGTCAGCAACGCCCAGCGGCAAGCCGAGGGCCTCCAGCGGGCTCATGAGCAGGTGATGGACCCACGGCTTGGTCACGGCACCGAGGACGAAGGTTGCGGCGGTAATGCCCAGCTGGGCGCCGGCCAACATGACGGTCAGCTCGTTGAGCGAGCGCAGGCCCGCGCGCGAGGCAGCCGAGGATTCCGCGGTTTCCTCCAGGCGGTTGCGGCGCGCGCCCATGAGGGAGAACTCGATGACCACGAAGAAGCCGGAAGCAGCAATGATGAGAATGGTGATGAGGAGGTTGAACCACCAGGTATCAGTCATTAGTCATCCTCTCCTTCCGGGAATTCCTCCACCAGCTCTAGGGCTAGGACGGAGGGCACGTGGCGGTCGATTTCCTCGACGCGGACGTTGAGCGTGCGGGTGGGGGCTTCATCGCCGTCGACCCAGTCTTCAGGCTCTGCCTCCAACTCGATGGCGAGCTCTTCGCCTTCCTCCGGCAACGTGCCGGAGTGCGCGATGAGCAGGCCGGCGACGGTTTCGAAATCACCCTCCGGCAGGTCGTGGCCGATGGCGCGCTCGACCTCGTCGATGGGTGTGTCACCGTCGACGATCCAGTGCGTCTCGTCCTGCTCGGTGATCTCCTCGGTCTCTTCGAGGTCGTGCTCATCGGTGACATCGCCGAGGATCTCCTCGGCCAAGTCCTCCATGGTCACAATGCCCACGAAGCCGCCGTATTCGTCGATGACGCAGGCGAGTTTTTCGTCGGCGTCGCGAAGCTCCGTGACGACGTCGGGAAGCGGCATGAGCTCCGGAACCACCACGGGTTCCTTCATGATTTCGCGGGCCGGGGTGGCCGCGGGCAACTCGGTGCCCAGCACGTCATAGAGGTGCACCACGCCGATGGGATTGTGCTCATCGTCGATGATGGGGTAGCGGGTGTGGTTCTCCGACATCATCTCGCGGACCTCACCGATGGTGGTCTCCGGCTCGATGACATCCACGCGCGAGCGCGGAATCATGGCGTGCCCCACGTCGTGTTCGGGGAAGTCGAGGAGGCGGTCGAGCACCAGGTAGGTGTCCTCATCCAAGTCGCCGGCCTCGTGGGAGGCATCCACGATGGATTCCAGGTCATCGGTGGTGGCAGAAGAATCGACATCCTCCACCGGTTCGATGCCGAAGACCTTGAGGATGGCGTTGGAGGAATACTCGAAGAAGTGGATCAACCAGCCGAAGATCTTGAGGTACCACATCGTGGACGCGGACAGCCACAGCGCTGTCTTCATGGGAGCGGCGATGGTGTAGTTCTTGGGGAAGAGCTCGGCAAAGAGCATCGTGAGAACCGTCGACACGGCCAGCGCGGTCACCGTACCCACGGCGACGGACACGCCCGTGGGCACGCCCACGCCACCGAGCAGCTGGCCCAGGCCTTGGCCCACGAGTGGCTCGGCCACATAACCGATAAGCAGGCCCGTAATCGTGATGCCCAGCTGTGCGCCGGAAAGCATGAAGGAGGTTTTCTGCGTGATCTTGAGCGCGCGCTCCGCTGGTTTATCCCCCGCAGCGGCGCGCTGGCGCAGCTGCGTGCGGTCCACGGACATGAAGGCAAATTCTTGCGCGACGAAGTACGCGTTGGCCACGATAATGAGAGCGATGACGGCGAAACCCGCCACAATCATCAGGATGGCAGATAACACGGCTCACCCCACCGCCTTAAGGAGGCGGCGGGGACATCGACTCGGAGGTTCCACGAAAAAAGGGGGCCTTTCTTAACTATCGGGGTTGCAAATCTGCACTATAGACTACCGCTTCAACGGTTTAGTCGGTTATTTTGTTCCCCATGGATCCCTTCGGTCTTTATATTCACGTTCCCTTCTGTGCCTCGCGCTGCGGCTACTGCGATTTCAACACCTATACCCCGGGTGAGCTGGGAGGGGATCTGACCAGCGATTATCTGGATGCGCTGGAGAAAGAGCTGGAGATGGCGGCGGCCCAGGTAGGCCGTGAGGCCGAAACGGTTTTTATCGGCGGCGGTACGCCGAGCTTGCTGGGGGCCGAGGGGCTGGGCCGTGTGTTGAATCGGGTGCGCGACACCTTCGGGCTGGCCCCGGGCGCGGAGGTCACCACGGAATCCAACCCGGAATCAACCTCGCCGGAGTACTTCGCCGGGCTTCTCGACGCCGGCTTCACCCGCCTCTCCCTTGGCATGCAGTCCGCCTCACCGGGTGTGCTCGCCGTGCTCGAGCGTGCCCACACCCCGGGCCGCGCCTTCGATGCGGCACGCGAAGCCATCGCCGCGGGCTTCGAGCACGTCAACCTGGACATGATTTATGGCACGCCGACTGAAGAGGACGCCGACGTTGCCCTGACCTTGGAGCGCGCCCTGGAGACCGGGGTGGACCACATCAGTGCGTATTCGCTCATTGTGGAGGACGGCACGCGCATGGCCCGCAAGGTATCGAAGGGCCTGCTTCCGGCCCCGGACGAGGACGTGCTGGCCCGGCGCTACGAGATGATCTCCTCCGCCCTCGAGGCCGAAGGCTTTGAGTGGTACGAGGTCTCCAACTGGGCCAAGCCGGGCGGGGAGTGCCAGCACAACCGCATCTACTGGGTGGACGGCAATTGGTGGGGCGCGGGCCCGGGCGCGCATTCGCACCTAGGCAACGAGCGCTTCTTCAACGTGAAGAACCCGCGGACCTATATCAAGGCTGTCAGCGAGGGGGAGCTTCCCATCAAGGAGCGCGAGCAGCTCAGCGCCGCCGATCGCCACACCGAGCGCATCATGCTGGGACTGCGCCTGCGCGAGGGCATCCCTGCGTCCTGGCTCGCGCCGGCCGCCGAGCCCGTCGCCGCGCGCTTCATCGAGCGCGGCCTGCTCGAGCGCGCCGGCGACCACCTCCGCGTGACCAAGGCGGGACGCCTGCTCGCGGATGGGATCATCACCGACCTCCTTGTCGCCGAAGATACCGCCGAAGGCACCGCTCGCTAGGGGCTTGCCCCGCCTGCGGGCCGACCTCCGGATCCGCATCAGCTGGCTCATTAGCGGCCGTACCCTGCTCGTGGCCTGTCCTCAGCCTTCCGCACATGGTTCCAGTGGAAAGGTTCTAGTCATAAGGTTTGTTTGGGGGCAAACAAACCTTCCTTAGGCTGCTAGAAGGTTCGTTTGGGGGCAAGTAAACCGTATGACCTGAACCATCTGAGTAGAACCAGCTGTGTGATGCAACCGCGAAGCTGCGAAGAAGTGGCTAGGCCTTGGCCTTTCGACGTCGAGGAGACATGGGGACTTAAAGTTAGCTCCGCCGGGAATTTGTTAGTTTTGCTCCTGTCGTCGGGAAGTTTGATAGCGGTGTTAGTTTCTCTCTCCACGTCGAGAAACCTGTTAGTCGCTCTCGATATTGCTAGTATTAGTGGCATGGATGACGCCTTAAACCCCTATACTCCTGGCTCGGGCATCGCGCCGACAGTTCTTACTGGGCGCGAGAGAGACCTTCATGCGTTTGACAATCTTGTCAAACGCATCCAGAACGGATTGCTTGGCCGTCCAATGCTGCTCGTTGGCTTGCGTGGAGTGGGTAAGACCGTGCTGCTCAACCAATTAAAAAGGAAGGCTGACCAAGCCGACTGGCTAACGATTAAGTTTGAGGCTTCGCAGGGGGCACGTGGACGAGAAGGAGCCCGCCGTGCTCTAGCGCAAGGTTTAGCCAAAGCCTCTTTGCGCTATCGGACGAAAGCCAAGGTATCTGAGGGTTTTCACTTTATTGCTGCGGCCGTAAAATCTTTCTCGCTCTCGGTAGGACAAAGCATTATTGACCTTGGGGTTGAAGTAGGAGACATTCCTCCGGCAACAGGAAACCTCGAGCTTGATCTGCACGATGTGATCGAGGCCATCACTACGACGCTCCTCAAGGAGGATAAAGCTTTAGGAATCTTCATCGACGAAATGCAAGACCTTGATGAAGAGCTGCTCGAAGCACTCATTTCTGCACAACATGAAGCAGGGCAGCTGGGCTTGCCTTTTTACATTATTGGCGCTGGGCTCCCGAGTCTGCCAGGGATTCTGGCGGAGTCCCGCTCTTATGCAGAGCGAATGTTCGAGGTGCACCAAATTGGCAGGCTCGAAATGTATGCCGCAGTTGCCGCCTTCCGTGAACCTGCGCGGACACAGAATGTGGAATTTGACGATGAAGCAGTTGAATATCTAGCTAATGTATCGGGGCAGTATCCGTATTTCATCCAGGAATTTGGTGCACAAATGTGGCGTACTGCGCGAACTTCACCTATGGATTCCGATGCAGCTCGACGCGCCGCGCGGCTTGGAATTGAGCAGTTGGACCGCGGGTTTTTCCAAGCCAGGTGGGATCGCGCTACTCCAGCCGAGCGGGACTACTTGACCGCGATGGCAAAGGTTGGCGGAGAGGAAATCTCGAGCAAGGACATCGCGGACATCTTAGGTAAAGACACGAAGAAACTGGGTCCTGTGCGAGCCAAGCTCATTAGTAAAGGATTGATCTATGCTCCAGAACACGGCAGGGTGAGCTACACTGTGCCAAATTTTGACGACTTCATCGCCCGCCAGAACGGATAGCCTTAAAGACATGTCCAGCTCCACCGATGCCCGCCGCCAAGAGGTCCTGCGCGCCATCGTCGCGGACTATATCGCCTCGCAATCGCCCGTCGGCTCCAAGGCCCTGCTCGAGCGCTACCAGCTGGGCGTGTCCTCGGCGACGATCCGCAATGACATGGCCGTGCTCGAAGCCGAAGGGCTTATCGCCCAGGAACACGCCAGCTCCGGGCGCGTGCCCACGCAGAAGGGCTACCGCCAATTCGTCGATACGCTGCACGACGTCAAGCCGCTCTCCAAGGCCGAGCGCCGCGCCATGCTTACCTTCCTCGAAGGCGGGGTGGATTTGGAAGACGTGCTGCGCCGGTCTGTCCAGCTGCTGGCCCAGGTGACGAAGCAAGCAGCCGTCGTGCAGATGCCCAACCTCAAGGTCTCCCGCGTCAAGCACTGCGAGGTCGTGGCACTCTCACCGGTGCGCTTGCTCTTGGTGCTGATTACGGATAATGGGCGCGTCGATCAGCGCAATGTGGAGCTCGATGACGTGATCGACCCCGAGCAGACCCACCGCCTGCGCGACATCCTCAACACCGCCCTGGAGGGCAAGACGCTCACCGATGCTTCGGTGGAGCTGGCCGCGCTTGTCGACGACTCCCCAGCCGACATCCGCCCCCACCTCCTCAAGGCCGCGACGACGCTGATCGAGACCCTTGTGGAACAGCCCTCCGACCGCCTGATTATGGCGGGTACCTCCAACCTCACCCGCGTGGCTCTCACCGAGGGCCTGCCCTCTATCATCGAGGCCCTCGAGGAGCAGGTCGTCGTGCTCAAGCTGCTGGCGCGCGTGCCGGATTTGGGCAATGTTTCTGTATCCATCGGCGAGGAGAACGAAGCCGACGAGCTGCGCCAAACCTCTGTCGTGGCCACGCGCTATGGTTTTGGCACCGGCGAGCATGCGGCGGCACTCGGCGGGCTGGGTGTCGTGGGGCCGACGTATATGGACTATTCGGGAACAATTTCCAAGGTCTCTGCCGTTGCACGCTATGTGAGTGAAATCCTGGCGGGCGAGTAAGCTAGCCCGTCGGATTAGATTTAGTATCAACGAGAAATAGAAGGATGACAGTACGTGGCTCGTGACTACTACGGCATTCTTGGTGTAGAAAAGTCGGCGTCCGACGCCGAGATTAAGAAGGCCTACCGCAAGCTGGCGCGCAAGTACCACCCGGACGTCAACCCGGGCGATGACGAGGCCGCGGAGAAGTTCCGCGAGGCTTCCCTTGCACAGGAGGTTCTGCTCGATCCGCAGAAGCGCCGGATTGTGGACATGGGTGGTGACCCCATGGAGGAGCGCGCGGCCCAAGGCGGCGGCTTTGGCGGTTTCGGCGGCGGCGGACTCGGGGATATCTTCGCCGAGTTCTTCGGCGGGGGAGCGGCCTCCCGCGGCCCGCGTTCCCGCGTGCAGCCGGGCGATGATGCTCTCCTGCGTACCACCATTACCCTCGAGGAGGCTTATAGCGGCGTCAAGCAGCAGGTCAAGGTGGACACCGCCGTGATCTGTGACCGCTGTGAGGGAACCGGTTCCGAGTCCAAGGCCAAGCCGGTCACTTGTGACCATTGCGGTGGCATGGGCCAGGTCCAGGAAGTCCAGCGCAGCATGCTGGGCAACATGATGACTACCCGCGATTGCCCGAAGTGCTATGGCTTCGGCGAAGTGGTTACCGATCCCTGCGGCCACTGTGGCGGCGATGGCCGCGTGCGCAAGCGTCGTGATATTACGGTGAGCATCCCCGCCGGCATTGGTGATGGCATGCGCATCCGCATGGCCTCCCAGGGCGAGGTCGGCCACGGCGGCGGCCCCGCCGGTGACCTGTACGTGGAGGTGCACACCGAGCCGCACCCCGTCTTCGAGCGTAATGCCGATGACCTGCACCTGACCGTTCGCGTGCCCATGGTGGATGCTGCCCTCGGCTCTTCCTGCACCGTCGAGCAGCTCGACGGCGAAGAGCTCACCATCGATATCGCGCCGGGCACCCAGCCGGGCGAGTCCATCACGCTCCAGGGCAAGGGCATGCCGCGCCTGCGCACCGACGGCTTTGGCAACCTCCACGCTCACGTGGATGTGGTGATCCCGACGGACCTGGATAAGAAGACCCGTGAGGCCCTCGAAAAGGTCCGCGCCGCCGGTCACAGCGGCACCGAGGTGCACCGCGCCGGTGACAATCAGGGCGAATCCCTCTTTACCCGCCTCCGAGGTAAGTTCCGCCGCTAATGTCTTTGCCCGTCTTCCTCCACCCGGATCTCTCCCTCGCGAAGGTCGGCCAGCCCGTGGGCCTCGATGGCGCGGAGGGCCGCCACGCGGTCACCGTCAAGCGCATGGGCCCAGGGGAGCACCTGGCCCTGATCGATGGGTCCGGGCGCCGCGCCACCGCCACCATCACTGATACGCAGGGCAAGGACACGCTGGCCGCGCTTGTCGACGACCTCGCGATCATCCCCGAACCCTCCCCGCGCGTCATCGTGGTCCAGGCCATCCCGAAGTCGGAGCGCGCCGAGTTGGCCGTCGACCTGGCCACCCAGGCCGGTGCGGATGAGATCATCGCCTGGCAGGCGGATCGCTGCGTGTCCAAGTGGGATGCGAAGAAGGCCCCGAAGGCGCTAGCAAAGTGGGAATCCGCGGCCGTGGCGGCTGCCAAGCAATCGCGCCGCGCGCGCGTGCCCGCCGTGCGTGGTCCTTTGACCACCCGCCAGTTGTGCCAGGAGATTGCGGGCGCACGAGCCTTGGTCCTTCACGAGGAAGCCGAGGTTCGGCTTAAGGACCTTGCTGACCTCGACGTCGCCGAGACTATCTACCTTCTGGTGGGCCCGGAGGGTGGCATCGGCGCGGAGGAACTAGCCCGCTTGCAGGACGCCGGTGCAACGGCGATCAAGTTGGGGCCGGAGGTGTTGAGGACGGCGTCGGCAAGCATGGTGGCGTTGGCCAGCATCGGCACCCTGACCTCGCGCTGGTAGCCTTTTGGGCGTGCCTATTATCACCACCAAGTTTGATCTCGATTCCGCCTACCTGGCCACGGTGCTCGGCCCGGCGGACGATAACCTGCGCGTTTTGGGAAACCTTCTGGGCGTGGACCTCTTTGCGCGCGGCACCACCATTACTGCCGCCGGCCCCGATTATGAGGTGGCCCGCGCGCACAAGGTCCTGGAGGAGCTCGAGGCCATTGCCCGCCGCGGCCATCCGGTCAGCACGGATACCGTGAAGCACACCCTGGACCTGGTCACGGTGGATGCCCCAGCTTCCGTGTCTGAGACGCTCGCAGCGGATATCGTTTCGCGCCGCGGCAAGGCCGTGCGCCCGAAGACGGTGGGCCAATCGCGCTATGTGCAAGCCATCGATGAGAACACGATTGTCTTTGGCATCGGCCCGGCCGGTACCGGTAAGACCTACCTGGCGGTGGCCAAGGCGGTGCAGGCCCTGCGCGCCAAGCAGGTTAGCCGCATTATCCTGACCCGCCCGGCGGTTGAAGCGGGGGAGAAGCTGGGCTTTCTGCCCGGCACCCTCAATGACAAGATCGACCCTTACCTGCGCCCGCTGTACGACGCTTTGCGGGACATGATTGACCCGGAGATGATTCCGAAGCTCATGGAGGCCGGCATCATCGAAGTCGCCCCCTTGGCCTATATGCGTGGCCGCACGCTCAACGATGCCTTCGTCATCCTCGACGAGGCCCAGAACACCACGCCGGCGCAGATGAAGATGTTCCTGACGCGCTTGGGTTTTGGCTCCACCATCGTGGTGACCGGCGATATTTCCCAGGTGGACTTGCCGGGTGGCCAGGTCTCCGGCCTGCGTCTGGTGCGGCGCATTCTCAAGGGTGTGCCGGATATTCACTTCGCGGAGCTAGGCGCGGCCGACGTGGTGCGCCACCAGCTGGTCGGGCGCATCGTGGAGGCTTACGATAACTTTGCTGAGCAGGAGGAGAAGAAATGAGCATCGAATTTATTAACGAGTCCGGTTATGACGGCGTGAACGAGGAGATGCTGATCGACGTCTGCTCCTACGCCCTCGGCCGCCTCGACGTTAACCCGGATGCCGAGTGCACGATTACCGCCGTGGATCTGGATACCATCGCGGACTTGCACGTGCGCTGGATGGACCTGGAAGGCCCGACCGACGTGATGAGCTTTCCCATGGATGAGCTCACCCCGGGCGCTACCGGCGGGCGCCCCGACGCTGCCGAAGCCGGACCGGCCATGCTGGGCGATATCGTGCTCTGCCCGGAGTTTGCGCAGCGCCAAGCCACCGCGGCCGGCCACTCCTTGGGCCACGAGCTGGCCTTGCTGACAGTGCATGGTTGCCTGCACCTGCTGGGCTATGATCACACCACTGCGGCGGAGGAGAAAGAAATGTTCGGCCTGCAGAATGAGCTGCTGGCGGACTGGTACGAGGACCTAGCGGCGCGTGGCGTGAGCTACCAGCCCAAGCCCTCGGGCCCGAAGGCCTTCCCGGATGCCGCCGAGCGCGCGAAGCTCGATGAGGAAGTTCCCGGCGGCGGAATCTAAAACGGCCCAAACGTTGAGGTGCTACGTGGGGCGTAGCACAATGGAGGACTATGAACATCCTCTCCATTCAGTCCCACGTCACCTTCGGTCACGTGGGCAACTCCGCAGCAGTCTTTCCACTTCAGCGCGCTGGCCATGAGGTGTGGCCGATTCACACGGTGAACTTTTCCAACCACACCGGTTATGGCGACTGGGGCGGGCCGATGATCCCGGCGGAAGAGGTCACGGCGATTGTGGATGGCATCGAGAAGCGCGGTGCCTTCCCACGCATCGATGCGATCTTGTCCGGTTACCAGGGCGGGCCGGATATTGCGGGCGCCATCGTGGATGCAGTGAACCGCATCAAGGCGGTTAACCCCAAGGCCCTCTATGCGTGTGACCCGGTGATGGGCAACGCTAAGTCCGGTTGCTTCGTCTCGGATGAGATTCCGCCGCTGCTGCGCGATAAGGTTGTGCCGGTCGCGGACATCATCACCCCGAACCAGTTTGAGCTGGGCTACCTGACGGACAGCGAGGTGGGCACCTTGGAGCAGACCCTCGCGGCGGTGAAGCGCGCGCAGGAGATCGGCCCGAAGACCGTGTTGGTCACCTCGGTGCAGCGCCCGGAGACCAGCGAGGACGAGATTGAGATGCTTGCCGTTGATGGCGAACGCGCCTTCTTGGTGGCCACCCCCAAGCTGCCTTTCAAGCGCAACGGCTCGGGCGATGTCACGGCCTCGCTCTTTACGGGGCACTACGTGGAGACCAATGACGCCAAGCTGGCCCTCAAGCGAACCGCGTCTTCCGTCTTTGACCTGCTCCAAAACACCTATGAGGCGGATTCTCAGGAGCTGCTGCTCATCGAGTCGCAGGATGTCTTTGCTAACCCGCAGCTGCAGTTCCGGGTGGAGGAGCTCTAGCCTTCTGACAGACACCATGTGCAAGATGCCATTTGGCGCAAGCTTTTTCGCAGTCGCCATGCGGCGGATAACCTCGCGCTATCAGCTTTCACCCGCACCTCACCGCTGCTTTCGCGGCCCTCCTTCAACGATGTCGTTTCCAGCCATACGGTTCTACTCAGATGGTTCGGGTCAGAAGGTTCTCTTGGGGGCAAACAAACCTTCTGGAGGTCGCTAGATGGTTCGTTTGGGGGCAAAGAAACCTTATGACCAGAACCGTCTGACTCGAACCATCTGCAGGCCAGATAAACCCCGCGAAAGCACAAAAGGTCCCTCTAGTCTGGTCCCTTCGCACACTAAAGGGACCTTTCAGTACGCGAAAACCACCACCAGATGGTCCCTTTGCACAGAGAAGGGACCAAACTGAAAGGACTATTCTTAAGCGCATCGGCAGGAAATACGTCGGGCCGCACGTCGAGAGCCAGAGCAGGGCCATACAACAAGAACGGGACTCGGCAGCTCGTGCGTTATGATATGAGGCGATATGAGCACTGATTTCGATGCCGCCTTCGCGGACCTGCCGGCTGAGGGCGAAGCCAACGCCGCTGACTATTCGCAATACACCGACACGCCCGAGGGCTTCCGCTCCGGCTTCGTGTCCTTCGTCGGCCGCCCCAACACCGGCAAGTCCACCCTGACCAACGCCCTGGTGGGGCAGAAGATCGCCATCACCGCCGACCAGCCGGAAACCACCCGCCACCCCATCCGCGGCCTCGTACACCGCGAAGATGCGCAAATCGTCCTCGTCGACACACCCGGCCTGCACCGCCCGCGCACCTTGCTCGGCGAGCGCCTCAACGAGGTAGTCAAGGACACCTACGCAGACGTCGACGTCATCGGCCTGACCATCCCCGCCGATGAGAAGATCGGCCCCGGCGATCGCTGGATTCTGGAGAACGTCCGCAAGGTCGCCCCGAAGACCCCCATCATCGGGATCGTCACCAAGCTGGACAAGGCCTCCAAGGACCAAGTCGGCGCCCAGCTTGTAGCCCTTCACGAGCTCCTCTCCGAGGAGAACCCAGACGCCGTGGTCATCCCCGTCTCCGCCACCGAGCGCGTGCAGCTGGATGAGCTGACCCAGGTCATCGTGGACCACCTCCCCGAGGGGCCTAAGTTCTATCCGGATGACCACATCACCGACGAGGATCAGGCCAAGCGCATCGCTGAGCTTATCCGCGAGTCTGCGCTGTCCGGCCTGAAGTACGAGCTCCCGCACTCCGTCGCCGTCGAGGTCGATGAGATCCTGCCCAGCCAGGAACGCCCAGACGTCCTCAACGTCCACGCCATCCTCTACCTGGAGCGCCCCGGCCAGAAGCGCATCATCGAGGGCAAGGACGGTCGCCGCTTCCGCCGCATCGTGGGCACCGCCCGCAAGGAAATCATCCAGCTGCTCGGCCAAAACGTCTACCTTGACCTGCGCATTAAGGTGCTCAAGAACTGGCAGTCGGACCCGAAGGCGCTGGGCCGCCTGGGCTTCTAGAAGCGGGGGTGCTTCTACATGCGGGAGAATTTCCGCGACCGCGCCCTCGTCATTCGCTCCTATGATTTTGGCGAGGCGGATCGCATCATCGTGCTCTTGACTCGCCACCACGGCCTCGTGCGCGGGGTGGCCAAGGGCGTTCGCCGCGCCAAATCGCGCTTCGGCTCGCGCCTGCAGCTCTTCGTCAACCTCGACGTGCAGCTCTACCCAGGCCGAAACCTCTACACCATTTCCCAGGCCGATACCGTGGACTACTTCGGTGCGCGCATCATCGAGGATTATGAGCGCTACACCGCCGCCTGCGCCGCCCTCGAATCCGCCGAGCGCCTCGCCGCCGCCGATGCCCCCGGGGACCCCTACCTCTACGATGCCTGCGTCGACGTCCTCAACCAACTCCAGCACGGCGATCCGCTCATGCTTCTCGACGCCTTCCTCCTCCAAGCCATGTCCCACGCCGGCTGGGCACCCAGCCTTTTCGATTGCGCCCAGTGCCAAAGGCCCGGCCCCCACCACGCCTTCCACCCAGCCGTGGGTGGGGCCGCCTGCCACCAATGCCGCCCGCCCGGGGCCGCGGAGGTGGACCCGGAAACCCTGCACCACATGTGGCTCATCGCCCACGGTCACCCCAGCCAGCCGACGAACACCCAAGCCCAGGAGGCCCACCGGCTGACCCGTGCCCACCTGCAATGGCACCTCGAGCGCTCCGTTGGCGCGCTGGGGATCATGGAACAGTAGACTGTAATGCGTGATTACGCCTGACCCGAACCGAGTCCTTCATCCGCCCGCTATCCCGCAGGAGTTCCTGCCGCGCCACATCGCGCTGGTCATGGACGGCAACGGCCGCTGGGCAGAGGAGCGCGGCATGAAGCGCACCGAAGGCCACCGCCGCGGGGAAGCAGTGCTTCTCGACGTCGTCGATGCCTGCCTCGCCCTCGGCGTTCCTTACCTTTCCGCCTACGCCTTCTCCACCGAGAATTGGCGCCGCAGCGCGGAGGAGGTGCGCTTCCTCATGGGCTTTAACCGCGATGTGCTGCGCCGCCAGCGCCATTGGCTCAACGAAAGGGGAGTGCGCGTGGTGTGGGCCGGCCGCCGCCCGCGCCTGTGGCGCTCCGTTATCAAGGAGCTCGAGGCAGCCGAGGAGCTCACCAAGGACAACACCAAGATGACCCTGGTGATGTGCGTGAATTACGGTGGGCGCGCCGAGCTTGTCGACGGCATCCGCGATCTCGCCGAGCAAGTCTCCCGCGGCGAGCTCGATCCGCGTTCCATCAACGAGAAGACGGTGAGCTCGGTGATGTATGACCCCGATATGCCGGACGTGGATCTGTTCTTGCGCCCCTCCGGTGAGAAGCGCACCTCGAACTTCCTGCTGTGGCAGTCGGCCTATGCGGAGATGATCTATCAGGACAAGCTCTTCCCGGATTTCACACCGGAAGACTTGTTTGCCGCGGTGGAGGAGTACGCGCGGCGCGACCGCCGCTTTGGCGGCGTCAAGTAGCCCGCAATCTAAGACGCCGCGGAGCAGTTGGCACAGATGCCGAAGATTTCGGCATCGTGCCCGGTGAGCTCGAAATCGTGCTCCTTGGCTACCGAGGAGGCCCACTCTTCGATGGGGCCGCCGTCGATTTCCTCGGTGCGGCCGCACTTGGTGCATACCAAGTGGTGGTGGTGCGCATTGCTTTCGCAGTGCCGGTAGAGGGTCTCGCCGGAAGGCATGTGGAGTGCATCGACGGCTTCAATCTCCGAAAGCGATTGGAGCGTGCGATAGACGGTGGTTAGGCCGACTTTCTGGTTGCCGTCGATAAGCGCCTGGTGTATGTCCTTGGCAGAGGCGAATTTGTCGAGACTACGCAGGACTTCGACGACGGCGGTGCGCTGGCGGGTATTGCGAGCGCCGAGCTTGGGAATACTGTCGTGGATGGCCATGGGTCTAAAGTTTATCAATACACTTCCATTAAGAGGTGGCCAGTGAGGCGTCGCGAAGCAAAGGCAGCACCTTTGGAGCCGCCAAAAAGTAGCGGACTTCGCGGCCGAGGCGTTCGCTGTCGACAATGTGTGCGCGCTTCAGGACCCGCAGGTGTTGGCTAATAAGCGGTTGGGATTTGCCGGTGGCGGCCACGAGTTCGTGGACGTAGTGATCGCGCTCAGCTAGGCGCCGGATGATGTCGATGCGCAACGGTGAATCCAAAGCGCTAATGACGGTGGCGGCTGCCGCAGGATCGAATGAGAGAGCTTCTTTCTGGGTGTTGGTCACACCATTCACCTTCAACCATATCTATTGGGGGAGAGTTAAAAAGAGAGATATAGGTACTATAGCTGAAGAATGCGAAAAAGTGTATAAAATGCACCACAGTTTCGGGGTGAGGGCACGCGGTGTCAGGGGGCGCGCTAGACTAGGCCGCATTGTATAAAGACTGTCCCCTACCAGAGGAGTCCCATTAGCTATGGCATCCGTCATTGATACCGTCGTCAGCCTGTGTAAGCGCCGCGGCTTGGTCTACCAGGCAGGTGAAATTTATGGCGGTTCCCGCTCTGCGTGGGACTACGGCCCGCTCGGTGTCGAGCTCAAGGAGAACATTAAGCGCCAGTGGTGGCGTCACATGGTGCAGTCCCGCGACGATGTCGTGGGCGTCGATACGTCCGTGATCCAGCCGCGCCAGGTGTGGGTGTCCTCCGGCCACGTCGAGGTCTTCACCGACCCGCTGGTGGAATCCAAGCACACCGGTAAGCGCTACCGCGCGGATCACCTCATCGAGGCCTACGAGGAAAAGCACGGCCACGAGCCGGCCAACGGCCTCGCTGACATCAACGATCCGGAGACCGGCCAGCCGGGTGACTGGACTGAGCCGAAGGCCTTCTCCGGCCTGCTCAAGACCTTCCTCGGCCCGGTCGACGATGAGCAGGGCTTGCACTACCTGCGTCCGGAGACCGCGCAGGGCATCTTCGTGAACTTCAAGAACGTGATGACCTCGGCCCGCATGAAGCCGCCGTTCGGCATTGCGAACATTGGTAAGTCCTTCCGTAACGAAATCACCCCGGGTAACTTCATCTTCCGCACCCGCGAGTTCGAGCAGATGGAGATGGAGTTCTTCGTCAAGCCGGGCGAGGACGAAGAGTGGCACCAGTACTGGATCGATGACCGCTACAACTGGTACGTCGACCTGGGCATCAAGGAAGAGAACCTGCGCCTCTACGAGCACCCGAAGGAGAAGCTCTCCCACTACTCCAAGCGCACCGTGGACGTCGAGTATGCCTTCGGCTTCAAGGGCTCCAAGTGGGGCGAGCTGGAGGGCGTGGCTAACCGCACGGACTACGACCTTTCCGTCCACACCAAGGGCTCGGGCGAGGACCTGTCCTACTTCGACCAGGAGTCCGGCGAACGCTGGACCCCGTACGTCATCGAGCCGGCTGCCGGCTTGGGCCGCTCCATGATGGCCTTCCTCGTTGACGCTTATGACGAGGAGGAGGCCCCCAACGCAAAGGGCGGCACCGATAAGCGCGTGGTGCTGCGCCTGGACCGCCGCCTGGCGCCGGTGAAGGTGGCCGTGCTGCCGCTGTCGAAGAAGGAAGCGCTGTCCACCCCGGCTCGCGAGCTGGCGAACAAGCTGCGCGCGAACTGGAACGTGGAGTTCGATACCTCCGGCGCCATCGGCCGCCGCTACCGTCGCCAGGATGAAATCGGCACGCCGTTCTGCGTGACCTATGATTTCGACACCTTGGAGGACAACGCGGTCACCGTGCGTGAGCGTGACTCCATGGAGCAGGAGCGCGTCAAGCTCGATGAGCTTGAGGCTTACCTGGCCGCTCGACTGATCGGCTGCTAATGCATTACACCAGCTGGGACCGCAGCGACCGCAAGAACCCGGTGCTCCTCGTGGGGGAGGGGCCGGCGTCGCTGGGCATGTTCCAGGAGCGCTCGGCGGACGTGGAAGGCGAGCATTGGCGCCTGGGGCTCGATGATTTGGGCGCGTCGGTGACGCTGGAGGATGACCGCGTCTACCGCCTGGCGGGCAACCCCAAGCGCGATAAGCGCTTGGAGGCGTCCCTGGATGGGCGCACGTTTGCCTTCATCAACGAGGCCGGCGGCGACTGGATTGTTGAGGACCACGACGGGCTGAAAATCGCGCAGTTCTCCTCGAAGAACTCGGGTGTGCGTAAGGCCATCCTGGAGTTTGAGGGCGAGAAGAGCGATGATTCCGATGACCTCAACCATTCGGAGATTGCGGCGCTGAGCTGGTTTACGCGTGTGATTCTGGAGGCGCGGACGCAGAGCACCGCTATCCCGATCATCGCGACGTTGGTGCTGCTGACCATCGTCGCGGTCGTTGTGGTGCTGCTCTGATGCAGCGCTGGGTGTGGCGCGACGGGGCGTTGATGGATGGTGCGGGTGAGGTCATCGCCCGCGTGAGACCGACGGGCCTGCTGCTGCCTGGAACGGGCGCCACCATCGCCTTCGAGCACATCCCGGGCGCCCGCAGCTTTACTGTGCGCGGGCCCGACTTTTCGGCGGAGCAGACCAGCTTCACGGTGAAAAAGCTGCGCGCGGTCTGTCAGGGCCGCGAGTACTTGCTCGAGCGCACGAACCCATTCCGCCGCGAGCGCCGCATCCTCGCTCTCGCAGACGCCATCGAGGTCGCCCGCACCGCCCCGCGGGGCCACGACCTTGAGGTTGCGGTGGGCGAGCTCCCCCTCGCGGACGCCGCCTTCACCAGCTACTGTTGCCTGCTTCTCGACGGCTCCACCCGCCCCCTTCGCACCTAACCTACCTTCCGCGATATAGCCAGAACTGGCGTGGAAACTTGGGTGATTTCATTAAAAGGGGAGCTCTTCTAGCATCCTTGCTCGGCTTGGTATGCCAGTAGAGGGCTCTAGTTAGATGGTTGCAGTCATAAGGTTTGTTTGCCCCCAAACGAACCATCTAGCTCGGTGCAGAAGGTTTACTTGCCCCCAAGTAAACCGTTTGACTGCAACCTTGTGAGAGAAGCCTTTTGACTAGAACCATGTGCATGACTGGTTTACGCCTACCGTGTGTTTGCACCACCCCGTATCCGAGGATCTGATTGGCTGGCTACCGATTCGGGGTCCAGTCGCCCGATGTGTGCACAGGAAATGTGGCAGACGGTATCTCACAAATGGCATCCGGCAGAAGGTATCTGACAGATGCCTTGTGCAAGGCGCCTTTTGCGAGATGCCATGTGGGGCCGCCCCGGTTATGAGAGGCCGGGTGTGGGCCGCGGGCTTCGAGGCCTAGGCGCCGGGCAGGGGAGAAGTATGAAGGCGGCTGGGGGAGCCGCCGGCGGAAAAGGGGAGAAGGCGAGGAATCGGAGCAGGGGAGAGGGCGGCTAGAAGGAGCCGCCGCGGAAGCCGCCTCCGCCTCCGCCGCCCGAGAAGCCACCGCCGCCGAAGCCTCCACCACCGGAGAAGCCGCCGCCGAAACCGCCACCGCGGGAGCTGCCGCCGCCGAGGATTTGGCCAATGACCATGCCGGTGAGGATGTTGCCCGCGGCATCGGTGGCCTGGCGGCGCTGCTCCCGGCGGCGATAAGCCTCCAGGTCTTCCTTCGCGCGGTTGAGCGAAGTCTGCGCGGCCGCAGCAGCATCGCGGGAGAAGTTGAGCGCCGCGCGCAGGTCCTTGGAGGCGGAGTTCTGGGCTTGGGCGAAGAGGCGGGAGGCGTCGGCAAGCGCGACGCGCGCATCGGGGCCCACCACGCGGCCACGCGAGGAGAGCAAGTCTTCCGCCGCCTGGATGGCGGACTCGGCCGCGGCAATCTGCTGGCGGTAGAGCGCAATCTGGCGCTCGCGGGTGGCATTGGTTTCGCGGACGGTGTCGAGCTGCTCGTCCAGCTTGCTATCGAGAGCTGTCAGCGCAGTGTACTGACCCAGCGGGTCGGCCTTGCCCTGCTGGCGAGCCGCACTGAGCGCCTCCCGCGCCTGAACGAGCAGTGACTCCAACGCGGACCAATCGGCAGGGGAGCCCTGGGCCTTTCCTTGTTGCTCAAGGCGTTGTGCCTCGGCGATTTCTTCCTCCACCTCATCGATGAGCGCCGGCAGGTTATCCTGCGCCGCGGTGATCGAGTTCTCGGCGTTTTCCACGGCGCTGAGCAGACGGTCAGAGACCTCCAGCGCATGCTCGGCATCGCGGATATAGCCCACCAACGGCCCCTGCTGCCCGGCTGGCTGGGACTGCAGCTCGCGGCCGCGTGACAGCAGCTTCTCGGCCTCGTCGAGCGAGACCTCCGCCATCTCCGGGTTATCCGCAATCGAGGACAACGCTTCCTCGGAATGAGAAGCACTGAGGGAGGATAATGTCGTGCGCGCCTGCGGCAAGCGCCCGCGCAGATCGACGGTGCGCTGGGTCAGCTCATCCAGCTTGGAGCCGGCGTTGATCAGCAAGTCCCGCATCTTGGCAAAGTCCGCCGCCTGCTCATCCAACGCATCATCTGCCTGCCCGCAGGAGGAGATAATCTCCACCAGCATCTGGCGGCGCTCCGAAGTCGATTTCGGCAGGTTATCCTGCAGCCTCTGCTGCAGCTGGAACGCCTTCTGCAGTGTTAGCGTGGAGTGGTTCATCGCGCGCGTGAACGGGCGGGTGCGCTCGGGACCGAATTCGGCCACCGCGATGTCGAGCTCCTCCTTGCCGCGGCGGATCGACTCATCGGTGGAGACCAGCTCCTCCTGCGCAAGCTTTTCCAACGTCGCCATATCCAAGCGGTCCAGCTGCGCGGTATTACCCGGCTCAATCTGGCGCGCTGACTCCAGCGTGGCCGCCGAGTCCTTCTTGGTCTTGCGCCGGCTCGCCACCACAGCGCCACCACCGGCAAGAGCCAGAGCACCCGCGCCGCCCGCCAACCACAGGCCACCAGAGCCATCAGAATCGGAGGAACCAGCCGAGCCGGAAGAAGAAGACCCCGCAGAACCGGAAGCGGCAGCGTCGACAAGCGCAAGTGCGGAGGGGCCGTACTGGTGACCGTCGGCAAGCTTGGCGTAGGCCGCGTCATACATCGCGTCCAGGCGCCCGCGCGGCCACTCTTTACCCGTTTGCACGCCTATGGTGGAATCATCCACGCCCACCACATAGGCCGCGGAGTTTGGGCCCTTGGACTGCACAATCTCACCCGCATAGCTTTCCGCGCCCTCCGGCAGCGAGGAGGCAAAGACCACGAAAATCACCACGTGGTTCTCCTGCTGCAGCGCGGCTATCTTGTCCTCCAACTCGGACTTCTCCGAGCTCGAGAGCACCCCCGCCTCATCCGTCACCTTGTCCTTAATGGAGGCTGCCTCGGGCGCGGCAAGAACATAGTCCGCCGCCACGGCGGGGCTAGCAGTGGCCAACCCCAACACAAGAGCAGCAAGGGCGGCGCGACCAAAACGAGCAGCAGTAGTCATGCGCACCACGATACCTTCCCACCTAGCGCTAGAGTGGTCAGACAGTGAAGTACGTTATTGTCCTGGGTGCCGCGCAATACGACGGGCGCCCCTCCCGCATCCTGAGCGGCCGCGTCCGCTTCGCCGCCGAATACGCTGCCGCGCATGACCTACCCATCATCACCGTCGGCGGGAAGCTGCCCGGCGATAGGTTCACCGAAGCCGGGGTGGCGAAAGCCTTGCTTGACGACGACCCCCTCAACGTCACCGCCCTCGAAGAAGGCCTCGACACCCGCAGCGAGCTGATTGCTGCGCGCGACAAGCTGGGTGTGAGAGAGGCCGTCATCATCACCGACCCGCTCCATCGCCTGCGCACCTTCCTCATCGCCCGCCAAGAAGGAATCACCGCTACCGTTATGGGCACGCCCTATTATCCTTCCCCGCGTTTCTCCATCCCGTGGTGGCGCTACCTGGCCCACGAGACCGGCGGCTTGGCCTACCTGGGCCTGCGCACCCTGCTGGGGGAGGAGCGCACCGAAGGCGTGCGCGCGGCCTTCTACCGCATCGAGCGCATTATCCGCCCCAACCAGGCCCTGCGCCACCGCGTCATTGGCGCGAGGCAGACCCAGGAAGACCAGGACTCCGCCTAAACTTAAAACCCGTGAGCTATTCCTATCGCGCAGAAGACGTCGCCCGCCTCGCTTCCGAGTCACCCAAGGGCTCGGCCTTGCTCAAATCCGAGGAGCACCGCGGCGCCTTCTCCCGGGACCGCGCCCGCGTCCTGCACTCCGCGGCGCTGCGCCGGCTGGCGGATAAGACCCAGGTGGTGGGCCCGCGCGATGGCGATACCCCGCGCACCCGGCTCACGCACTCCCTGGAGGTCAGCCAGATCGCCCGCAGCATTGGTGCTGGCTTAGGCCTGGATCCGGATCTGTGCGATATGGCAGGCCTGACCCATGACATCGGCCACCCGCCCTACGGCCACAACGGCGAGAATGCGCTCAACGAGGTAGCCCTCGGCGGCTTCGAGGGCAACGCCCAGACCCTGCGCATCCTGGCCAAGCTGGAGCCCAAGGTGGTCCTGGATACCCCGGCGGGCCCGCGCAGCTATGGCTTGAACCTCACCCGCGCCTCGCTCGATGCGGCCTGCAAATACCCCTGGACCAAGACCAACCCGGATGGCACGACCAACCGCAAATACGGCGCCTATGACGAGGACGTGGACATTCTGGAGTGGCTGCGCCAAGGGCATAGCGATAAGCGCAAGTCCATGGAGGCGCAGGTCATGGACTGGTCGGATGACATCGCCTATTCCGTCCACGACGTCGAAGACGGCATCATCTCCCGCCGCATCTCCCTGGGGGTGCTGTGGGACCTGGTGGAGCTGGCCAACCTCGCGGACAAGGGCGCCAAGGCCTTCGGCGGTACTGCCGACGAGCTCCTGGAGGCCGCCGACCGCCTGCGCCAGCTGGACGTCATCAACGCCATCGGCAACTTCGACTACTCCCTGCGCTCCTATGCCAACTTGAAGAAGATGACCTCGGAGCTCGTCGGCCGCTATGTGGGCGCTACCGTCTCCGCCACACTTGCGGCTAACGACGAACCGCTTGGCCGCATGAACGGTGACCTCGCCGTCCCGCCGGGCGCGGTGGCGGAGGTAACCCTGCTCAAGACCATCGCCGTGCTCTACGTCATGGATGAGCCCGCCCACCTGGCCCGCCAGGACCGCCAGCGCGAGCGCATCTACCGCGTCTACGACTACCTGGTGGCCGGCGCGCCGGGCTCGCTGGACGCCACCTTCGCCCTCTGGTGGAACCAGGCAGACACCGACCTGGAGCGCGACCGCGCCATCATCGACCAGATCGCCTCCATGACGGAATCCCGCCTCGAGCGCCTGGCGCAGCGCAGCGCCGAGCTCTTCGGCTTCTTGAGCTAGGGCTGAGCTAGCGCACCAGCGCACCCTGCCCACGGACAGAAGGCGAGGAAGGGCCGTGCTGCGCGCAACGGCCGGGCGAAGCGGGAGATATCCGTCACTCGATAGTTGAACACCGTTTACTTTGACGTCATGCACCTGACAACTCGTTGTTAAACGAGCGGCCTAGCCTCGGGCGGGCCGTGAGCTGTGCGGCTCCTGTGGAGCCCTCAGAAGCGGAAGTCTCTTCATTTTGCTATCTGTCAAGGAATTTTTGTGTCTCAAAAGAAGTCTCGTAAAAAGCTGCATCAAGCCGCGCTGATCGCCTCCATCAGCCTCGTTGGCTCAAGCCTTGTTGCTCCCTCATTCGCCTCCGCCCAGAACCTGCCCAAGGCAGACATCCTGGACTTGTCCTTGGAGAACGGGACCATCAGCAACTCCGCTTCCGATGTCGCACCGCTGAAGATCGGCGAGCCCACCGTGGAGCAAGACAGCGTGCTTGAGCGCCCCGTGGCCCACTTCGACGGCCGCAAGGATGCCGTCGGCTTCGACATCGGAGACAAGTTTCACCAGATCAAGGACGGCTTCACCGTCGAATGCGTCTTCCGCTACGACGGAGAATTCGACGGCAACGAAAAGAGCCTCTGCGCCAACAAGGAAGCCGGCGGCTGGGCCATGGTCATCTACGGCGACCAGCTCACCTTCACCGTCAACGGCAGCGACGGCTACAAGAAAGCCCAGCAGCAAGTAGAACCCGGCCAGTGGTACCACGCGGTGGGCGTCTACGACGGCACCAAGAGCGAGCTCTATGTCAACGGCGCCAAGGTGGCTGAGAACACCGAGATCAACGGTGAGGTGACCAAGCCCAAGTCCAACTCCACCGCCGTGATGATCGGCGCGGACTCCGGCCGGGATAACGCCGCCCAGTTCTACTCCGATGCCGTCGTGAGCGAAGCCCGCATCTTCTCCGATCCGCTGGGCGAAGAAGAGATTTCCGTCCTTTATGAGGACTCCAACCTGAGCACCGACAAGAAGGCGGAGATTACCGGCTCCACCCCGAGTGCCGGCCAGCACCTGACGGGCCCGGTGACTTTCGACGTCCAGTTCAACGACGCCGCCCTCATCTCCCGCGAGCTCACCTACACACTGGATGGCGAGGAAATTGAGCGCGGGCAGGAAATCGGCACCGGCCTCAAGGAAGGAAACCACTCCATCCAGGTCGAGGGCCGCGATGTCTTTGGCAACCCCATCTCCCAGGCCATCGACTTCACCTCCGGCAACCTCCCGGGTGCTGCCGGCACCGACTCCACGCCGAGCGGCGAGGGCGTGACCATCTCCGCCCGCGCGGACAACCCGAGCGGTGGGGAGGTGGAGACCACCTTCACTGAAGCAGACGTTGCGGTAGCGGAGAAGGGCTTCCAGGGCACCTTCACGGATATCCCGGAGACCCTGGACTTCGAGTACGAAGACGGCGAGGACTTTGACAAGTCTCTCAACCCGGACAACGAGGACGCCCAGGCGACCAGCTCCACGAAGGACATGCCCTTCCAGCGCTTTGATCTGAAGGTCAAGGACACTGAAAAGAAGGCCCACGACCTCGCCTGGTCCGGCACCGTGGACCCCAAGCGTTCGGTGCGCCTTATGGCCTGGAATACCAAGAGCAATAGCTGGGAGAAGCTGGCAGAAACCCGCGGCACGGCCGACGCCCAGGTCAGTCTGAGTGCGGAGGTCAACCAGGACTTCGTCGACGGCGGAAGCATCCACACCATGCTGGTGGGCTATGACGTCTTTGCCGATGACCTCAACGAGCCCGTCAACGAGCAATTCGCCGACACCAGCGACTATGACTTCTCCATCGCCCACCACACCGATACCCAATACCTCTCCGAAGGCGCAGTAGAGAAGGCCACCGCCGAGGAACGCAAGAAGTGGGAAGACGGCTACACCGCCGCCACCCAGTGGATCGCGGACAACGCCGAGAAGCGCAAGATTGCCTACTCCGCCCACACCGGCGACATCATTGAGAACTGGATTGGCAAGGACAACGACCGCCCTAATGCCAAGAAGGAATTCGAGGTAGCCTCCAACGCCCAGAAGATTCTGGAGGACGCCGGCGTGGTCAACGGCGTGCTGCCCGGCAACCACGACAACCAAAGCGGCGCGGATGTCGGCGCCGACAACCTCTACAACGAGTACTTCGGCCCGGAGCGCTACGAGGCGCAGCAGGGCAAGGGCAAGTGGGCTGAGCAGGACGCCTCCTACCACCCCTATGCTGAGGGCGATAACGACAACCACTATGACCTGTTCTCCACCAACGGCATGGACTTCATCGCCCTGCACCTGGGCTATGACGTCACTGAGGAGGAAGCAGCCTGGGCCGATAAGGTGCTCAAGCAGTACTCTGACCGCAACGCCATCCTGCTGACTCACGCCTACCTCAAGCCTTCCGCGAACCCGGATGGCCGCGGCTCGGACTTCTCCCACGATGGCGTGATGGTCTACGAGAACGTCATCCAGAAGAACCCCAACGTGGCCCTGGTGCTGGCCGGCCACGAGCACGGTGTGTCCATTGTCACCCGCAAGGACGTTGGCCACACCAACAACCACGTGGTGGAGCTTCTCGCGGATTACCAGTTCTACGAGGTCGGCTCCGATGAGCTGGGGCTGACGGAGATCGGCGACTATGACGGCGACACCGGCCTGCGCTTTGGTTCCAGCTACCTGCGCCTCCTGCAATTCGATCTGAAGAATTCAGAGATGATCGTGGATACGTATTCGCCGCTTCTCGACGACCACAACGCCACCGAGTACGACGACCGCCAGCGCTACAACGGCCACGAGGATGAGTTCCGTGTGCCGATCCAGTTCCAGACCCGCAAGACCAGCTTTGCGACGAACTCGATGCTCGCCCTGACCGATACCGGCAAGGAGATTGGCAAAGACACCGCCAAGTCCGGTTGGCCCGCCAGCGTGACCTACAAGGACGTCAAGGCCGGCCAGGCCTATGGCTGGTACGCCACCTCCGCCGATGCTTCCTCCAAGGAGGGCACCAAGCCTGGCATCGTGCGCCAGTTCGGCGTCTTCACCGCGCAGGAGCAGGAGCAAGAGCCGGATAACACTGCCCCTGAGCTCACCGTCCCCAGCGACAAGCTCACCATCACCAAGGGCTCCGAAGCCAACCTGCTTGAGGGCGTGACCGCCAAGGACGATAAGGACGGTGACCTCACTGACAAGGTGAAGGTGGTGGGCAACATCGACACCGCCAAGCCGGGCGTCTACTCCGTCACCTACGCCGTCACGGACTCCGCCGGCAACCAAGCCTTGGCCTCCCGCGTCGTGGAAGTTACCGCCGGCAACCAAGGCGACAACACCGACTCCAGCAGCGACAGCAGTAGCTCTAACCACGACGGCTCCAGCGGCTCGAGCAACTCGAGCAACAGCTCGAGCCGCGGAAGCGTCCTCCCCGCCATCCGCGGCGCCCTCTTCGGTGCCGCAGGCGCCACCGCCGTCATCGCCGGCCTGCTGAACTACCTCGCGCCGGAAGTGCGCGATACCGTCAAGCGCGCCCTCGGCCTCTAAGGCCCCGGCGGGCTAACCACTCGCCGGTCAACAACCTCACTAGCGCACCAGCGCGACACCCTGGTCCTCCAGCACCATGCTGATGGGGGCCAGGTCTTCTTCCACCATGTCAAAATCCGCAGCAATAATCGCCACGATGTGCTGCTCGCGGAGGAAGTCCGCCAAAGCGTCAAGGTTGCGCGGGGCACCGGACGTGCAGCCGTGCAGGCGGCCGAGCGCGCCATAGAGATCCTCGCGCGTGCGGATGGGTTCGGTGATGAGAATGCGTTGCATGTCTTAGTCCTCCGCGTCCGGGATACTGCAGAAGCTGTCGTAGTGGTCATCGGTGTAGTACCAGACATCCGGGTCGGTCTCACTGCCGCCACCGGTAACAATGCGCTTGGCCCCGCGGTGCCCAATCCCCGGGGTTTCCACGGTGTATTCGCGGTAGTAATTCTTTGCCTGCTGCGGCAGCGCACCCTCATAGTTTCCGAAACGCACGTTGTCGTTATCCGGATAGTCATAGGGCCCGCCGGCCAGGATGTCCTCGGCGGTCTCGTGCGCCTCCTGCGGCAGGGAATCCATAGCGCAGGTGGGCAGGTCTGTCTTGCCCTGCTTTGCGACGTCCCCCTTATCCCCATCGCCGCCACCGGATGCGCCGGATGCAGCGGACGAAGCAGACGCAGCCGATGAGGGCGCTGCCTTCTGGTCCGCGCCATCGCCGGAGCCGCCGAGATCAATGCCGAAGTAGCCCGCGACGAGGACTAGAACCGCGCCACCGATGATGGCCGGCAGCGATTTTTTGGAGGGGGAGGATTGGGACATGGCCCCCATCATTGCAGGTATAGGGCCTGAACCAGAAATCCGGACCAGGCCTTTTCCCAATCCCCACCGCAGGTTGTTGGAGGATGTGGGAACAAGCATCAAGGATCCACCCAGCCGTGGGTACCTGTAGCTCCGGCGGGCGGGGTAGTCTGTACGCATGGCACGAGGCAGAATTCCGGACAGCGATATCCAAGCTATCCGTGAACGCGCGCCTATTGATGAAATCGTGGGCGAGTACGTTCAGCTCAAACCCGCTGGCTATGACTCGCTGAAGGGCTTGAGCCCCTTCAAGGATGAAAAGACCCCGTCCTTCCATGTGCGCCCGCAGCGCGGCTATTATCACTGCTTCTCCACCGGCAAGGGCGGAGACGTCTTCAGCTTCCTCATGGAGATGGAGCAGGTCTCCTTCCCGGAGGCCGTTGAGGCCGTAGCCCAGAAGATCGGCTACCACATCAACTACCAGGGTGGCTCCACCGGTGCGCGCGATGAAAAGCCCGGCACTCGCCGCCGCCTCATCGCCGCCAACAAGGCCGCGCACGAGTTCTACCGCCAGCAGCTAGAAACCCCGCAGGCCGCGACTGCTCGTGAGTTCCTTCTCGACCGCGGCTTCTCCAAGGAAATCATCTACGCCTTCGAATGCGGCTATGCCCCGGAGGGCTGGGATACCGCCACCAAGCATCTGCTGCGCATGGGCTTTTCCTTTGAGGAGCTCGACGCTGCCGGCATCTCCAAGATGGGCAAGCGCGGTCCCATCGACCGCTTCCACCGGCGTCTGCTGTGGCCCATCAAGGACCTGTCCGGCAACGTCATCGGTTTCGGCGCGCGCAAGCTTTTCGACGATGACAAGCTGGGCAAGTACATGAACACCTCCGAAACCATGCTCTATCACAAGTCCAAGGTGCTCTTCGGGCTAGATTTGGCCAAGCGCAACATCGCGGAGCAGCACCAGGCCGTGGTGGTGGAGGGCTATACGGATGTCATGGCCATGTACGCCGCGGGCGTGAAAACTGCCGTGGCTTCCTGCGGTACCGCCTTCGGTGCGGACCACCTGCAGGTCCTGCGACGCTTGATGCTGGATGATTCCTACTTCCACGGCGAGCTCATCTACACCTTCGACGGTGACGAGGCCGGACAGAAAGCCGCGATGCGCGCCTTCGAGGGCGAGCAGAAATTCACTGGCCAGTCCTTCGTCTCCGTAGCCCCCGATGGAATGGACCCGTGCGATCTGCGCCTCGCGCGCGGTGATGCCGCGGTGCGTGACTTGGTGGCGGACCGCATCCCCATGTTCGAGTTCGTCATCCGCTCCGTGATCTCAGACTTCAGCATCGATACCGCGGAGGGCCGCCTCCAGGCCCTGCGGCGTGCGGTTCCCGTAGTAGCCCAAATCCGTGACCAACCTCTGCAGCGCGAGTACGCCCGCCGCCTGGCCGGCTGGGTGGGCTGGCCCGATCCGGAAGAAGTCCTTCACCAGGTACGCCAGGAGGCGCGCAAGCCGAAGAAGGAACAGCGCCCGCGTTTTGCCTCACTGGAGCAAACATCGTCTGTGCCCGCGCAGACCAACGCCCCCGTTATGCACATTCCCGGCCCCCGCGAGCCGCACCTATGGCCACAACGCGAGGCCCTCAAGCTGGCCCTGCAATTCCCGCAGATCGCCGGCAGCTACTTCGACGGGATTACGGAGGATGCCTACTCCAACGAGGCCTACCGCACCATCCGCCGCGCCATCTCCACCCTCGGTGGCGTCACCGCCGGCGCTGAGCAACCCGGCGTGGAATGGCTGGCCGCCGTAGCTGGCGAAATGCCGGACCTTATGGCTCGCAACTTCGTCTCTGAGCTCGCCGTGGAACCCATCAAGCTGGGGGAGACCGGCAACCCCGATACCGACCTTGAGGCCTACGCCGATTCCGTGCTCTCCCGCCTCCAAGAGGCACGAGTGGGCGACCAGGTAGCCCAGCTCAAGGCCCAGCTGGGCCGCATGCGCCCCTCCGACGACGAGGAATCCTACAACTCGCTCTTCGCGGACCTCGTCGCCCTCGAGCAAGCCCGCCGCGAGCTCAACGACCGTGCTTTCCGCGGCGTGCGCTAACCGACGCCCCCGCTAATCCGCAGCCGCGCGCACGCGTTGTAGCGTATGCGCTAATCTTCGTCCGGCTCGTAAATCCGATCCGGTTGCACACCATTCGCGGTGCCACGGTTGCCGCGGCGCCCCTTGTTGTAGTCCTTAAGCTCACGCATGCGCGGTTCCGGGTCCAAGCGGTTGGCCACTGCCTTGCGTGCGGAACGCACCGCAGCCTTGGTGGCGGGGGAGTTGACGGCCTTCTCGTAGGCACCCTTAATTTGGTGATAGCGCTTGCGCCCCGCCTTGGTTCCAAAGACGTATCCGGCGGCAGCACCCACAACAAATTGGATCATTGGAAACTAGTCATCCCCTTACTTCAAGCCAGCGTATCAGCCGGCGTTTGCGTACAACGTACGGGCAACGTGCAATTCTCATGAATAGCCTACCTGCCAAACCAGTCCGGGGCAGGTGGCCTCTTGGCAGCGGAGCGAACAGGGATGCCGAATAGATATGGCGAGAACTCTTCCCATAATGCATTCGCTTCAGTTAACTTAATACCTGTGAAGACTTCGAAGCGTACGCATGCGGTATCGGCAGCCGTGGCCATGTCAGCGCTGCTAACGGCCAGCGTGGCGGCAGCTGAGCCCCGCACCAATTGCCTTGAAGAGCCGCGCGAAGTCACCGTGAGCGAGGACTAGCGTTTATTTTCTATATAACTCTGGGCCATGTGCGCGAAGCATCCGCATTGTAGACTCTTATGGAGATTCTCTCCCAGTAGTCAACAAAGGAAGTCTATGTCTAAGCCAAAGATTATGACCGTGTACGGAACCCGCCCTGAAGCCATCAAGGTGGCACCGGTCATCAAGGCTCTGGAGAAGGACGAGCGTTTCGAGTCCGTCGCCGTCTCCACTGGTCAGCACAAGGAAATGCTGGAACAGGTTAATACTATGTTTGGCATTGAGCCAAAGCTGGATCTTCACCTTATGAAGCCTGGTCAGGGGCTCAATGAGATTGTTTCTCGTGCGCTGATGGGCTTGGATGAGATCATTGATGCCGAACAGCCTGATGTCATTATTTCCCAGGGTGATACCTCGACTGCGATGGCCGCAGCGCTGGCTGGTTTCCACCGTGGAGTGAAGATCGTTCACCTCGAAGCAGGTCTGCGTACCGGTGACATTCACTCTCCGTTCCCGGAAGAAGCCAACCGAAAGCTCATTGGCCAGGTGGCAGAGCTGCACCTCGCGCCGACTGCAGGCTCGATGGAAAACCTGCGCCGTGAGAACGTCCGGTCGAAGGACATCGCGGTCACCGGTAATACCGTCATCGATGCACTGCTGGAGGCCGCCAGCTGGGATACCGAATTTGAGGATCCCGCGCTGCAGGAAGCAGCCGAATCTGGCAAGCGCCTCGTGGTGGTCACCACCCACCGCCGTGAAAACCTCGAAGCGATGAAGGAGATCGGCGGCGCAGTCAAGGATCTTGCGGAGAATTACTCGGACATCAACTTTGTCCTTCCGCTACACCTGAACCCAAAGGTTCGTGAAGCTGTGCTTCCGGAAGTAGAGTCGTTGCCCAATGTCGTCATCACGAATCCACTTCCTTATGACCAGTTCACCAAGCTTCTTGACCGCGCAACCATCATCCTGACGGATTCCGGCGGAGTCCAGGAGGAAGCGCCGGCTCTGGGTAAGCCGGTCCTAGTCATGCGCCAGAACACTGAGCGCCCTGAAGCTGTTGTTGCCGGCACTGTGAAGCTTGTGGGAACCAATCGTAGTCTCATCGTGGCGGAGGCCAAGCTGTTGCTTGATGACGACGCCGCGTACCACTCCATGGCCAACGCCGTGAACCCCTATGGCGATGGCAAGGCTGCCGAGCGTGCCGTTGCCGCTATTGCCGAGCTCCTCGGCGTAGGGGAGCGCCTGCCAGACTTTGACCCCAGCGTTGAGGGTTAGTCCAACTGTTTTATGGGGCAGGGTCGACTACTTTGTTGCTCTTGCTCGACTTGGTGGTGTCACCATACTCGCAGACACGGAACCAAGTTGAATTGAGAGAACTTGTTCCCGTTGGGCTACATACTCTGTCTTAGCCCATGCGAAACTGGTGAGCCAACTCAGCACCGTCATCCGAGGATTGAACAACTTATCCGGTGATGCTACGACGAGCGGCGAACTGTGATTGAGCACCTTTCGAATCTACTCGCGGCTTCATGAAAAGTCCCATCTTTGGTACCCCGAGCTTGCATCAAAGTACTATTACGGCCATAACATTACCTATTGAAGATTTGCTGCGGTTGATAATCAGCTCAAAGAATAGCTAAATCGTCGGTAAATGACGCCAGTTGCTCCTTTGGCTTTTTATGGAGAGATTCTGTTCGACTCAATATTTGGAACTTGGTAGGACTTCCGCGACCGAGCAAACTGCGATAGCGGGGGACTTTCGGACTACGATTTTCGATCGGTTGGCTATCTGAGACAATCTTTGATTCAGTGGGCTTGTTTTGGTTAGGAAGAAGTAAACGTCGTGAACCAACTTCCCGAAGGTACCGATCCTTGAAACAACTACTCGTCGGTGATGACTTCTAAAGAATGAAGCTCGAGGGGGTGCGCTTTAATGCCAAATGGTTGAATTCCAATTTCTTCAACTGTGAAGTCATGCGGAAGATTGACGCTGATTTCCTGGATAGTTCTTCCACTATTGGTCTTAATGTAGCGGAAATATCCAATTGAGGAATATGGTGATACCGATAGGCCATTAATTGGGGTTTCACTTGGAACCAAAAGAGTATTATCTGTGGAATTACTGATTCTAAATTTGATGAGTGCCGAATTAGGGCCTACTTCTTCCTTGAATGAGGCATCGATACGAAGAGTGAAGTTTCCATTAATGGGGGGGATTTTTACAAAATCACCCGAGTTGATAGATGGATTCCCTTTAAAGAGCTCCAACCGCTTGCGATTTTTGATTGATCCTCGCATGGTTGGAAAGAGTTCTTCGATATTCCAAGACGGTGGAAGTGAGTCGAAACTATTGAGTTCACGAATGATTTCCAAGTCCTTATTTGCTGCGTCGAATGTGGTGTCTTGCCCCACATGGCGGGTCCAAAAATAGGATGGATGTTCGGAGTTTACGATGACTGGGCCAAATTTATCAGCAAGGTGATGAGGCGAATCTGGAGGCGAAATCAATCGGCCATTACTATCTGTGGTATAGATTCCGAGCAAGCCGATCGCAATTTTAGGTCGATAACATTGTCGGAAAGTGCTGAATTCTTTCCCGTTGTAAATACCAGTAATGCCCGACGCGAGTGAGACCTTCATTCCTGCGAATGCGGGCGAGAGGTATCTAGCAGTTTGATTGAAAAAATCCGGAGTTAGAAGATCGTCGTCGTCGAGTCTGTAGATTCCAAAGGCTTTGGAGCTTCCAGCTAAGTCGAGTCCAATTTTATAGGGGTTAAGTTTACTTTTTCCGTCGGTATGTGGCTCTAGGATGATAAAATCATATTTGCTTGAGATTTCCTTCAGCTGTGAGATGTATTTTTCAGGCATCTCAGTTGAATATCGAATGAGATGACGAATTGGATGCTTTTCCGCCGCAATCGAAATGAGTGGCATACTGAATTTGCTAAGAATACGCAGGCGGGGCTCGATTCGTTCGGGGGCATAAAGATAGTCAAAGTATTCTTTGGCTGAATTAAAAGTGGAAGTTGATTTCCATGCTGGAGATGTGGGATCGTAAATACTGAAGCGAGTAGTGCCTACGAATGCCATTCTGAAATCCTTCTATAGTCCGTCGGTATGAGCTACGCGAGCATTAACCCGCAGTGTTCTAGTTAATACTAGCACGCGTCGGCCTTATGGCGGATGCTGAAATTGGGGAGTAATGCAAGCGTAAAGACCTTTTATGGCCTAAAGGATCTTTGGGATTGGGCATTTGAAACTGCCGGTGAAATGGCACTTATGGTTACGGGGGCGAAGCGGGGTGAAGTAGAACTTGACGGGTTCAGAGGGCACCATTACAGGGGTTTCCGGTGCGAAGATGAAAGCTGGTGCGTAGTCATTTGAACACGCAAAGGAGTCGTGCTGTGAAGCCTTCTGGAAACCGGCTCGTCGTCTACACTATCGGCCGTACCATGGAAACCGGTCGTACCATCACCGGTGCTTCTGAAGTAGGTCGCCTTACTATCACCGAGGACACTCCGTTAGTCGCCATTGGCGAGGGGCCGGACTGCGGGTAGCCAGGTATGTCCCGCGACCTCACGGCCCGTCGACTCGTCGTTCTTCCCGTCGTAGGATTCCCACCAGGCTGCAAGTAAAGCGCCTCAGATTCCTGTGTGTAGCCATGTCGTGTGTGAGAAAGCTCTTCTAGGTCATACTGGCTTGTGCGGGAGACGGAGCCAAGCGCCCTCACTGAGTCTTGCAGTGTCTAGTTAATGACCATAAGAGTGTTTCAGCCTCCGTCAAAGCACGCGGTGTAGGAAGGGAACTGGTTAACCATGTTGCACCGGATACCTGCCGTCGGAACGCCCTCGACGACCTCTTACCACTTCGATGGAGTGAGGCATTCTCGGAGTCGATGAACACGTATGGATACATAGTCGCAAACCAGGCCGGGCATCAAACCTGGTGAACATCCTCATTGATCTTATTCCGCACTACGTAGCGGCTTTGGCTTCTTTTTTCCGGATAGGAATGCAAAAGAAATCCTACATGGTTTCAATCTGTGGATCCACGGCGATAGCAAGCTTTTAACATGTGGGGACTATGTAGCGGAAGTCGACTGCTTCCTCGAAAATATGCTGGAGTAATTGGGACTTCTGGCGGGCCAGTTCAGTGATCGGATGGACTTCCCTTTTTACAGCTTCAACATAACGCGTTCTTGGCATAGTGGCCAATCCCTCTTTGGTGCGATAGTAACTGCAGCGCAGGTGTTTCAAGCCGGCTGGGAATGAGAATGCGTATGATTCAATTTGAATCCGATGCTAAGTGCATTTGTGTGACAGTAACGAACAAGATTGCACTATAGCTTGGAAATATGAGTTAGCTGAGAGTGTCTCGAGATGCTTAGAACTTCGACCGTGGCTTAATGTAGAACTGCAGCTGAATGCATTGTCGTATGAAGTCCCGTGACTTCGATTGAATCGTATCTATTAAAAGGAAGTATTGAAGGAATCATGAATACAAGTCAAAGCCTCTTTGCCCTTGACAGTAGTTTGAGCTTCGATTTGAGCTCCGAGTCAGAGGGGGTGTTTCGGATTTCGGGTCAATTCTTTGCAAGGCGAGATCAGAGAATCGTCGTTGGGATTGAGCAAGGGCAAGGGCCTACCCCCAGCGGGTTTGTGCGCTCTCCAGCTGGTTTTGATTTCTTCTATCTTATTGGTACTGGGAGACTTGAGCGATTCGAAAAACAGTTTTCGATGGAAGGTCTGTCGAGTGTGAGTATGTTCCTTCGACGGTGGTATACAGACTCTGAAATCTATTTTTCCATAGATGGAAACGATTTTGAAAATGCGGTGTTCGTTATGGGAAGCTGTGTTTCGCGTGATGTCTTTGAATATGTGCAAGTTCCGCTTGCAGGGTATAGAGCACGGTTCAGCTATTCAACACTTCATTTACCGCCTATTTACCACGAAAAAGAGCATCTGGAACTTAACAAAAGCCCATTTCAGAGAAGAATGGTAGAAGGTGATCTTAGTAGGACAAATATTCGGCTCGCACAATTAGCGGCAGGTTCTACTATCTTGGTTGATTATATTGACGAGCGCCTTCCTTTGTTCGTGGGGTCCCGTAGTGTGTACACCGAAAGCCCCGAATATCTGGCAACTGGACTCATACGTGGATCGAAATCAATCGACGTGTTTTCGGAATCGTACTTTATGAATTTTGAAAAAGGATGGAAGTTTTTTACTTCAGCATTGAGCCAAAAGATCCTCTTGGTTAATAAAGTGTTTTGGGCAACGCATTCCTCGGCGGGACGTCTCTTGCCGGATCAGAAACTCATTGCTAAGCAAAACGCTAAACTACAGCGCCTATATGATATTGCAGCTTGTGGGAGAGACAACAACGTCAGATTTCTTGAGTATCCGGACTCTACCTTCTTGGCGGATGAAAAGCATCGATGGGGGTTAAGCCCATTTCATTATTCGAGCATCTTCTACGAAGCCCAAGCTGATGCTATTCAAAGAGAAGTCATTGGTTCCCATTCTTAATTACAGTGAGGGCAGTGGGCTGATTATAGTGGAGGGGTAGTGGGCTGCTACCCGGCGCTATCTGGGCCAGGGAAAGCTCTCACGACGTGGCCGTCCAGGTGGGCGACCGGCCACATGCGACATCCATATCGATAATGGATGGGATCCGAGCTTTGGTATAGGAAAAGGCTGCGCCGTGCGCTCCTAAATCCACACGAAATGTCCCTTAACCCAACTTAAGTGGTAGCCAGGCGTGGGATGCGGAAACCCTCCTATTGGCTTTTAGCCGATAGGAGGGGGGTAACCGCTCCTCCAACTGGGCTCGAACCAGTGACCCTTCGATTAACAGTCGAATGCTCTGCCAACTGAGCTATGGAGGAATGTGCGTATGCTGCTTGGTAAGTTTCCTTAACCGGTGCAACGAGAAGTAACTATATAGGGCCTATGTTGAAGATTACAAATCGCCTGCACAAGGGCGGTATTGGAGACGTTAGTGATGCGATATTCGGACTTGCTAGCAAGCGCCGCTAAGCTATTTGTTAGTTAAGAATCGTAGGGAAAAGAGAGATATTCATGTTTGTTGGGCATACCCGTTTCAGTCTCTTCGTTCCGGATTCAGTGTCGTGGCGTGCTAGCAATGGGCAAGCTGGGTTGTCGGGAAACGAGTATCGTGACTACCTTTATGAGGATTCTCGCCTTTCGCTACGCGCGGATATCTTTCTGAATCACACTCTGCCAACCTTGGCTCAGGCGGCCGAGGGTTTCGAGGTGAAGCATATCGTCTCCATTTCGGATTCATTGCCTCATAAATTCAAATTGCAGTTACGCGAGGCGGCAGAAGAATATGCCATCCTGCATCTTGATGAGCTTCCTGACGGCGACAGTGGCTGGACGGCGGTGCGTCGATATGTCGAGAGTATAGGCTTTAGAGGCACGTTTGGTCGTTATCGGCTCGACGATGATGATGTCCTGTCGAGACATTACTTTCAGACGATGGATTCATATATTAAACCGGAGTTTGAGGGCATGCTCGTTAGTATGCCTCTCGGTGTTGAAGCGGTTTATTCGGACGGGCAGTTCTTTCATATGCGTGAGGCTCATGCCCCTATGAACTCAATGGGGTTGTTGTCGATTTGCGCGGTTAAGGAGAACGGAGCTTTTGTGGAACCCCAAAGTGGTCCGCATGATAAGTCAGACCGCTTTGTCCCAGTTATCTTAGACGCAAGTGAATTAGGATATTTACGCGCTATTCATTCTGGGCAGGACAATGCCATGCGCCATGAGTCGAGCGTGCTAATGGCGCGCCTTATGGAGGATATGGCCTCATTCCCTGCATTTACTGACGTTGCTGCTCTTGAGGGGGCGTTTCCAACGGTTACGAGGCAGATGCAGGATAAGAGTCTGGCCCTGAACATCGAGTGTCCCGTTGGCCATGGCCTTCACTTCCTGCTCGAGCCTAACAGTAGCGACGTTAACTTCATTATCGAGGGTAAATCAGACTATGCGTTCGAGAAAGAGATTCTGGTGAGTCTTTGGATCGAGGATTCGCGTGGTCGGCGTGTCCCGTCTTATAGGCTGGTCGAGGGATTTGCGGCATCTCAAAACCCAAGTGTCGGGCATTTTTTGTATGTTCCGGTATCTGAAGGGGCTTTCCGTCGTCTGGTGAGCTTGCATTTAGAGCACGGTTATCGGCTTCGTGGATTCCGAATTCTGGCGCAAAGCGACCGCGCTAAAACAGTTTGGGTTTCACGAGTCGTCATGCAGCAACGAGATGGGAAAGCGAGCTACGTTGGTACCGATGACTGGGATTTGGTTCGTCGCCAAGGAGCTCGAGGCTTCATTGATCAGGCTATTGACGGTGTCTATCAGAACCGGTCGACTATTGTAGCCGGTGCACGTAAACTCGTAGGGGAGGAATGGACCAGTAAAGCGATTGTGCGTTTTGATCGGTTAAGCAAGATCCTACGCAAGTAGAGATTTGAACTAGGCGTCGTCAGTGAAAACTTCGTCGCTAAATAGTTGCTCCCAATCGCCGTGCAGGGATGCTGCGAAGCCAAGGATTCCCGTAAGTAGAAATGTGGGGGCTGGAGCATGCCCTTTGCCCCAATCCCCGAGGAGAAGGCGCCACTGTCGGGGATGATCTGCCACTGCCTGGGACCATGGTAGAAAATGCTGTTTGTAGTGCAGCTCGTCGTCCCTGTTTTGCAGGTACGCTACATAGTTCTCGAAGCCCTTGTTGTACTCCGCCACTAGGTCGAATGTAATGTTCGTGTCGGAAAGGCTTCGGCCACTCCAGCACTTTTCGAGATAAGCTGTCACTTGGGGTTCATGATAACGGCCAATGTGTGTTTGCGGGTTAGACACCACCGCCAGTGATTTGGGGAAGCGGTTTGAGTAGTAAAGTGCAGCAAAGCCTCCAGCTGATGCACCCCAAAAAATTGTTCGCTCGCCTAACTCGGAGACAGGGGTATCAGGGTGGAGGCCGGTGAAAACGTGAGATAGGCACCTTTCTAGGTCTTCCTGGTACGGCCGCGATTCGTCTCCTGTGAACCAGCCAATACTTGCTCCGCGGTCAAGCGAGGGGTCAGAGACATATATCAAATTGGCATCAATGCCATCAACAACCTGTCTACCAACAAAGACGGGAAGAGTTGTTTTTGAAGGATCAATAGCGGCGTGGAACAGGATGATAGTGGAATCGGCACCGCGATCTTCAATAAGTAAATCCAAGAAAGCTTCGCCGTATCGAATCGAAACTGCCTCGGCTTCTTTGGGTAGACTTCCTAGAAGGGGGGTACTTAGAAAATCCTCGACAGAACCGAAGAAAGAAGTTGAGGCGCCATATCGCGCGTAGTTTCTCCTCAAAGTCATGGTTCGTCAGTTTATCTCGCATATGTTCTAAGAGCTATTCCCTGCATCATGGTGGTTTGAGCTCGCTAAAGAGAGTTAAACTACCTGTAAGCTTTCATTGAACGATACTGACATGTTCGCAAAATGTATACCCGTGATACCGTTGACAGAGCGTAAAGCGAGAAAGGTACAAGATGTCGTCTCAGGAATTCGTTTCTAAAAGCTTTGACAAAGTTTGTGTTGTAGGCCTCGGATACATTGGTCTGCCTACAGCGGCTTTCATTGCCTCGAAGGGGGTTAATGTCGTTGGCATTGATGTGAATGAGCGTTTCGTCAAATTGATTAATGACGGAAAGGTACCCTTTTTTGAGCCGGGCTTCGAAGAACTTCTATCCAAAGTGGTCGAGGAGGGAAGCCTGATCGCCCAAGCCGAACATGTCGAAGCTGATGCCTATATTGTTTGTGTACCGACGCCTTTCAAAGAAAACCACGAGGTTGATACAAAGTACATCCGTGCTGCTTCAGAGGCGCTTGCACCTCATCTTCGTCCGGGAGCACTCGTAGTGTTGGAATCAACTTCTCCTCCGGGCACTACCGAAGGCATGGCTAAGCACCTCATTGAACTTCGACCGGACTTGTCACTCAATGACGAAGATGACAACGCCATCTTTATTGCGCACTGTCCAGAGCGAGTGCTTCCAGGCCGGATTATGGAAGAAATGGAAAACAATGACCGTGTAATCGGAGGTCTAACCCCCAAAGGGACTGAACTTGCACGAGACTTGTATGCCACTTTCTGTACCGCAGAACTCCTCATGACTAATGCCACGACAGCGGAAATGGCAAAGCTTACGGAGAACTCCTTCCGCGATGTCAACATTGCTTTCGCTAACGAGCTTTCTCTCATTTGTGATCGCCTTGGAATTGACGTGTGGGAGCTTATCGAGCTAGCGAATCACCATCCGCGTGTTAATATCTTGCAGCCTGGTCCAGGCGTCGGTGGGCATTGTATTGCAGTTGATCCTTGGTTCATTGTCTCCGCTGCTCCTGAAGAAGCGCGGCTTATTAAGATGGCCCGTGATGTCAATGACGGGAAGCCGGATTGGGTCATCGAGCAGGTCATCGAGGCTATTGAAGGGAAAGAAAGCCCTGTAGTGGCTGCTCTTGGTATTGCCTTTAAAAATGATATTGATGATCTGCGTGAGTCGCCGTCTTTGGAAATTGTCAAGCGACTGGGGATGGACAATCCACAGTTGGACATTCGCGTGGTTGAGCCGAACGTAGACGATCTTCCCGATGTTTTGGAGAACATTTCGAATCTTACAAAGCAAGGAACTGAAGAAGCTATTGCTGCTGCGGATGTCGTGCTTCTACTGGTTAATCACAAAGAATTCGTCGCATTTGATACCTCGAAACTTGAGGGAAAGACCATCATCGACACTAAAGGAATTTGGCGATAGCAAGACGCCCCATGGGGTGGTTGTTTTCACCTTGTAGGGACGTAACGGCTAGGAAGAGCGGCGTAACAATGCGGATTCTTGTCCTATCCCAGTATTGGGCTCCGGAGAACGGTGTTCCTCAACGGCGATGGTCGTGGTTGACCAAGATTCTCGTGGAGGCTGGGCATGAGGTGATGGTGATCGCGCCTCCGCCGCACTACCAGCGTCAAATTAGCATTATCGAATGGCTTTCACGAGAGTCGATCGTTGGTGCTCAACATATTGTTGGTGGAAATTCAGGGGAAAAAATCCTGCGATCGGGATTCTTCCCAGCGGGATCGACGCTGACACGAAGAATCTTAAACCAGGCATCAGTTGCTGCATCTATGCTTGCCATGCAAATCAGCCATCGGGGCAAGATCCGTGAGTACGCTCCGGACTTAGTAATTGGTACGGTGCCGGCGTTACCGACGTCGGTGGTGACCATGCTTACAGCTCGTATTATTGGGGCCCCATACATTATTGACCTTCGAGACGCATGGCCGGAACTACTACGCGAAAAAGACGACTGGAACTCCGGCACAGGTAGAAAGTCTATTCGTGAAATCGTCTTAAGCAAGGGGCCTTTTCAGGTACTCACTGCATTTACCGAGTGGACTATGAACAAGGCATTGAACCATGCGGACGGAATCATCACTACCTCCGAGGACTTAGCCGCTCATCTTGAAGACACAATGCCTGCAAAAGGTAGTGGTCGTGAGCGTGTTATTTGTACGGTGCGTAACGTATTTCCGCCGAAAACGAGATATCTGGCGGAAGACAAGAGTGCGCTTAATCGCGAGGGGCTTAATGTTCTCTATGCTGGCACAGTAGGGCGTGCGCAGCGCCTTGACAATGCCGTTAAGGCAGTGAAGATTGCGCAGGATCGCGGGTACAAAGTGAGCCTACGGATTGTCGGTGACGGGGCAGGTTGGCTAGCGGTAAAGGATCTGATTCATGATTCTGGTACTGATGCCCTTATCGAACACCGCTATCCCGCAGAAAAACTGGAAGAGTTTTATGACTGGGCAGATAGTGCGTTGGTACACCTGACAGCGTGGGAGCCGCTTACCCGTACGGTACCGTCAAAAACCTATGAGCTAATGTCGGTAGGGATTCACATTAGTGCTGTAGTCCAGGGAGAAGCGGCGAGATTGGTAGAGCAACTCGAGGCCGGAAATGTTGTCGAACCCGATAATCCGGAAGCACTTGCTGACATGTGGATTAATCTAATCAAAGATCGCTCCCAGCTGCACGTGTCGTCTCGTGGACGAGAGTGGGTCGCTCAACAACGAGACGGCGTAGTTCCCCGAACGGTTCGCAATATCGTACATAGTGTTGCAGCTGATAGATTCTAGCTCGACAAGGAAAATGGATGAGAGTCAATTCTCTGAGCGATTACCAGCCAGTTGAAACTGAGTTCGCGGTGCTTTTAAGCTCTTCGGAGCAGCTGCTTCCCTTGCCCAAAGGAAACGGTACAGTTGTCTTCTGTTTTAGTGAAAGCGAACTTTTGAAGGCGGGAGAAGCACGAGTTGTACTTATTGATATTTCACCTGAGTTCGCTGAACGCTTGATTGCTCGGTTAGTAAGAGATAGAGGACATGTTGAGTATTGGGCGCCTCGATCAAATGTCACGAATGCTCTTAATTTAATTGGGAACGGTGGGAAACTGAGCGGCTCCCTTGCTATCTCAGGACTGCATGTGTCCGATAGATGGATCCAACTTCGTTTGAGTATCGCAGACAGGGAATCCCGCGAGGTAGAAGATTTTATTAGAGGACTTTCTGCGCCTAATGCTGAAAAGGCCTCCGATAGTTGTAGCAGTGATCAGCGATTAGAGAGCATATCGTTGAGATCGATCTTGATTTCACGCGCAGCGACGCTAGCTAAACCGGTCAAGAGGTTTGTCCCTCCTTTTGCGATTGTAGCGCTATACAAGATTCTTGAAAGGATTCGATGAGCACTTATCGGCCCGGTATTAGCATTATCATTCCCTCGTTCGCTCCGGTATCTACTCAGAGTACGAATTCGGCATTGGTCTTCGCGCTAACTTCGCTTGTGCAGCAAACAGTTTGTACAGAGCTTATTGAGGTGCTTGTAGTGTTCAATGGTCCTGGCGCGCTTAGAATGGAACCAGACTTGTCAGAGCGTTTCCCTGACCTAGACCTAAGGGTATTGCGAACCACATCTCCTGGCGCTGGCCGTGCCCGCAATCTGGGAATTGCGTGTGCAAGCCGTAGTTTCGTTACATTTCTCGACGATGATGACGCATTAGAACCACAGTTCATTGCGACGGGTCTAGAGCACGCTGAGGACGGCGTTTGCGTACTGTTGCCCATCCACGATTCAGTTGATGGCAGCTTTTCCCAGGAGAATTCTCTAAACACCCGTATTTTGGGTCTACGTGGAACTACGGTTCCTGTCGCAACGGCTCCGTGGGCACTTGGATTTAATGCCAGTAAAGTAATTCCTACTGAACTGGCCCAAAGGTATCGCTACAAGGAGACGCTGCGTTCGGGAGAGGATGTAGCGTATTTTGCGCACCTCCTTGAAGTGCCAGGAATGCTGCTAAGGGTACCAAGTAGATATGAGGGAACCGCCTATCTTCGGACGATCCGAGATAGATCAGTGTCGCGTCAAGCAGAAGGTTTCGACTTTAACGTCACTCAGCGTCTCGAATGTATGGCACAGCTTCGGGCCATTCGGGAGTACGACACAAAGACTCATGCGCGACAGAAGCTAGAGGATGCCCAGTTTGGATTCGTTGAGACTTACTTGCGCGACCATCCTAGCGAGATACGCCGTGCCATTGAGACAGCTATAAGTTTGAAAGTCTCGGGCTTAGATTGGGGAGAGCTGCGTCCTGATAAAGCGAAGCGGCTTGTGTTTTCTTACTGTTTCCCGCCATATGCAGACACTTCCGCTAACGTTACAGCCAAGGTGATACGCCAGGATGCTGAATTGGTGGATGTGTTCTCTGCCAACATGAGTCGGGTTCGCGAATATGATGAATCTGCGCGTCTAATTGTCGATCCATATCTTGCTCATGTAGAGGAACTTGACGTGGTTCCTTCCTTCTCCCACTGGAGGGCGATTTGCTCGTATGCTAGCCAAGCTGCGCGAAAAGCTCACAAACAAGCGAAGAGTCGCGGTGGATATGAATCAATGTACTCACGCGCTTTATGGTCTGGATCGCATGTAGCAGCCGCGTTATTCAAGAGCAAGCATCCCGAAACGTACTGGCAGGCGGAATTCTCAGACCCTCTTAGTGTTGGTGTGGATGGTGGCCTCAGACCGGGCAAGCTCACTAGAGGAGTGACGACTTATAGACTCAGAAAGATGATTGAGCGCACCGATTGGGCAGATATTCAGATTGCCACTCATTTTGAGTTAACTGAACTGGTGACTTTTCTATATGCTGACGAAGTTATTTTCACCAATGCCAATCAACAAGAAGTCATGTTGGAACGCTATCCAGCCGATTTAAGGAGATTGGTGCAATCAAAATCGAGAATTCGCCATCAAACGGTTCCTACAGAGGAGATGTACTCCTTGGTCGGGTCAGACTATCGACTTGATCCTGCGCTCATCAATATCGCATACTTCGGCAACTTCTACGTAAACCGAGGTATCGACGACATTTTAACTGCTTTAGCGCACCACCCAGCCCGAGACCGCTTTCGACTACACATTTTCACCTCGAATCCCAATAAGCTACGCCGCGATCTATGGGGACATCCGGCAGAAGAGTGCTTGTGTATCAACGGTTATTTGCCGTACCTGCAGTTCTTAAACCTTTCTACGCGCTTCGATGTCTTGGTCGTAAACGACACTGACACGACTGGTTCCTCGTTTGGCGCTAATCCTTTCCTGCCATCGAAGTATGCTGACTATGCTGGTAGTGGGGTAGACGTTTGGGGAGTCGTCACCGATGACTCGCCATTATCAAAGCTTCCTTTGGCTTTTTCGACGCATGTGGGAAACACAATGCAAGCTCATAACGTTCTCGACCAGCTTCTCAGACAGGCTGAGTAAAATTTCCGGTAGCGATTCATGGAGTGAGGAAAGTCCACGGACCTGCGGATTGTTCGAACAATAAAACTTGGAAGGGCTGATGCATGTTGGCACGTCACAAATTACGTGGTTCAAAAACCTCTCAGCGAGGAGTTGAGGAACTGAATGCCGAAGTAGCACGACATGAAGGCCGCGTACAAATAGTCAATCCTGAGGGTCTTCGCCCACTGGCTACGCGACCGACTCTGGCTGAGTATATCGTGAAGCTAACTGGAAGGCGACACTTCATCATTGCGGACGCTCGAGCCAAGGCATTGCGTACGACGAGGGATTACCGGCTTTGGCAACTATGGCTAGTGCTAAACCCCCTGTTTGACGTAGCACTATATGGGTTCCTATTTGGACTATTATTGAAAACTTCTCGTGACGTTGAGAATTTCATTGGGTTTTTGTTTATTGGAATCATCTTCATGTCGATGATTACTGGACTTATGACTGCCGGAATCCGCTTAATGCAGTCGTCAAAGGCTATGATTCGTGCCTTTCAATTTCCGCGAGCATCAATTCCCTTTGCAGTAACAATACGTTCTCTAATAGATAATCTCTTACCAGGCTTTGTTGCGCTCCTAGTGGCTTTTCTTTTTCAGTGGGGAACCTGGCCCTCGTGGACGATAGTTCTTGTGATCCCGTTGTTTCTCATGATCCATGTATTTGGTTGTGGACTGATGATGATAACTGCACGTCTAACAGCACAGATACCAGAAACTAAAACTATCATGGGACTCGTAACCCAAGGGCTCTTCTTTTTATCGGGTGTAATGTTTTCAATTGACAGATTTGCCGAGCATTCGGCAATTCATCAGCTCATGTCCGCCAATCCATGCTACGTATTTCTGACAGCAATTCGAGACTGCACTATCTATCGAACGGCTCCTAACCTAGCCACATGGGCCGAACTCTTGGCGTGGAGTATAAGTATCTTTGTCATTGGCTTCGTGTTCTTTTGGCAGGCTGAAGATAAATACGTCCGACTTGTTTAATTGTTGTCGCTTGAGCCTCTGCAGAAAAACACAAATTGAGTAGATAGTTCGAAGATGTATAAGCGTAGGAAGCAAGATGCTGAAATGAAGCCTGAAATAGACATCAATTACATTGAACAGGCGAACGTAGTTGTTGATAATGTGTCGAAGCGATATGTGATTAGCCAGGGGCGTTCCTCAGACGCGAGCATGACGCGCGTCGGCCGTGGAAAAACTGTGGTTGACGCAATAGTCGGTGCTTCACTAATTGCACTTCCCGGCGAGTCAATCGGAATTATTGGGCTGAATGGCTCGGGAAAGTCGACGTTGCTAAGCATGATTGCAGGTGGTTTAGCCCCCACCTCTGGGCGTATTCTCACGCGTTCTCAACCCACGCTTATGGGAGTGTCTCCAGCTCTACAGCCGGACCTTTCTGGTGAACATAATATCTATTTGGGTTGTCTGGCACTGGGGATGAGCCCAAAGGACGCGAGGCTTCAAATCAGTGAGATCGCGGAATGGACCGAACTGGGCGAAGCGATTAAACGGCCAATGAAAACCTATTCATCTGGAATGTCGGCCCGCCTGTCGTTTGCCATTTCCACAGCAGTGCGTCCCGACATTCTAATGATTGACGAGGCCCTGTCAACTGGTGATGCGGCATTTGGAGCTAAGGCTTCCGCTAGGATGCATGAGCTATTAGATCGTGCCGGAAATCTCTTTTTAGTGTCTCACGCACTCGGCGAGGTAGAGCGGAACTGTGATCGAGCAATCTGGATCTCTAAAGGCCGCATTATTGCTGATGGTCATACTGACATTGTTGCATCCCAATATCGGGAATGGGCGAAGCTGATGGGGCGTGAAAACAAAGACCCCGCTCATCAGTATATCGAGGAACTTGCCAAGCTGTATAAGGCCCCACTGATATTGTTAGATCGAGCACCGTAATTGAAGACCTAGAAACATGTGGTACTCAACCCCGTGACTGCCGCTAGTTTTGAAAAGAGGCAGGAACTGAGCAACGGGAGACTAAGAATGAGGTTACGGCGTGGTTGAATTTTTCCAGCGCGGTCGTGGGATGACAATCCTTTGTGTAGCGGTAGCAGGGTTGTTGGCGATTACGATTGTCATTGAGGATGGTTACTGCCGAAAAGCTATATTTTTGTTGGCTCTAGTCATTGGGCTCTTCTTAACTGCAATGTGGATTTCTTCGTCTAAGAAGTCCGAAGGTACTGGCCGCGACGCTTTGAGGAGGATCCAGCATTTGGAAAGTTTGATTGCGGAAATGCTTGCCAACGAGGAGCCACAACGACAAGGGAACCAAAAGAGAGTCTTAAGGGCGTTGAACCAACAGTACCTCTCTCCGGGCATGATTGAAGAAAGAAGTGACGCCGCAAACAATGGACTATTCTTTGCACCTGGGGCAGTTCCGTCAGTGAAAATAGTGGGGAGGCCTACATCTCACCAGCCGGGTCGTATAGCAGCTGAGCAAACGATGGAAAGCGATGGCTTTGAGATTTTGAAAGGGTTGATGGATGCTGATTCTTCCGCACGGAGCCGCGGCATTGAATTAATAGGATCCGCAACAATTGAATCTGGGCTCAGTCCACTCGGGAACGTCCGGCGGTTCTTCGCACCTCACCAGCTTGGGGAGCCGCATCCGCTGACTGCGTATTTAGTCATCGATGAAGAAGAGCTTCAAAGGGGACTTTGGGCTGGGACTCTGAACACACAAGCTACCAAGAGTTTTTCCGCGTTGGCCAATTACATTCGCAAAGCAAAACAAGTTGGGGTAGTCGTCATTGTCGTGCAGGCAGCAGCCCGTGATCATTTTTCTAATGAATTGAGAGAACTAGCAACGGTGGTAGTCACGAATGGAAAGCCGAGATGGGGGTGGGGTGAAGATGTCAATCTTCCGGTACTCACCAAAATTGCTGAGCTCTTAGGGGCGGATAGGAAATGAACTCTGTTGTTTTATATGGAGATGTAAACGCAAACATAGTCGATGGCTCATCAACTTGGCTCGTATCGCTAGCGCGTGTACTTTCGCACATCGTTGACCGCGTGCATCTAGTCCTAAAATGTCAAGTTGAAAACGATACACTGCTCCAATCGCTAGTCGGGATTAATAATGTCTCCATTTATGAACCGGAAGATTGTACTGCTAGCAAAGGAATGGCCCCGGAAAAGGCCGCTGCATTTTTGCAGAAGATAGTTGAGGAACAATCAGCAACTATCGTCATTGCACGTGGTTTAAGCATTTGCTATGAAATAAGCAGGATCGACGGTCTGGCGCCGCTTTTGTGGGCATATGTTACAGATATTCCGTACCCTACTGATAAGCTTTCTGTATCTAATATCTCTCAATTGGAACAGATTGCTCGTTCTTCCTGCCGAATATTTGCTCAAACCGAGGCAGCTCGTTCTTATTGGGAAGCAGTGGTCCCGCTTTCTGCTGGAAAGACGGTTCTCATGCCGCCGATGATTCCCGATGAAGCATTCTCGTCTCCCGATGAAAAAGACGCCTACAATGGACGTCGTCCGTTGCGAATCGTTTACGCGGGAAAACTCGCTTCAGGATGGCGCACATTAGAGATGTTGGAGCTACCCCGAGAACTCGGAAAGCTGGGAGTCCCTGCGACCCTAGAAGTGATCGTCGCAAAAATTGATGGTGGTTCAGCTGCTCCGGAGTGGGAGCATACAATGCGCCGTGCTCTTGAGGAGGCTGACTCTGATCCATCAAGTGGCGTCAAATGGTATGGAGTACTGCCACGAGACGAAGTAATCAAACGCATTGGTAATTCAGATATTGGGTATGGTTGTAGAACCGAAAATTTAGATTCTAGCTTGGAAGTATCAACCAAGGCTTTGGAATATGGGGCGGCTAGCGCAGCGCCGTTGATCAATCGCACTCAAGACCATTGTGAGATTTGGGGGGAAGGATACCCCTTCTTTGTCGACGCTGTAGATACGATAAGCACCATTGCGCAGAGGATCGTTTCTGCGTTGCCCGAGCTTTCAAAGGCGCAGACTGCTGCGTGGCGTGCAAGCGAGCATTTTTCGATGAGGGCTGCCATTAGCCGCTTAGAACGTGCTTTTTCGCGCGCAATCGATACCCCAGTGCCGGACCCAGATTTTGTGGAGGGGCCGGTCCGTATTGTCGTAGCATCTCATGACCTAAAATTTATGGGTGAATTGATGGAGCACTTAATGCGATCGGATAGGTACGAGGTGAGGCAGGACCCCTGGAAGACCCTCCACGAACACGACGAACTCCTAAGCGAGGAGCTCGTTGAATGGGCTGACGTGGTATTTTGTGAGTGGGCTGGTCCAGCGCTTGAATGGTACTCGAAGAATTGCCAGCCATCGACTCAACTCGTTTCAAGGCTTCACCGTTTTGAGCTTGAAGGACCTTGGATGGATCAGGTCCTTTGGGAAAGAGTCGACTCAATGATATTTGTTTCAGAATGGGTCAGGCGAACGGCTGTAGCAAAGTTTGGGATGCAGGGTGTGGAGACGGCGGTAATTCCCAACTCTATTGATTTAGACGATTTCGATAGACCGAAAGTCCGCAATGCTGAGTTTACAATTGGAATGGTCGGCTATGTTCCGTTCCTTAAGCGGCCAGATAGGGCTCTAGATTTAATTGAGTCAGTTATCAGAGAGGATCCCCGCTACACACTTAGATTCAAGGGAAGGTTTCCTTGGGAGTACCCCCATGTATGGGATGATCCCCTGCAAAAGCAGCTATACCTAGAGTTCTTTAATCGTATTGCCTCATCGAGAGCTTTAAAAGAACACGTTGCGTTTGATGGTTTCACCGCAGACATAGCTTCTTGGTATCGAGGAATAGGGTACATTCTATCGCCTAGCGAACTAGAAAGTTTTCATCTTGCGCCTGCAGAAGCAATGGCTAGTCGGTGTGTACCGCTGCTGTGGGATAGGGAAGGCGTTGAGGATATATTCGGTCCTTTTGCGTCCGAAACAGGGACAGCTAAAGCAGTGGAAACGATTCTTGAAAGCGGAGAAAGGGGTGCGTTCCCCTCCATGGGTAGTCGGGCACGCGAATACTCTTCCAAATGGGATAAAGAAGTGGTTATGTCTCAGTGGGACGAAGTTCTATGTAAAAGAATTGGCTCCAATGGGGCGTAGAACATAAGGCAAGACGAAACACACTGGGTTTCGTTGTTTGGAGATCGTCTGCAAATCCGTCTACCGAATGAGTTGCCGGAAAGGGTTTGCAGTGGGAGAATCGTATTCAAGCAACGTACGTAGCTAACCATGGAATGGCAAACTGGATTGTGAAGAAACCAAAGTTTTTTGTATTTAATGTTGGTCTGTTCGTTTTCGGAACACTGCTGCTACTTTTGGCAGCGCTCCTGGGGCGTGCAGAAGTTGACTCAACATTAACATTGGCGATTTTGTTGTTGGGCGGAGTTGCCATTGCGGGTGGTGTGGTCGCGTACCTTACACGTCAGGAGCGGCAGAACCAACGCACCAACGCGAAGCTGTTGCAAATGTGGGAGTCTGAAAGGGCGGTGCAGGGCTCAAGCTTTAAGGACTCTCAGCCGGTTCGTAGCGTGGGTGGTAGAAGCTCCCAGATTGCGATTGAGCTTCGACAAGCCCTCGCCGAATCAGGGCTTCTTACCAAAGCCGAAGCGCTAGAGATGCTTACTAGGGTTAAGTCTTCCCGTATTCCTGAGAATAAAGGAGCTGCTAATGGCAGTGTCCAAATAGCGCAAGCTTTGGAAGCTGATTTGCGGACTTCCGCAAGGGACAATCGGGAAAGGCCTGAGTACTCGATCAGACCTACCTCAGGCGAAGACATTGGAATTGTCCAGCGCACGCCCAAACAAACGGTGCGAAAGCTCGGTGTTAAGATTGCTCCCAACCTACCTGCGTATGACTTTCTCGAGCTGGCCGATGAGCCTCTCAAGGCTTCATTGGAAGTATCTAATTGTAACCGAGCCGACGTTCGGATCACTGTCGGATCTCCGAATGGCTTCTCAGAGCGTCGCGCGGCTGTCCTAGCGGTCGCTGCTTTCGACCAGTACGGTAACCAAATCGAACATCGTGTTCTTAATAGTTACAGTGACAAGTTTGGTTATTTCTCATACTTGGCTGCCGACGGGGAGCGTCTTGAAAATTGTGTCACCTTGTCGATTCCGGTTCAAGCTAAAGTTCTGGAACTAGAGATACATAGATGGGCAGGCTCGGTCGAAATAAGTAATGACTTGACCATTAGTTTGACTGAGCAGAATACGTCCTGGAATACACGACGTAAAGCAACTGATGTTAAAGTCGCAGCTATTCTGGACGAGTTTTCAAGTAACTGTTTCCGCTACGAGTGTGAAATGATTTCCCTCTCTCCTGAGAAGTGGAAAGAACAAATGGATGATTTTCAACCAGATGTCTTCCTTTGTGAATCTGCTTGGAGCGGTGCTGATTCAGATTCGCGTCCTTGGAAGGGGCGGGTTTATTCGTCGTCGAATTTCCCGAACGAAAATCGTCGTGAACTCCTTGATATCCTCGAATACTGTAAACGCCGTAATATTCCTACTGTATTTTGGAATAAAGAGGATCCGTCTCACTATGACGACAAGCGGCATAATTTTGTAGATACCGCGCTCAAGTTTGATCATATTTTCACCACGGATTTGGCATCAGTAAACAGGTATAAAAAGGAATATGCTCATCCAAGCGTCAACGTTTTGCCCTTTGCAGTGCAACCTCGCCTGTTCAATCCCCTCGAAAGCGGTGACCGTAGTAAAGCCGTGAACTTCGCAGGCGGCTGGTATTCGAATCATACTTCGCGCTGTGAGGCGATGGATCGGATGTTCAATTCGGTGATGGAATCGGAGTTTAACCTACAGATTTTCGATAGATTCTACGGTGGCTCGGACGAGAGCCATTTTTACCCAGAAGAATTCCGTACTTTCATCAAGCCTGCAGTTCCAAATGACCGTGTCGCCGAGGTGTACAAGGGCTCGGAGATCGGTATGACAATCAACACCGAGACGAAATCACCGACGATGTTCGCTCGACGGATTTTTGAGCTGATGGCTTGCAATACATATGTTGTCTCCAACTTTTCTGAAGGCGTCTTTGATTACTTTGGAAACGACGTGCTGTACCTCGATCGGAATCCTGACGGACTAAAGAATCTGTCCGAAGAGCAAAAGCGCCTCAGTAAGGAGAAAAATCTCATAAAGGTCTTGAAGGATCACACCTACAAGAAGCGTTTTGAGCAGATTCTCGATACCGTGAAAGTTTCGTATCAGAAGAGCGAGCAGGCGGGGGCTTTTATTGTCTCCACATCTAATTGGGAAGAAACAGAAAAGGCGTTCGATGCACTAACCTTGATGGACAATTGGCGAGGCCCAAAGGTTATCCTTCTTGACGCCAGTGTCGATAACCTTACTTACGCCGATGCATTGACCAAATGGAATAGACATGGCGTCCGAGTCGTATTTGAAAAGCTTCTGCTCAATGGCGAGTGCTCCGTCGACGAGGTATTTGATCGTTTCGAATATGGCGTCCTAGTGAATGCCAGTGATTTCTTCGAGCGTGGGCTGGACAAGGCCGCGATAGAGAGGATGGCGTTGCACAGTCAATACATCGATTTGCCTATTGTTTCTAGAACATCAGTCGACTCGACAAAGACTGATCAAACTTATCGAATAGTCTCAACTCCGGCAGAAAGTCCTTTTCTCGTATCGCAGTTGAGTTTGCCTTCAGTCTTGGAAAGCCGAGTCAAAGGCAAAGACGTGCAAGCTTACTGTGTTTAAGTCAGGGTGAAGAATGGAACCGTTACTAAGTATCATCGTCCCAAGCTACAACGTTAGTAGTAAAATATTTGATTGCTTTTCATCGCTCGACGCGTTGAAGAAGCGTGTAGAGGATCTCGAAGTTATCTTCGCAGACGACAAGTCTACGGATGATACATACGACAAGGTGCTGGAGTTCTCCTCTACCCGAGATTGGGTAACATGTTTCCAGCTGCCTGCTAATACTGGTACCCCTTCTGTGCCTAGGAATCAGGCCTTGAAGGTTGCAAAGGGCAAGTATGTGTTCCACTTGGATTCGGACGACAAGATTCTTGCGGACGGTATCTTGGCTGAGCTTTCATTAGCGGAGCGTACCCAAGCAGATGTGGTACGAGCACCTCTACTGAGATTCGACGGACGTTCTGAATTAAAGATGAACGTTATTCCTGATTGGGATGAATCAATGCCGCGTATCGAGCGGGTGCGGCGTGTAGTCCGGTACCACAGCACAACAGTTTGCGGACTCTATCGGCGGAAGTTCATGATGGATGAAGGCCTCGAATGGCCGGAGGACCTACGCCTGGCTGAAGATGCCATTTTCTTATATAAGGCTTTGGTTAAAGCGAATGTTCAATACTCTGCTGAGCCAGATTTCCGCTACAACACTGTAAAAGTCGGGACTAAGTCTTCAAGTACTCAGCAGTATCAGAAGCGTGAGTTGGATAATCACTTATCGGCTTGGCGTCGATCGGCAGACATCCTTTCAACCATTGGTATTGACTATTTCGGTCTCCGGGGGCAGATTGCTCTTCAAGCTGCGTTCCAGAATATGATTCGTTATAACCAAGGCGGTTTTGCCGAGGAAGATTTTCGCCGTCTAAGTGATTTTCTAAACGAATTTGAACCGCAGGTTCGCGCCTTTACATACGGTCCACGTTTTGCTCAGCTAAGAGACTTTGTGCTCGACGGGAAGTATGCCGAATTCCAAGAAGCCATTAAGATTCGACTGCTCATTGCTGGCTATGATCTTCGGTTCATTCTTCCGGCTGTGCCTGAACTGTCCAAGTATTATCAAGTTTGCGTGGATGAATGGACTGGGCATGACTCGCATGATGAAGAGCGAAGCCGCCGCTTGCTCGATTGGGCTGATTCAATCCACTGCGAATGGATGCTTGGCAATGCAGTGTGGTACTCGAAGAACAAAAATCCACGTCAATCACTGGCTGTTCGGCTCCATAGATTTGAAACCACGAAGGACTATGGTAACCAGCTCGACAGAGCTGCTGTGGATAAAGTGATTACAATTGCTCCTGGAATGTTTGAGGAAACGCAGTCTGTTTTTGGATTTGATCGGGAAATAGTCACTTATGTTCCGAACTATATCCAGACGTCTGAGTACATGACTAGTTCAGACCCTGCCAAAGTTTTCAATCTTGTGATGGTTGGAAGCATTCCGATTCGTAAAGGCTATAGGAGAGCATTGGAGCTCTTGCGGCAGCTTAAAGAGGTAGATCCGCGCTATTCACTGACGGTGTTTGGGCGCCGACCGGACGAGTTGGGCTGGGTCATCAATGATCCGGCCGAACGTGAATACTTCTCGGAATGTGAGCGGTTTATTGAGCGTAATGGGCTCGGCTCTGCTGTTCATTTCCAGGGGTGGGTCGACACAAAGACCGAACTGGCAGATAAAGGGTTTGTTCTTTCGCTTAGTGATGCCGAAGGATCTCACGTTGCGGCTGCCGAGGGATTTGCAGCATCAAACATCACTCTTCTTCGTCCATGGGCTGGTGCAGAATACATGTACCCGAATCAGTATATTTTCGATTCCTTGGCAGATATGCGCGACTATGTTTTGGAGTGTCGAGACTACGAGGTCTTTAAAGCTCGAGCCAAGGAAGGTAGGGACTATGTTGAAGATCGCTATCGCATGGAAAGGTTTATCGAGCTTTATACATCGACCATGCCGATCCCGCACAGTGTTCCATAGTTAGTTTTCTTTAGGAACCGGCGTAGGTAATTCGATGTATGACACCGTTTCGTAAGTTCGGGCGGCGCGGGAGAACCTAGTTTAGGACAGTCTCCCGCGCCGGTTCTCGGGCTTGTTTACTGCCGCGCCACCTGAGTAGATAAGGTTGAACGGATCCTACGGGTTGTAGAGTAACCGATTTCGAATTGCAGAACATTTAACAGCTTGTGGTTGGTATCGCAACCGCAGGCTTCTCTTGCGATCTTTGCTGACAGGGGACCAATAGAACTGTAGTAATACCTCTCATGAGTGTTGATTTCCTTCTAGTGTTAGCTGTCAATTCTGGCAGCAAGGCTCCTTGTGGTGTCGGTTGAGCTAACGAAGGATAAGCGCAGATGTCTTCCTTGTAGTATTTGAAATAGTAAGAGCGCTTTTCCTTAAAGTTCTTTGTTAAGAAACGTCTGCGAATGGGAGACTTTTCGCATACGAGCAAAGACGACTTTTGCGGTTAGCTCTTGATGCGTCAGGTCGTGGCCACTCGCAACGGGGCGGCTCGAGGCGTCGCTAAGCATGGCTGCGTGAGAGGGAAAATCGCGCGACTATCCCAAAGCAGAGAGTTAATGTGACGTCCTCTAAGATTGCTCTATGGCTAACTTGACTTCTGTCCGCACTGTTGTTGTCCCCGCAGCTGGTATGGGTACGCGTTTCCTTCCCGCTACCAAGACTGTTCCGAAGGAACTTCTGCCAGTCGTGGATACCCCGGGTATTGAGATGATTGCGGAGGAGGCCGCAGGGGCCGGGGCGACGAGGTTGGCAATTGTAACCTCGCCCCGCAAAGACGAAGTGATGCGGCACTTTGATGAGTTCCCGGAACTTGTGGAAACACTCCGCGCTCGTGGCAAGGATGAGCAGGCGGTAAAGGTTGAGCGTGCTGCGCAGATTATTCAGCCGGTGGCTGTTGTGCAGGACAAGCCTTTGGGATTGGGTCATGCGGTAGGCTTGGCTGAGGGGGTGCTCGATGAGGACGAGGATTTCTTTGCCGTCATGCTTCCGGATGATGTCATCGAGCCCACTGCTGCTATGAGTGAGATGATTCGCGTTCGCCAAGAGCGCGGAGGATCGGTGCTCCTAGCGGTTGAAGTGGAGCCCGACCATGTATCCAACTATGGCGTGTTTGATATTGAGAGCACTGACAATGACCGCGTAAAGAAGGTCGTGGGCATGGTAGAAAAGCCCGCGGTGGAGGATGCGCCCTCAAATCTAGCGGCTACTGGGCGCTACCTGTTGGATCGGGCGATTTTTGATGCTCTGCGGCGCATCGTTCCGGGGAAGGGGGGAGAGCTTCAGTTAACCGACGCAATTGATTTGCTTATCTCCGAAGGCCACCCTGTCCACGTTGTTGTACACGACGGTATTCGCCACGACCTAGGAAATCCCGCCGGCTTTATCCCAGCGAGTGTGGAGTTTGGTTTGCGCCACCCGAAGTATGGGCCAACTCTTTTCCGCGATATTGAGGCGATTATGGAGAAGTACCGGCCACAGTTGGGGTAGCGAATAGTGTCGCATCCCCTGATCTATTAGATCTGGCGTACGCCTAATCAATACTCTCTAAACTTGCCAGAAACGTGCGCTGCCGCTCACCGGTGGTGGGGTGGCGTTCGCTATGGCGGCGCTTGGCCGGACTCATGCGTTTATTGCTGGGTGGGCGCTTACGCTGGGGTTCTCGTGCGTCGTCGCGTTGAATGCGTCGGCGGTTACACTCGTCTTCCGCGTCACGTTTCCTGAATTGGTCATGAGGGGCGCGCTTTCAGTTCGGTTCCAGTTCTTTGCCGTTGTACTCATGATTGTGGCGGTAGTGGTCATCGTGGCGTCGATGGCGATTTATTACATCGCTGAGCGTCCCGAGCTTGCCCCCGCTTTCCCAGTCGACGTCCCACTGGTGGCGGCGATTGCGACCATCATCGGTCTTGCTGTTCAGAAGACTGAAATGGTAGCGGTGTGGTGAGTATCTGGTAGCGCCTGAGTGAGTATCCGGTAGCGGTGTCTTACTCAGGCGTTGTTGGTGGTTATGTGTTGGTGGTGAGGCGCATGTT